>NZ_JBJLSK010000024.1:0-61312 GCF_050871965.1 Kineococcus lubricus
TCCGGTGGTCATAGCGGTGGGGAAACGCCCGGTCTCATTCCGAACCCGGAAGCTAAGCCCACCAGCGCCGATGGTACTGCCCGGGAGACTGGGTGGGAGAGTAGGTCACCGCCGGCCACTCACTCTTGTGTAGTGAGATCGTGTAGGGGAGTAGTACCTCTTCGGAGGGCACTGCTCCCCTACACGCATGTCCGGCCTCTTTCGTGAGACGCTGGACCGCTCGCGCGTCGAGCTCAACGTGAACAGTGACGAGGACAACCGCGCTCAGCGCGGCAGGTGGGAGATGGACATGGCAGAACCAGGTGCACGAGGTCGCGGCAACGGTGACCGTCGTCCGACGGGTGCCGGCCGAGACTCCGCGGGCTCCCGCCCCGACCGTCCTCGTCGTGCCGACGGTACGGCCAACGGTGGCCGCGCTGGGGGCGGCAACCGGTACGAGCGCGACCGGCCGCGTGGTGCGTCCGCGGCCGGCGACAGCCAGCGCCCGAGCCGATCCGTCCGGGGTAGCGCCCCGCGGGGAGAGCGTCCCTACCGCGAGGACCGTCCTGCACGCGACGGCGCGCGGGACGAAGCGCGCCCGGCTCGCAGCTACCGCGACGACCAACCCCGTCGGAACGACCGTCCGTGGGAGGACCGGGGGCCGCGCGTGAGCCGTCCCCGTGACGACCGTCAGAGCGAGCCCCGCCGGGAGGCCCGGGCTTCCTCGGGTGGCGACCGTCCGCGCCAGGGCCGTCCTCAGCGCGACGACGCCCGCGGGGCGGGTCGGCCCGACCGTCGGGACGACCGCGGTCAGGGTGGCGCTGCTCGGGGTGGGTCGCGTCCGGACCGGTCGTTCCGCGACCGGCCCCGTGATGACCGGCCCCGTGATGACCGCCCCCGCGAGGACCGGCCGCAGCGTGCGGACTCCCGGGGTGGGTCGCGTCCTGAGCGGCCCGTCCGTGAGCGCCCGCAGCGTGGTGCCACCGGTGGCCGTCCCCGTCGTGACGACCGCGGCCCGGTCCGGTCCGCCGGCCCTGACCGGGGCCGGGACACCCGCCCGGCGCCGCGTCCGTCCGGCCCGCGCATCCCGGACGACATCACCGGCAAGGAACTCGCGCCGGAGGTCCGTCGTGCGCTGCAGGGCCTGACGGGGGAGAACGCCGACCTCGTGGCCCGTCACCTCGTCGCCAGCGGCCGGCTCGTGGACGTCGACGCCGAGGCGGCGTGGCAGCACGCCCTGGCCGCGCAGAAGCGGGGTGGCCGCATCGCCGCCGTCCGCGAGGCCGCCGGGATCGCGGCGTACAAGGCCGGTCACTTCCGGGAGGCGCTGGCCGAGCTGCGCACCGTGCGCCGGATGACCGGTGACGACAGCTACCTGCCGCTCATGGCCGACTGCGAACGCGGCCTCGGCCGTCCCGAACGCGCCCTGGATCTGGCCTCCTCCCCGGAGGTCGGCGGGCTGGACACCCCCGCCAAGGTCGAGATGCTCATCGTGGCCGCCGGCGCGCGGCACGACCTGGGCCAGCACGAGGCGGCCGTCGTGTCGCTGCAGGTCCCGCAGCTGCGCACCAACAGCCGGGCCCCCTGGCGCGCCCGTCTCTGGTACGCGTACGCCGACGCGCTCATCTCCGTGGGGCGCAACGGTGAGGCGCGCGAGTGGCTGGTCAAGGCCGCCGAGGCCGACAGCGACGGCGAGACCGACGCGGCCGAACGCCTCGACGAGCTCGACGGCATCGTGTTCGACGAGGACTGGGACGACGCCGACGACACCGAAGGCGCGGGCCCGGCCCCCTCGACGGGCCGCGAGGGCTGAGCGGTGCGGGTGTACTGGCCGACGACCCTGACCGCCCTGGCGCGCCTGGCCGACTCCGGCGAGCTCGCGCCCGCACCCGTCACCGTCCACGCCGTCACCCCGACGCTGCGCGACTACTACGCCGACGCCGATCCTCGTGACCTGGAGGAGGAGCTGGAGTACGTGGCCATGACCGACGCGGCGGAGCAGTCGGTGCGGCAGCTCACCGCGCAGGAGGCCCCGCGTCGCGTCGTGCTCGCGCTGGACGTCCCGGACGCTGCGGTGCAGGTCGAGCGCGGCGCGTGGTCGGCGCCCGAGCGGTCGCAGGTGCGGCTGACGGTGCCGCTGCGGCTGGCGGACCTGGCGAGCATCCACGTCGACGACGCCGAAGCCGAACCCGACGTCCGAGCGGCCGTCGCGGCGTTGCCGGCGGCCGACGCCGGGGACGAGGACGCCCGGTTCACGGTGGAGGCGTGCGAGGGGCACGACCTGCTCTGGTACGACGCGGGTGAGCTGCCCCTCCTGCTCGTCGCCGGTCCCTGACCCTCAGCGGGAGGACCACTCCCGCGCGAGGTCGACCTCCGAGCGGATCAGCTGGAGCAGCCCGGGCAGGGCGGCCCGCTCGACCTGGGCGCCCAGCAGGGGGACGCGCACGGTCAGCGAGCCGTCCAGCGCGTGCTGCGTCCCGGTGCCCTCGGGGGTCAGGAGCGCCGTGGCGACCAGCTCGACCGGGGCGGAGCGGACGGTCAGCGTGAGCCGGCCCCGGCGACCGCCGTCGGCGGCGGCCGGCTCCCACCGCTCGACCTGCTCGACGACGGCCGTGGCGCCGAGGAACCGGGCGGCCGCCGCGGGCAGGACGTCCGTGCGGACGGTCCGGGAGCTGGACACCACCGTCACGTCCCCGTCGGCCGTCACCGACTCGGTGTGGTCGACGGCCTCGGACCGTCGCGCGCGGGCGCGCAGGAACTCGGGGTCGACGAGCACGCCGAAGACGGTGGCCGGGTCGGCGGGCAGCTGAGCGCGCTCGGAGAACTGGACGGGCACGGGGCCACTGTAGGTCCCGGGCCCCCGGTCCTCCTGCGCGGCGGCGGTGATCGCCACTAGGGTGGTCGGGCGTACCCACCCGCGACACGGAGCAGTGATGCCCACCTCCACCTCGGCCCCCGCCGGCAGCGTCCGCGAGCTCGTGCGAGCCGCGTCGACCACTCGTGACGAGGCCTGGGGGGAGGGGATCCCCGACGCGCTGCGGTCCGGGACGGCCGTCGAACGACTGCTGCTGGACTACTACGCGCACACCGCCCCCGAGGACCTCGCCGAGCGCGACCCCGCGGAGCTGCTCACCGCCGTCGCCTCGCACGTGCGCTGCGGCGCGCAGCGCCTCCCGGGGACGACGCTGGCGCGCCTGGTCGAGGGCGTCGCCTCGGGCGCGGGGGAGGGGCGCGCGACCCTGGAGGTCGTCACCGACGACATGCCGTTCCTGGTGGACAGCCTCACCGCGGCCCTGACCCGCGCCGGGCGCGGGATCCACCTGCTGGTGCACCCGCGGCTGGCGGCGCGCCGCTCGCCCGAGGGGCGGCTGGAGGACCTGCACGACGTCGGCACCGCACCGCCCTCGGAACCGGCGGAGTCGTGGATCCGCATCGAGGTCGACTCCGCGGCCGGGGACGACGAGGAGCTGCTGGCGCAGCTGCGCAGCGTCCTGGACGACGTCCGCGCCGCCGTGAACGGCTGGCAGCCCATGCGCGCCAAGGCGTTGCAGATCGCCGACGCGTTGCAGATCGACCCGCCCAAGGGCATCCCCGAGGCGGAGCTGCGCACCGCCGAGCGGTTCCTGCGGTGGATGGCCGACGACCGGTTCACGTTCCTGGGCTACCGCGAGTACGACCTGCAGACCCAGGGCGAGGACGGCGCCGAGGAGATGGTCCTGGTGGCCCGGCCCGAGACCGGGCTCGGCGTGCTCGCCGACCGCCCCGGCCGCCGCGGGGGGCGCGAGCGCAAGCTGTCCGGTCCGGTGCGGGACAAGGCCACCGAACCGCAGGTCCTGGTGGTGACGAAGGCCAACGCGCAGGCGACCGTCCACCGGCCGGCCTTCCTCGACTACGTCGGGGTGAAGAAGTTCGACGCTCGGGGCGCCGTGACGGGGGAGCTGCGCTTCCTCGGGTTGTTCACCTCCGTCGCGTACACCGACTCGGTCAAGCGGGTGCCGGTGGTGGCCGAGAAGGTCGCCGAAGTGCTGCAGCGGGCCGGTTTCGGCTCCAGCGGGCACTCCGCGAAGGACCTGCTGAGCATCCTGGAGACGTTCCCGCGCGACGAGCTGCTGCAGTCCGACGTCGAGTCCATCCTCGCGACGGCGCTGGCGGTGCTGCGGTTGCAGGAGCGTCGCCGCACGCGGTTGTTCCTGCGTCGCGACGACTACCGCCGCTTCATGTCGTGCCTGGTGTACCTGCCGCGCGACCGGTACACGACGCGGGTCGGGGCGCGCATCGAGCAGCTGCTCATGGACGCCTTCGACGGCGGGTCGGTCGAGCACACGCTGCGGGTGTCCGAGTCGGTGCTGGCGCGGCTGCACGTCGTGGTCCGCGCCCGCGCCGGCGAGGAGCTCAGCGACGTCGACGTCTCGCAGCTCGAGGCCGACGTCGCCCGGGCCGCGCGGTCCTGGGAGGACGACGTCGTCGACGCCGCCCGGCAGCGGTCCGGCGACGCCGGGGCGGCCCTGGTCCGCCGGTGGGCCGCGGGCATCCCCAACGGCTACCGCGCCTCGGTGCCGGCCGAGCGCGCCGTCGCCGACCTCGAGCGGGCCGAGGACCTGCTGGCGGGCGGGTCGGGCGACCAGCCCGCCCTGCACCTGCGCGAGGACCCCGAGCAGCCGCGCTCGTGGCGCCTGACCAGCTACCGGACCAGCCCCGTCACCCTCAGCGCGGTGCTGCCGGTGATGACCGACCTCGGCGTGGAGGTCACCGACGAGCGCCCGCACCTGCTGACCCGCGAGGACGGCCGCCGGGTCTGGGTGGACGACGTGGGGCTGCGGCTGCCCGTCGAGGTGTGGCAGCTGGACGCCGACCCGGCCGCGGCGCGCACCCGGTTCACCGAGGCCTTCGCGGCGGCGTGGGCGGGACGGGCCGAGAGCGACTCGCTGGCCCGGCTCGTCCTGGCCGGCCAGCTGACCTGGAACCAGGTCGCCGTGGTCCGCGCGCTCGTGCGCTACCTGCGCCAGGTCGGCCTGGCGTACTCGCTGGACTACGTCGCGAACTGCCTGCTGAACGACGTCGGGATCACCCGGCTCGTGGTGCGGCTGTTCGAGGCGCGGTTCGCCCCGACCCGGCCCGGGCACGAGAGCGAGCGCGCCGAGCTCGTCGACGCGCTGCAGGAGGAGACCCGCGGCGCGCTGGACGGGGTCGCGAGCCTGGACGCCGACCGGATCCTGCGGGCGCTGCTGTCGGTGGTGCAGGCCGTCGTGCGGACCAACGCGTACCAGCGCGGCCCGGACGGGCAGCCGCACCCGTACCTGTCGTTCAAGCTGGCGCCGCGCCTGGTGGCGGGGATGCCCGAACCCGCTCCGCACGCCGAGGTGTGGGTGTACTCCCCGCGCGTGGAGGGCGTGCACCTGCGGTTCGGGGAGGTCGCCCGCGGCGGGTTGCGCTGGTCGGACCGGCGCGAGGACTTCCGCACCGAGGTGCTGGGGCTGGTGAAGGCGCAGATCGTGAAGAACGCCGTCATCGTCCCCACCGGCGCCAAGGGCGGTTTCGTCGCCAAGCAGCTGCCGGACCCGTCGGTGGACCGGGACGCGTGGTGGGCCGAGGGGATCGCGTCGTACCGGACGTTCATCTCCGGCCTGCTCGACATCACCGACGACCTGCGCACCGTCGAGGGGCCCGACGGCCGGCCGGTGCGCACGACGGTGCCGCCGACCGACGTCGTGCGCTACGACGGGGACGACTCCTACCTGGTGGTGGCGGCCGACAAGGGCACGGCGTCGTTCTCCGACATCGCCAACGAGATCGCCGTCTCGCGGGGTTTCTGGCTCGGTGACGCGTTCGCCTCGGGCGGGTCGGTCGGCTACGACCACAAGGCGATGGGCATCACCGCGCGGGGGGCGTGGGAGAGCGTGCGGCGGCACTTCCGCGAGCTCGGGCACGACACCCAGTCCGAGCCGTTCACCGTCGTCGGCGTCGGGGACATGAGCGGCGACGTGTTCGGCAACGGGATGCTGCTGTCGCAGCGGATCCGGCTGGTGGCGGCGTTCGACCACCGGCACGTGTTCCTCGACCCCGACCCCGACCCGGCGGCCTCGCACGCCGAACGGGCCCGGTTGTTCGCGCTGCCGCGCTCGTCGTGGGCCGACTACGACGCCTCGCTGATCTCCGCCGGCGGGGGGGTGTACCCGCGGACGGCGAAGTCGATCCCGGTCAGCCCGCAGGTCGCCGAGCGTCTCGGACTGGACCCCTCGACCGGGTCGCTGTCGCCGGTGGACCTGCTCAAGGCGGTCCTGGCCGCACCCGTGGACCTGTTCTGGAACGGGGGCATCGGGACGTACGTGAAGGCCTCCACCGAGTCGCACGCCGACGTCGGGGACAAGGCCAACGACGCCATCCGCATCGACGGCCGGGACCTGCGGGTCAAGGTCGTCGGCGAGGGCGGGAACCTGGGCCTGACCCAGCGCGGGCGCATCGAGGCCGCCACGGCCGGCAACGGCGGTCAGGGCGTGAAGCTGAACACCGACGCCATCGACAACTCCGCCGGCGTCGACTGCAGCGACCACGAGGTGAACATCAAGATCCTGCTCGACCACCTCGTGACGCAGGGGCAGCTGGACCCGGCCGACCGGGACCAGACGCTGCTGCGGATGACCGAGGAGGTCGGGCGGCTGGTCCTGCGGGACAACTACGAGCAGAACGTCGTGCTGAGCGTCGAGGGGAGCTTCGCGTCGGGGCTGCTGCCCGCGCACCGGCGGTTCCTGGACGCGCTGGTCCGCGCCGGGGACGTCGACCGGCGGCTGGAGGCGCTGCCGTCGTCGAGCGAGCTGGACCGGCGTGCCCGTGAAGGGTCCGGGCTGACCATGCCCGAGCTGTCGGTGCTGCTCGCGCACGCCAAGATCAGCCTGGGCCGGGCGGTCCTGGCCAGCTCGATGCCGGACGAGGCCTGGGTGGCGCAGACGCTGCGCGGGTACTTCCCCGCCGAGCTCGGGGAGCGGTTCGGCGACCACCTCACCGACCACCCGCTGCGCCGCGAGATCGCCACGACGGTGCTGGTGAACCACGTCGTCGGGACCGGTGGGCTGACCTTCGCGTTCCGCGCGGCCGAGGAGACCGGCAGCGACCCGGCCGACGTGGTGCGCGCCTTCGTCGTGGCCTCCCAGGTGTTCGGGCTGCCCGAGCGCGCCGCGGCCGTCGAGGCCCTGGACGGGCGGGTCGAGGCGTTCGCGCAGGCGCGGCTGCGGCAGGAGCACCAGCGGCTGCTGGACCGCTCGGTGCGGTGGCTGCTGCACACCCGGCCCGAGGGCGTCGACGTCCCGGCCGAGATCGCCCGCTTCGGCCCGGCCGTCGCCCGGCTGGCTCCCCGCTTGGCCGCGGTGGCCGACGGCGAGGGGCTGATCCGGGGGGAGGACGCGGCCGCGCTGCAGGCCGAGGCGGCCTTGTTCACCGACCGCGGCGTCCCGGCCGAGGAGGCCCTGCGCACGGTGACGCTGCTGTCCCTGTTCCCGCTGCTGGACGTGGTGGAGGTGGCCGACGCGACGGGCCGGGAGGTCGAGGAGATCACCGCCGTCTGGTACGAGCTGTCGCACCGGTACTCGATCGAGTCCGTGCTGAGCGGGATCTCCGCGCTGCCGCGGACCGACCGCTGGCAGTCGCTGGCCCGCGCGGCCCTGCGCGACGACCTGTACGCGGCCGTGCGGGACTTCACGGCCGCCGTCGTGGCCGAGGTCCCCACCGGCCGGCCGCTGGACGCGGCCGAGGCCGTGCGGGCCTGGGAGACCGCGCACGCCCCGGCGGTCCGGCGGGCGCAGCAGACGATGACCGACCTGGAGGGGGAGCCGGGGGCCGGCGACCTCGCGGCGCTGTCGGTGGGGCTGCGGGCGCTGCGGACGGTCCTGCGGGCGGGGTGATCGCCCGGCGGTGCGGGGGTGGGCCGTAGGCTCGTCGGGTGCCCACCATGTCGGACCTGCTGCACTCCCGGACCGCGATCGACGGCGCCGAGGCGGAGTGGTTGCGGTTGCTCGTCGGCGACTGGCAGCTCATCTCCGACCTCTCCTTCGCCGACCTCGTCCTGTGGGTGCCCACCGCGGACCGGCAGCACTTCGTGGCGGTGGCGCACTGCCGCCCCACGACCGGGCCGACCGTGCACTACGACGACGTCGTGGGGGCGCTGCTGGAACGCGGCCGCCGTCCGCAGGTCGACACCACGTTCGACGAGGCCCGCAGCCTGCGGGGGCGCGACCCCGAGTGGGACGACGACGTCCCCGTGCGCGAGGAGACGATCCCGGTGGTCCGCGAGGGCGTGGTCCTCGGCGTCCTGGCCCGGCACACGAACCTCGCGACGTCGCGCACGCCGAGCCGGCTGGAGCTGAACTACGTCAAGTGCGCCGACGACCTGACCCGGATGATCGCGGCCGGTGACTTCCCGCAGACGGCCGCGCCGACCGGCCCGCGCCGCGGGGCGCCGCGCGTGGGCGACGGGATGCTGCGGCTGGACGCCGAGGGGGTCGTCACGTACGCGAGCCCGAACGCGTTGTCGGCGTTCCACCGCGCGGGCCTGATCGGCGAGCTGGTCGGGGCGAACCTGGCGGAGATCTCCAGCTCGCTGGCGGCGTCCCACCTGCCGGTCGACGAGTCGCTGCCGCTGGTGGTGACCGGGCGGGCGC
This sequence comes from Kineococcus lubricus, assembly GCF_050871965.1. Taxonomy (NCBI): domain Bacteria; kingdom Bacillati; phylum Actinomycetota; class Actinomycetes; order Kineosporiales; family Kineosporiaceae; genus Kineococcus; species Kineococcus lubricus. The sequence continues at coordinate 8,631 of NZ_JBJLSK010000024.1, forward strand.
CGTGGCGGACGGACCTGGAGACGGAGGCGGCGACGCTGTCGATGCGCGCGATCCCGTTGACCCGCAGGGAGAACGGGGCCACCAACCGCATCGCCGCGCTGCTGCTGGTGCGGGACGTGTCCGAGCTGCGCCGCCGCGAGCGCGAGCTCATGACGAAGGACGCGACGATCCGGGAGGTGCACCACCGGGTCAAGAACAACCTGCAGACGGTGGCGGCGCTGCTGCGCCTGCAGGCCCGCCGGATCCACTCCGAGGAGGGGCGCTCGGCGTTGCAGGAGGCCATGCGCCGCGTCTCGACCATCGCCACCGTGCACGAGACGCTGTCGCAGGGGATCGACGAGAACGTCGACTTCGACCAGGTCCTCGACCGCTGCCTCATGATGGCCGCCGAGGTCGCGATGGAGAACGCCGAGCGGGTCCGGACGGTGCGCGAGGGCCGCTTCGGGGAACTGCGCCAGGAGGACGCGACGGCCCTGGCGCTCGTGCTGACCGAGCTCGTCACCAACGCCGTCGAGCACGGCTTCGGCTCCGACAAGGCGGGCACGGTCGTGGTGAAGGTCGAGCACACGGCCGACGACCGGCTCGAGGTCGTCGTCAGCGACGACGGCGTCGGGCTGCCGGAGGACTTCCAGGTCGGCAGTTCCGGGCTCGGGACGCAGATCGTGCGGTCGCTGGTCGCGGGGGAGCTGCGCGGGCGCATGGAGTTCGGGGCCAGCGAGGCCGGCGGGACCGAGGTCCGGCTGGACCTGCGGGTCCGGCGGGACGCCGCCCAGATCGGCAGCGTCCGCAACTGAGGGCGTGCAGGAAGGCCCCCGACCTGGTGGTCGGGGGCCTCGCCGGCGTCGTGGTGCGGTGCCGGGTCAGCTCGCGCGGCGGGCGCGGGCGGCGCGGCGCTTGAGCGCACGACGCTCGTCCTCGCTCATCCCGCCCCACACGCCGGCGTCCTGGCCGGTCTCCAGCGCCCACTTCAGGCAGGAGTCGACGACGTCGCAGCGGCGGCAGACGGCCTTGGCCTCCTCGATCTGGAGGATCGCGGGGCCGGTGTTGCCGATGGGGAAGAAGAGCTCGGGGTCTTCGTCGAGGCAGGCGGCGGTGTGGCGCCAGTCCATGGGTGTTCCACTCCTTCTAGCGTGTGGTCGGTCTCAGGACACGCGTGTCTGCCCCGCCGTAACGAGATGGACACGCGGGATCCCTGAGCACCGGCAACGCCGGCGGTGCCGGGACACATGCTCGATCACCTGCAACTTCCCAGGTGACGACGTGTGTCGGGGATCGCGTCGGAATCAAGGGTCACACTTCGTGCGTCCTTTCACAAGGGGTTCAACCAGGTCGATCGGCGAGAAGGTCTGTCGAGTACGTCACACGGTCGTAACACGCTGGACTCCTCCTCGTCATCCCGATCTCACGGCGCGCCCGGCCGGACACGCCGGGTGATGGCCCCCGGAGGGGGGACACCGGGCGGTCGGGCGCGGACCCGTCGTACCGTGCTCCTCGTGCCGTCCGCCCCGACCTCCAAGGCTGCGCCAGGATCCCCGCGCACGCCACTGCTCACCGTCATCGCCGCCCTCGTGGGCTTCGAGGCGCTGCTGCTGCTGGCCGGTGCGGCCTACCTCGTGCACGGCCTCGTCGTCGAGGGGTCCCGGGCCCCGGCCGCGGTGCTCTCGGTCGTCGTGCTGGCGGTGGGGTTCGCCGCGGCGATCGCGTTCTGCGCCCGCGGGCTGCTGGGCCGCGCCGCCTGGGCCCGGTCCCCGCTGGTCGTGTGGCAGGTGCTGCAGGTCGCGGCCGGGTTGCCGGCCTTCAGCGGCGGGTCACCGCTGCTCGGGCTGATCCTCGTCCTGCCGGCCGTCGCGGTGGGCGTCGGGCTGTTCCTGCCGTCGGTCTCGGCGCAGGTCGGGCGGTAGGTCTACCCGCCGTCGACGTCGCCGAGGTCCTCGCGCAGCTGCGCGAGGGTGCGGCTCAGCAGGCGGGACACGTGCATCTGCGAGATCCCGACCTCGGCGGCGATCTGCGCCTGGGACAGCCCGCGGACGAAGCGCAGGGCCAGGATGCGGCGCTCGCGCGCGGGCAGCGCCGCCAGCAGCGGCCGCAGCGCCTCGCGGTTCTCGACGTTCCCCAGGGCCTCGTCGTCGGAGCCGAGCGCGAGGGCCGGCGACGTGGGCGACCCGGTGTCCAGGGGGAGCGTGGAGTAGGCGTTCGCCGACTCCAGCACCTCCACGACGTCGTCGGTCTCCCGCCCCGTCCGCTGCGCCAGCTCGGTGACGGTCGGTGCGCGGCCGAGTTCCTGGGTCAGGGCTTCGCGGGCGTCGGCCAGCTGACGGCCGGCCTCCTGGACCCGACGGGGGACGCGCATCGCCCAGCCCCGGTCGCGGAAGTGCCGCTTGATCTCCCCGAGCATCGTGGGCACGGCGTACGCGCCGAACGGGACGCCGCGGGCGGGGTCGAAGCGGTCCAGCGCCTTGAGCAGGCCGATGGTCGCGACCTGGACGAGGTCGTCCTGCGGCTCGCCCCGGCCCAGGAAGCGGTTGGCCAGGTGCTCGGCCAGCGGCAGGTGCCGCCGGGTGAGCTCCTCGCGCAGCCGCGACCGTTCCGGGTCCCCGGGGTGCAGGGCGGCCATCCGGGCCAGCAGGGGCGCGTCCTCGGCGTCGCGCGCGCTCAGCGGTGCGGGGACCGGCGGAGAGGCGTCCTGGTCGGGTTCGTCGTGGCCGGGTCCTTCCTGATCCGGTTCGTCGCGGTCGGGTGCGTCGTGCTCCCCACCGCGCGCCGCCGGGAGGTCCCGCGCCGGGGGGCGACGCGACGTCCGGTTCACCCGACGCCCGCGACCAGCGTCGTCGGCGCTCCCGTGGTCTTGCTGTGGCGCAGGACGATCCAGGCGCCGGTGGCGGAGGTCCCGGTGAACACCTCGCCCACCAGGGCCTCCAGGACGGCCCACGCGAAGCTGGACCGCTCGGGCAGCTCGCGGGCCGGGCCGCGGACCTCGACCTCGAGGGTGCCGTCCCCCAGGCGGAACGTGGCGACCAGCTCGTCGGCGGAGGGGGAGGGGCCCAGCAGCAGGGTGCAGGCCTCGTCGACCGCGATCCGCAGGTCCTCGATCTCGTCGAGGGTGAGGTCGAGCCGGGCCGCGAGCCCGGCGCTGGCCGTCCGCACCACGGTCAGGTAGGCCGGGTCGGCGGGGACCCGCAGCTCCACCAGGTCGGTGGAGGTCTCCGCGACCGGGTCGCCGGTCGGGTCGCCGGTCGTGTGGGTCGTCACGAGGCTGCGTCCTCTCGGGGCCGGGCGGAACGGGGAGCTTCGAAGCTCAACGTATACGGGTGAACACTACCGGTCACGACGAGGTGGCTTCCGGCAGCGCCGCGAGCCGATCCCCGTCGACGCGCCAGACGGTCCACCCCTCCTGGGGAGCAGCACCCAGTGCACGGTAGAAGGCGTGGGCCGGGGTGTTCCAGTCCAGGACCGAGAACTCCAGCCGGCCGAACCCCCGCTGCGCGCAGATCCGCCCCAGCTCGGCGAAGAACGCCGACCCGATCCCCGCCCGCCGGTGCGCCGGGCGCACGTACAGGTCCTCCAGCCACATCCCCTGCCGGCCCTGCCACGTCGAGAACGTCGTGTACCACAACGCCATCCCCGCGACCTCGACGCCGTCGTCCCCCGCCACCTCGGCCAGCACGCACCCGATGCCCGTGCCGGGCCCCAGCGCCCGGGCGAAGTCCTCGGCCCGCGCCGTCGCCGCCTGCGGCTCCCGCTCGTACTCCGCCAGCTCGCGCACCAGCTCGGCGATCACGGGGGCGTCGGCCGCGGTCGCGGCCCGCAACGTCGCGGTGGGGTTCGGGACAGCGGTCACGGGGCCACCGTAACCGCGCACCGCGGCACCCCGACCCGCACGCTCGTCCACACCCCGTCGCGCACGACGAACCCGGCGCCCGGGCCCGGCCCCGGTGCCGCCACCGGCCGGCGCGACAGCACCTCCGCCGGGACCCGCCCGTCGCGCCCCAGCAGCACCGTCGTGCGGGCCGACGCCCGGGCCAGCGCCGGCAGCCCGCGGAAGCCGCCGACCAGTTCCGCGCCCTCCCCGGCCACCACCAGCCGCAGCGGGCCACCCCCGCGCAGGGCCTCCACCAGCAGGTCCTCCACCCCGGCGGGCAGCGGCCGGGAGACGTCGTCGACGAGCACCAGGCGGCCCGCCGCCAGCGCCGCCGCCAGGGTGCCCGCGTCCACCGCGCGCGCCCAGACGGGATCGGCGACCGCTGCGGCCAGCGTCCGCAGCACCTGGGTGCGGCCGCTGCCCGCCGGACCGCACACCAGCAGCACCGGGGACGGGTCCACCCGCACCGGCCCGGCGTCGTCGCCGCCGCGACCCAGCAGCAGGCCCGTGCCCCCCGCACCGGTGCCCGTGCGCTCGACCTCGACCCGCGCGGGCAGCGCCGCCACCCCCAGCGTCGTGGCCCCCGGCGCGCCCACCGCCGGCGCGGCCGGCAGCGCCACCTGGACCTCCCGCCCGCACCCGTCCACGACCAGGACCCCGCGCCCGGCGGGGGCCGCCCGCGGCAGGTCCGCCGGGCGCAGCCCGACCAGCGCCGCGTCGGCCCGGTCGGCCGTGCGCAGCAGCACCACCGACCCGACGGCCCCCGCGACCGCGCCCGTCAGGGCCTGCCTGTCCCCGGCGACGACGACCCGGACCCCCACCCCCGAGCCCTCCCGCAGCAGGCGCAGCAGCCCGTCCACGCCGACGGCCGGGTCCGCCGCCGTCAGCGCCGCCGACCACGCCTCCCAGCCGTCGACCACCAGCAGCACCGGCCCGGGCCACCGGCCCGCCGACCGGCGGCGGTCCACCTCGGCCTGCACCCGCTCGACGAGCCGCCCCGCGCGCCACACCTCCGCCAGCGCCACGACCGACCCGGTCGTCCCGGTGCCGGCCAGGTCCCGCAGCCCGCCCCCCGCGTCCAGCACGTGGACCTCCCCGCCGCCGCGGTGACCGGCCTCGACGACCAGCCGGCGCAGCAGGGTCGTCCGCCCGCTGCGCACGCCCCCGGCGACCAGCAGGTGCTGCCCGGCGTCGAGGTCCCAGACGGCGACCTCGCGGCACTGCCGGTCCGGGACGTCCAGCAGCCCCCAGGCCAGTCCCTGCTCCGACCGGCAGGACGCCGCGGGCACCACGTCGGGCAGCGGCGGCAGCCACGGGACCGCCGGGAGGCGACGGCCGCGGGCCGCCGCGCGCACCGCGTCCACCAGCGCGGGCAGGTCGTCGACCTCCTCGCGGTCCGGGGCCGTCCCCACCGGGCGCACCCGCGCACCGCCCGCGGCCACCGGCCCCCGGGTCCGCGCGGTCTGGAACTCCTGCGCGAACCCCTCGGACCCGGACCGGCTGCGTCGCACCACGGCCCGCCCCGGCACCGAGAACCCCGCCGGCCGCGGGTCCCCGACCACGTCCTCGGCGTCGGCGCGGTCCTGCACCCGCAGCGCGACCCGCAGGTCGGTGTTGGCCCGGACCTCCGGCGAGACCACCCCCGCGGGCCGCTGGGTGGCCAGGACCAGGTGCACGCCCAGCGACCGCCCCACCGAGGCCAGCCGCACCAGGCCGTCGACGAACTCCGGGACCTCCTGCACCAGCACCCGGAACTCGTCCACGACGACGACGAGCCGCGGCACCGTCCCCGCCGGCAGGTCCCGCACGTCCGCCACCCCCGCCGCCGCGAGCACCCGCTCGCGCCGCGACACCTCCGCCCGCAGGCTGCGCAGCACCCGGCCCGCGAGCCGGTCGTCCAGGTCGGTCACCAGCCCGGCCACGTGCGGCAGCCGCACGCACTCCCCGAACGCGGCACCGCCCTTGTAGTCGACCAGGACGAACTGCAGCCCCTCCGGCGGGACCGCCAGGGCCAGGGACGTCACCAGCGTCGCCAGCAGCACCGACTTGCCCGACCCCGTCGTCCCGGCCAGCAGCGCGTGCGGGCCGTCGACCACGAGGTCCACCCCGACCGCCCCCTGCGCGTCGGCCCCCAGCACCGCGGGCAACCCCGCGACCGGGGTGTGCCAGCGCTCCACCAGGTCCGCCGCCGCGCAGGGCCCCACGAGGTCCAGCAGCCGCACGTCAGCGGGCACGGCGCTCGCCGCCCCGCCCGCCGCGTCCCGCAGCGGCGCGAGAGCGCGGGCGAACCCCTCCGCCCACCCCTCGTCGACCAGGTCGGTCCGGAACGGCACCGACCCCTGCGCGGACCGGACCTCGCCGCCGGCCAGGTCGACGACCGTGCGGCACTCGGTGGGCAGGTCGGCCACGAGCGCACCCAGGCAGAGGGTGTGCACCCCCAGCGCCGGGCCGTCGGTGAGCACCTCGGCCAGCCGCGGGTCCTCCCGCCACCAGCCCACCGGGTCCAGCAGGACGACCACGTCGGGGCCGCCGGGCCGCTCCCGGCGGGCCCGCACGTGCGCCACCGGAGCGGCCAGCACGTCGCCGTCCGGCGCGGGCCGGTGGTGCGGCAGCCACCGGGCCCACTCCGCGTCCGGGCCGGTGACGAGCACGACCTCCGACGGCGACTGGTGCGCGGCGAGCTGCGCCAGCAGCCAGCGGGCGCACCCGGCGACGTCCGGGCCCGGCCCGCACACCCCCACCGGGCCCTCGCGCAGGTCCACGACGACGGGGACGTCCCGCAGCAGCGTGGACGGTGCCCCCTCACCCTCGACCGTCGCGGAGGCCGCGGGCCGGTCGCCCAGCCCCACCCGCACGGTCAGGTGGTCCGGGTCGCCGGGGGACCGGGCGAACAGCCGGTCGCCCCGCCGGGTCGCCGCGGCCAGCAGCGCCGCCGCGTCCGGGTGCCGCTCCGACCGCACGTCGTGCTCGCCCCGCAGGGCGCGTCCGACCTCCGCGCCGACCCGGGTCCGCTGCGCGGTCAGGTCCGCGGACCGCCGCTCCAGCAGGTCCCGGTGCCGCCGGCGCTGCGTCCACCACTGCCCGCCGGCCACCACGGGGGAGGCCAGGCCCAGCAGCAGCGAGAACGGCGACCAGAGCACCGCCAGCACCCCGGCCACCGCGAGCGGGACCACCAGGGCGAGCACCGGCAACCCCGGGGCCTGCGGGGCGGGCTCGGGGACGGGCCAGCGCCACCGCTGCGGCGGCGCGTCGCCCAGCAGGCGCGGGGGGCGGTTCAGCAGCAGGTGACCGGCGGCGTCGGGGCGCACGACCGCGGCCGCGACGGGCACCGGACCGGTGCGCAGGACGGTGTCGCCGACCGCGACGAGGGTTCCCGCCGGCAGGTCCACCGGGTCGCGGACGGCCGTCCGTCCGCCCGCGTGCAGCAGGTCGGTCCCGTTGAGCGAACCGAGGTCACGCACCGTCGCCCCGTCGCGGCCCACGTCGAACCGGGCGTGCGCGCGGGACACCGACGGGTCCGCCACCGCCACCGCGCCCTCCCGGCCCAGGACGTGGGTCCCCGGCGGCAGCAGGAACCGGGCACCGGCCCGCGGGCCGGCCACGACGGAGAACTCCAGCCCGCCGCGCGGGACCGGGACCGGCCCGGGGGACGGGGGCAGGACCGCCCCGGCCAGCAGCGGGGGCATCCCGACGACGGCCCCGGCCAGGGGTTCCCCGTCCAGTTCCCACACCGATGCCCAGTCCGCCGGCCAGGGGCCGGTGACCTCCTCGAACCGGGCGCGGAGAGCCGCCAGGGTGGTTCCCGGCGGGACCTCGATCTCCACGTCGACCCCCAGCACGGTCATCCGGAACGGCACCGCCGGATCGTGGCAGGATCACCCGGCGCGGGACCGGCGTCGTCCACACCCGGCGCCCCGCGGGGAGTTGTCCACATCACCCGAACGCCGATCCGCCGGTTCCCGTACCGTCGCCGCCGACGAGTTCGAGGGGAGGTGCGCGGTGGACGCCGTGAAGCTGGTCGAGGACGAGGTGCGGACCCAGGTCCGCCGCCGCATCGCCGCGGGGAGTTTCCGCGGCGACGCCGCGGAACTGCGGTCGCTGGTCGACGCCGTCGTCCTGGACTACGACCTGCGGTCCCTCGACGGTTCGCTGCCCGGTCTCACCGACCGCGCCGGGACCGTCCGCGAGGTCGTCGCCGCCGTCTCCGGTTTCGGTCCGCTGCAACGGTACTTCGACGACCCCGAGGTCGAGGAGATCTGGATCAACGAACCCGGCAAAGTGTTCGTCGCGCGCGGCGGGGTCGCCGAGCTCACCACCACGATCCTCGACGCGGACACCGTCGCCGAGCTCGTCGAGCGGATGCTGGCCAGCACCGGCCGCCGGGTCGACCTGTCCAGCCCGTTCGTCGACGCCAGCCTGCCCGACGGTTCCCGGGTGCACGTCGTCATCCCGGACGTGACCCGCGCCCACTGGGCGGTGAACGTGCGGCGGTTCGTCGCCCGCGCCCGCCACCTCGACGACCTGGTGGGCCTGGGGTCGCTCACCGCCGAGGCCGCGCGGTTCCTCGCCGCGGCCGTCGCCTCGGGGCTGAACCTGCTGGTGTCCGGGGCCACCCAGGCCGGGAAGACGACGCTGCTGAACTGCCTGCTGAGTTCGGTCCCGGCGAACCAGCGCATCATCACCTGCGAAGAGGTGTTCGAGCTCCAGCTGCACAACCGCGACGTCGTCGCCATGCAGTGCCGCCAGCCGAACCTGGAGGGGCGCGGGGAGATCCCGTTGCGCCGCCTGGTGAAGGAGGCGCTGCGGATGCGGCCGGACCGCCTCGTCGTGGGCGAGGTGCGGCAGGCCGAGAGCCTGGACCTGCTCATCGCCCTGAACTCCGGCCTGCCCGGCGCGGCGACCGTCCACGCGAACTCCGCGGCCGACGCGGTCGCCAAGATGTGCACGCTGCCGCTGCTGGCCGGGGAGAACGTCACCAGCGGTTTCGTCGTCCCGGCCGTCGCCTCCAGCCTGGACCTCGTCGTGCACGCCGAGCTCGACGCCGGCGGCCGCCGCCGGGTGCGCGAGGTCGTCGCGGTCACCGGCCGCAGCGAGGGCGGGGTCGTGGAGACGGCCGAGGTGTTCGGCACCCGCGACGGACGGCTGGTGCGCGGTTCGGGCTGGCCGCCGCACCGGGAACGCTTCACCCGCGCCGGTTTCGACCTCGGGGCGCTCCTGGGCGGGGCGCGGTGACCGGCGTCGCGGTCGGCGCGCTGGTCGGGGTCGGGGGTTTCTGCCTGTGGTGGTCCTGCTGGGAACGCCCGGCCCGCACCCGCCGGCCCCGGCGCCCGGTGCGCACCCTGCTCGACGCCGCGGGCTGGGCCGACGTGCCGTCGCCGGTGTTCCTGGCCGCCCTGGTACTCGCCGGGCTGGTCGCGGGGGTCCTCGTCGCGGCCCTGACCGGGCTGCCCGTCCTCGGTCTCGGCGCGGCGTGCGCCGCGGCGTGGGCGCCGGTGGAACTGGCCCGCGGGCGGGTCGCGCGCCGTCGCCAGGACGCCGCCGCGCAGTGGCCCGACGCCGTCGACGCGCTCGCCGCCGCGGTCCGCGCCGGGGCCGCGCTGCCGGACGCCGTGTGCTCCCTCGCGGTGCGCGGCCCGGAGCGGTTCCGGCCCGCGTTCGCCCGGTTCGCCGCCGCCCACCGCGCCAGCGGGGCGTTCGAGACCGAGCTCGACCGGGTCCGCGCCGAACTGGCCGACCCGGTGTTCGACCGCCTCGCGGCCACCCTGCGGATGACCCGCCAGGTCGGCGGCAGCGACCTCGGCGCGACCCTGCGGACGTTGTCGGGGTACCTGCGCGAGGACGTCCGGACCCGCGGGGAACTGCGGGCCCGGCAGAGCTGGACGGTCTCGGCCGCCCGGCTGGCCGTCGCCGCCCCGTGGATCGTGCTGGGGCTGCTCGCCACCCGGCCCGGGACGCTCGCCGCGTACGGCGACACCACCGGCGCGCTGGTCCTGGCCGCCGGGGCGGCGGTGTCGGCCGGTTCCTACCGGGTGATGCTGCGGCTCGGTCGGCTGCCCGAACCCCGGCGGGTGCTGTCGTGAACGCCGGGGCGTGGGCGGGCCTGCTCGCCGGGTTCGGCGCGGCGCTCGTGGTGGCGGGCGTGCCGTGGCGCCGCGAACCGTCCCTGGCCGCGCGGGTGGTCCCGTACCTCGCGCCGCGGCGCACCCGGTCGCGGGACCTGCTGCGGGCGCTCGCGGCCGCGGTGGGGGAGCGCCTGGGGTCGGGGCGCGTCGTCACCGAACGCCTCACCGTCCTGACCCCCCACACCGCGGTCGACCTGCCCGGGTACCGCGCCCAGCAGGTCCTGTGGGCCTGCGGCGCGACGGCCGCGGCCCTGGTCGCGGTGTGGGCCGGGGCCGGGGCGAACCCGGTGGCGGTCGTCGCGGCCATGGTCGTCGGGGCCGCCGGCGGAGCCCTGGCCCGCGACGAGCTGCTGGCCCGCGCGGTGCGGCGCCGCCGCGGCGAACTCGTCGCGGACCTGCCCGCCGTCGCCGAGCTGCTGGCGCTGTCGGTCGCCGCGGGGGAGAACGTCGCCGCCGCCCTCGAACGGGTCGCCGCCGGCCACGGGCCGTTGTGCGCCGGGCTGCGCGGCGCGCTCGGCCGCGTCCGCACCGGCACGCCGCTGCTGGACGCGCTGTCGGACCTGGCCGGCCGCTGGCAGGTGCCGCCGTTCAGCCGGTTCGCCGACGCGATCTGCGTCGCGGTCGAGGCGGGCAGCCCGCTCGCCGACGTGCTGCGCGCCCAGGTCGCCGACGCGCGCGACGCCGAGCACCGGCGGCTGGTGGAGACCGGGGGGCGGCAGGAGGTCCGGATGATGGTCCCCGTCGTCTTCGGGATCCTCCCCACCGTCGTGGTGTTCGCCGTCTACCCGGGTCTGGCCCAGCTGGACCTGGCGACTTGAAACCCCGAGAAACCCGAGAAACCCGAACCGCAGGAGGACACCGTGCTGCACGACCTGAAGAACCACCTGACCGCACTGGCCGGACTGGCCGACGACGACCGCGGCGACGTGCCCGGCTGGGTCCTGGTCACCATCATGACCGCCGGCCTGGTCGTCGGGCTGTGGGCCGTCGCCGGTCCCCGGCTGGCGGCCCTGTTCACCGCGGCCATGGACGCGGTCGTCGGGCAGTTGTGACCCCTGTCGTGACCCCTGTCGTGACCCCTGTCGTGACCCCTGTCGTGACCCCTGTCGTGACCCCGGTCGTGACCCCGGTCGTGACCCCGGTCGTGACCCCGGTCGTGACCCCGGTCGTGACCCCGCGGCGCGACGAGGGGTCGGCCGTCGCGGAGTTCGCCGCCGTCGCCGGTCTGCTCTGCCTGCTGTTCGCCGCGGTCGTCCAGCTCGCCGTCGTGCAGCACGTGCGGGCGACGGCCGCGGACTGCGCCGGGGAGGGCGCCCGGTTCGGCGCGCTGCGCGGCCGCTCCGCCGCCGACGGCGCCGCCCGCACCCGGGAGCTGCTGACCGGTTCCCTCTCGCCCCGGTTCGCGCGGGAGGTGACCGCGCGCCGCACCGCGGTCGCCGGCCGCCCCGCCGTCGAGGTCGAGGTGGTGGCGCCGCTGCCGGTGCTGGGGTTCCTCGGCCCGCGGGCCCTCGTCGTCCGCGGGCACGCGCTCGTGGAGGCGGCTGCGTGAGGGGCGGGCGCGCCGACGAGGGCAGTGCCGCTGTGGAGTTCCTCGCCGTCGGGGTGCTGCTGCTCGTGCCGGTCGCCTACCTCGTCCTGACCCTCGGCCGCGTCCAGGCGGCGACGTTCGCCGCGGAGTCGGGGGCGGGTCAGGCCGCCCGGCTCGTCGCCACCGGTGCCGCCGACGGCGGGGTCCGGGAGGCCGTCGCGCTCGCCGTCACCGACCAGGGCCTGCCGCCGGCCGCGGCGGACCTGGACGTCCGCTGCTCGGCCGACCCGTGCCGCACCCCCGAGGGGGAGGTGGCCGCGACCGTCCGGATCGACGTCGCCCTGCCGCTGGTGCCGGCGTTCCTCGGGGACGTCGTGCCCCTGGAGGTGCCCGTCAGCGTGCGCCGCGTCGCCGTCGTCGACCGCTTCGCCCCGTGAGCCGGCGGGTGGACCGCGCTCCCCGCGACGAGGGCCGCATCGCGCTGCTGTCGCTGGCCTTCGGGCTGCTCGCGGTGGTCCTGGTGCTGGTCGTGGTGTCGGCCTCGGCGGTGCACCTGCAGCGCAAGCGGCTCTACGCCCTCGCCGACGCCTGCGCCCGCGACGCGGCCGACGCCCTGGACGAGGACCGCTACTACGCCCGCGGCGACGTCCTGCTCACCGACGCCTCCGTCCGCGCGAGCGCCCGGGACCACCTGGACGCGCACGCCGACCTGCCGGGGGTCGTGGTGGGTGCGGGGACCGGGACGCCGGACGGGCGCACGGCCCGGGTGGAGCTGGTGCTGGTCACCGTGCCGCCGTTCACGGCGTTCGTGCCGGCCCGGTTCGCCCGGGTGGAGGTGGTGGCCCGCTCGTCCGCGGTCGCCGAGCTGCGCTGAGCGTGCCAGCGTGGCGGCGTGGACCACCACGAGACGCTGGACGGGGCCCGGGTGCTGGTGACGGGCGCGGGCGGCGGGCTGGGCGCGCCCCTGGTCGAGGGGCTGCTGCGCGCGGGCGCGCGGGTCGTCGTCAGCAGCCGGACGCCGCGGGAGGTGCCCGGCACCCGCGCGGTCGCCGCGGACCTGCGGCTGCCGGGGGAGCCCGAGCGGCTCGTGGAGGAGGCGGTCGCGCACCTGGGCGGTCTGGACGGCCTGGTCCACGCGGCCGGGGTGGTGGCCTTCGGGCCGGCGACCGAGGCCGACGACGACCTGCTCGACGAGCTGTTCCTGGCCGACGCGATCGGCCCGATCCGGTTGCTGCGGGCCGCGGTCCCGCACCTGCGGGCCGGGCGGGACCCGTTCGCGGTGGTGGTGAGCGCGGTGGTGGCCGAGCGGCCGCAGCCGGGGATGGCCGCCTACTCGGCGGCGAAGGCCGCGCTGTCGGCGTTCGTGCGGGCCCTGGCCCGTGAGGAGCGGTTCCGGGTGCTGGACGTGCGGCCCCCGCACACCGAGACGGGGCTGGCGACGCGGCCGGTGGCCGGGACGGCGCCGCGGCTGCCGGCGGGGCTGGCGCCGCGGGAGGTGGCCGAGCGGGTCCTGCGGGCGGTGACCGGCGGGGAGCGGGAGCTGGGCGCGGCGGCCTTCACCCGCCCGGTCTGAGCCGCCGCCCGGTCCGCCGCCCGATCCGCCGCCCGATCCGCCGCCCGGTCGCCGCCTGATCCGCCGGCCCGGCCACGGACGTAGACTCGTCGGTCGTGGCCGCCACAGACTTCCCCGCCGAGATCTCCGCCCTCCGCACGACGTACGCCTCGATCCGGGAGGTGTCGGACCTGGAGGGGCTGCGCCGGGAGCTGGCCGACCTCAACGACCAGGCCGCCGCGCCGGACCTGTGGGACGACCCCGAGAGCGCCCAGGGCGTGACGAGCCGGCTGTCGTACGTGCAGGCCGAGCTGGAGCGCATCGAGAAGATGGGCGGGCGCATCGACGACCTCGAGGTGCTCGTCGAGCTCGCCGAGTCCGAGGGCGACGCGGACTCCCTGGCCGAGGCCGAGGAGGAGCTCGCGGCGATCCGCAAGTCCCTGGCCGAGCTGGAGGTCCGCACCCTGCTGTCGGGGGAGTACGACCCGCGCGAGGCGCTGGTCACCATCCGCGCCGAGGCCGGGGGCGTCGACGCGGCCGACTTCGCGCAGATGCTGATGCGGATGTACCTGCGCTGGGCGGAGCGCCGCGGCTACAAGAGCGAGGTCTACGACACCTCCTACGCCGAGGAGGCCGGCATCAAGTCCGCGACCTTCAAGGTCGCCGCGCCCTACGCGTACGGCACCCTCAGCGTGGAGCAGGGCACCCACCGCCTCGTGCGGATCTCCCCCTTCGACAACCAGGGCCGCCGGCAGACGTCGTTCGCCGGCGTCGAGGTCCTGCCCGTGGTGGCCGAGACCGACCACATCGACATCCCCGAGAACGACGTGCGCGTCGACGTCTACCGCTCCTCCGGCCCCGGCGGGCAGTCGGTCAACACGACCGACTCCGCGGTGCGCCTGACCCACCTGCCGACCGGGATCGTCGTGACCTGCCAGAACGAGAAGTCGCAGCTGCAGAACAAGGCCGCCGCGATGCGCGTCCTGCAGGCCAAGCTGCTGGAGAAGGCCCGCCAGGACCGGCAGGCCGAGCTCGACGCGCTCAAGGGCGAGGACTCCGGGTCGTGGGGCAACCAGATGCGTTCCTACGTCCTGCAGCCGTACAAGATGGTCAAGGACCTGCGCACGAACTTCGAGGTCGGCAACACCGACGGCGTCTTCGACGGCGAGATCGACAGCTTCCTCGACGCGGGCATCCGGTGGCGCAAGCAGCGCGAGGGCTGACCGGCCGGCTGGGCGTTCACGCTCAGCCACAGACCTTAGGGTGTGAGTGATGATCACCTTCGAGCACGTCAGCAAGTCGTACGGCGAGGGGCACCGCCCCGCGCTCGCCGAGGTGACCCTCCAGATCGACAAGGGCGACTTCGTCTTCCTCGTCGGGCCGTCCGGGTCGGGCAAGTCGACCTTCCTGCGGCTGGTCCTGAAGGAGGAGAGGGCGAGCAGCGGGTCGGTCCAGGTCAACGGCCGCGACGTGGGCCGCCTGCGGTCCTGGAAGGTCCCGCAGCTGCGCCGCCAGATCGGCGTGGTGTTCCAAGACTTCCGGCTGCTGGCCGACAAGACGGTCTTCGAGAACGTCGCGTTCGCGCTGCAGGTCCTGGGCAAGCCCCGGCACGTCATCGCCCAGACCGTCCCCGAGACGCTGGGGCTGGTCGGGCTGGGGGGCAAGGAGAAGCGCCGCCCGCACGAGCTGTCCGGTGGTGAGCAGCAGCGGGTGGCGATCGCCCGCGCGTTCGTCAACCGGCCCGCGATCCTGCTGGCCGACGAGCCCACCGGCAACCTCGACCCGGAGACCAGCGTCGGGATCATGAAACTGCTCGACCGCATCAACCGCACGGGAACCACGATCCTCATGGCCACGCACGACGACGACATCGTCGACCAGATGCGCAAGCGCGTCGTCGAGCTGCGCGACGGCCGCGTCGTGCGCGACGAGGACCGCGGCGTCTACGGATCGGGCCGCTGATGCGCCTCGGTTTCGTCCTGTCCGAGATGGGCGCCGGGCTGCGGCGCAACTTCACGATGACGATCGCGGTGGTCCTGGTGACCATGGTGTCGTTGTTCTTCTTCGGGACCGGCCTGCTCGTGCAGAAGCAGGTGGGGATCCTCAAGGGCGAGTGGTACGACCGGGTGCAGGTCTCGATCTTCCTGTGCGGGGACGACTCCCCGGTGGATCGCTGCCCCGCCGGGGCGGTCACCGACGACCAGCGCACCGCCCTGCAGGCGCAGCTGGAGGCCGACCCGCGCGTCGACCGGGTGTTCTACGAGTCCAAGCAGGAGGCGTTCGAGAACTTCAAGGAGACGACGAACACCTCCATCACCGACAACATCACCGCCGACCAGCTGCCGGAGTCCTTCCGGGTCCGGCTCGTCGACCCCGAGGGGTACCTCGCCGTCAGCGACGACTACCTGTCCTCGCCCGGGGTCGAGGACGTCCCCGACCAGCAGGCCATCCTGCAGCCGCTGTTCACGGTGCTGAACGTCGCGACGAACATCGCCCTCGGCCTGGCCGCGCTCATGCTGCTGTGCTCGATGATGCTGGTCTCCACCACGATCCGCCTCACCGCGTTCAGCCGTCGCCGCGAGACGACGATCATGCGGCTCGTGGGGGCCTCGCGCGCACTGATCCAGCTGCCGTTCGTCCTCGAGGGCGTCGTGGCCAGCCTGTTCGGCGGGGTGCTGGCCTCGGCCGCGCTGTGGGCGATGGTCAACTTCGGGGTGTCCCGGCTGCAGAACCGGCCCGGGTTCACGACCCGGCTCATCGACACCGGGGACGTGCTGACGCAGACCGCGCCGATCATCGTCGGCGTCGGGGTCGTGTTCGCGGTCATCGCCTCGCTGTTCAGCCTCCGCCGCTGGCTGAAGGTCTGAGAACCGCGGTGCGCGCGGTGGTCCCCGGCACCTAGAGTGGAGGGCTCAGCAACCACCCGAGGAGGGACGACGTGCCGCGCGAAACCGGGCGGAAGAACATCGCCAGCAACCGCAAGGCGCGCCACGACTACTTCATCGATGACACCTACGAGGCCGGCATCAGCCTCATGGGCACCGAGGTCAAGGCGCTGCGCATGGGCCGGGCCTCCCTCGTCGACGGGTTCGCCCACATCGACCGCGGTGAGATGTGGCTCGAGGGCGTGCACATCCCCGAGTACGTCCAGGGCACCTGGACGAACCACACGCCGCGGCGCAAGCGCAAGCTGCTGCTGCACCGGGCCGAGATCGACAGGTGGGCCGGCAAGGTCCGCGAGTCGGGGCTGACCATCGTGCCGCTGGCGCTGTACTTCGTCGACGGCCGGGTCAAGGTGGAGATCGGCCTGGCCCGGGGGAAGAAGAACTACGACAAGCGGCAGACGCTGCGGGAGAAGCAGGACAAGCGCGAGGCCGAGCGCGCCATGTCCCAGCGTCGCAACCGCTGACGACGATCTGCTGATGCGCGTTCCCCGATCACCGGCTGTGATCGGGGCATGCGCAGCGTCCTGCTCGGTCCCCTCGCCGCGATCGTCGTCCTCGTCGGCCCGCTGGCGCTGCCGGCCGCGGCCGCCGACGGCGAGCGCGTCGTCGCCGTCACCGCCGGCCTGACCGTCCAGCAGGACGGCTCGCTGCGGGTGCGCGAGGAGGTCGTCTACGACTTCGGCGACGACGGGCACCACGGCCTGGAGCGGGTGATCCCCGTCCGCGCGCCCCACGACCGGACGCACGACCGCAGCTACCCCGTGCAGGACCTGCGGGTCGAGAGCCCCACCGGGGCACCGACGCAGGTCGAGACCGAGACCGACGGCGACTTCCTCGACGTCCGGGTCGGGGACCCGGACTCCGAGGACGTGCGGGGCGAGCAGACGTACGTGCTGACGTACACCGTCCCGGCCGTCGCCGACGCCCGGCCCGACGGCTCGGCCCGGATCGCCTGGGACGCCGTCGGCACCGGCTGGCAGGTGCCGATCGACCGGGTCGAGGTGACGCTGGACGCCCCGGCCCCGCTGCGGGACGCCCGGTGCACCGCCGGCGACGAGGGCAGCACCCGGCCCTGCGACACGACGGCCGACGCGCCAGCCGGCGCGTCGGCGGGCACCACCGCCTTCGGCGAGACCGACCTCGGCGAGGAGCAGGGCGTCACGGTCTCGGCCACCGTGCCCGCGGGCGTGCTGACCCCGGCTCCGCCGATCCTGCTCGACACGTTCAGCCCCGCGCTCGCCTTCGCCGCGACCCCCGCGACCCTGGGCGGGGCGGCGGCCGTCCTGCTCGCCGGGGCGCTCGGGCTGCTCGGGCTGCGCCGCCGTCGCGACCCGGCCGGGCCGGGGGTCCCGGCCGACGTGACGGACCTGCCCCCGGGGGTGGTGGGGGCCGTCGCGCACCGCGGCGCGCGCGACGTCGACGTCGTCGCCACCCTGCTGGACCTCGCCCAGCGCGGGCACCTCGCGATCGAGGAGGTCGGGGACGGCGACGACTGGTCCCTGCACCGGCGCGAGACGCCCGACCCGCTGCGCCCGGCCGAGCAGCGGCTGCTGTCGACGGTGTTCGCCGGCGGCCCCCGCACGTCCCTGTCGGCGGTGCGCACGACGGCCCGGACGGGCACGCAGCTGACCAAGGAGGCGCTGGAGGACGACGCGGTGGCCCGCGGTCTGTTCTCCGCGCGCCCGGCGCGGCTGGCGCTGCGGCGCGTCGGCGCGGGCCTGCTGGTGACGTTCGCCGGGGCGGTCGCGACGGTCCTGCTCGCGCTGTGGACGTCCGCGGCCCTCGTCGGGGTCGCCGTCGTGGTGGTCGGGCTGGTCCTGGCCGTGGTGGGGCTCGTCACGGCCGACCCGCTGACCGTCGCGGGCGCGCACGTCCGCGCCCGGGCGGGGGAGTTCGCCACGACGCTGACGCGGTCGGCGGCTCCGGAGCGGTTCACCCGGCTCGTCCCGTACGCGGTGGCGCTGGACGCGACGGGGGCGTGGGCCGCGGGGGCCCGGTCCCTGCACGCCCCGGTCCCCACCCCGCCGTGGTACTCGGGGCGGGCGGTGGACGGCTCGACCTTCAACGTCGCCCTGTTCGCCGGGACGATGGGCGGCTTCTCGGCGAGCACGTCCGACGCGCTCAGCGCCGCGCCGCCGTCGACGGCGGGCTCCTCGAGCGGGTCCACCTACACCGGCGGGGGCGCCGGTGGGGGCGGCGGCGGTTCCTGGTGAGCCGGCGGTCCGGGGAATGCGGGCGCGGGGAGCCGCGTTGCAGGGTAAGCTGGACGCACAACTCAACACGGGGATGACAGGTTTCGACGTTGGTCGTCGAGCCAGGGGAAGCGGGTCGAGGATGCATGGTCATCTCGTCAACGATCCATGCAAACCAATAGGTGCCGATTCCAAGCGCACCGAGTTCGCCCTCGCCGCCTGAGCGAGCGCGACTCTGTCAGCCCGGGTGCGCTCCCGCCCCGGGTCCTGGCATCGACTAGGGAGCTCACCCCTCGCGGAGGTCGCGTACGCGAGGGGGACAACCAACGCGGCTGGGCCCGGCGATGACATGCCTGTATGAGCATCGGGGCCGAGCAGACCGCTGAACAGGATGCACCCGGAGAAGCCCTGGTACCACGCTGACGGACGCGGGTTCGATTCCCGCCATCTCCACACCACGACGCAGGCCGTCCCGGTCCACCGGGGCGGCCTTCGTCGTCCCCGCCCCTCTCCCTCAGGCGTAGGCCCGGGGGCGGACGCCGCGCCGCGCGGTTCCGCCCCCGCTCCGACGCGGAGCCCGCGGGCCGCGCGGGACGCTCGGGCCATGGACCTCCTCCACGCCCGCGACCTCGTCATGACCTACGGCCCGACCCGCGCGCTCGACGGCGTCGACGTCACCGTGCGCTCCGGTGAGTCCGTCGCCGTCATGGGCCCGTCCGGGTCGGGCAAGACGACCCTGCTGCACGTCCTGGCCGGGATCGTCCGGCCCACCTCCGGGACGGTCGCCCTCGCCGGCGACGACCTCGTCGCGATGGGCGACGCCACCCGGACGAAGCTGCGCCGCGACCGGTTCGGCTTCGTCTTCCAGTCCGGCCAGCTCCTGTCCGAGCTGCCCGCCGAGGAGAACGCCGCGCTGCCCCTGATGCTGGGCGGCCTCGGCCGCGCCGCCGCGGTGGAGCGGGCGGGTGGGCTGCTGCGCCGCCTGGGCCTGGCCGGGATGGAGCGCCGGCGCCCGGGGGAGCTGTCGGGCGGGCAGGCGCAGCGCGTCGCCATCGCGCGGGCCCTGGTGGGGCGCCCGGAGGTCGTCTTCGCCGACGAGCCCACCGGGGCGCTGGACCAGGCCACCGGCCGGGAGGTGCTGGACCTGCTGACGTCGGTGGCCCGGGAGAACGGGGCGGCGCTGGTGGTCGTCACCCACGACGCGGGGGTCGCGCGCTGGTGCGACCGGACGCTGGCCATGCGCGACGGCCGGGTCGTCTCGGAGTTCACCGCCCCCGCGGCGGTGGGACGGTGAGCGCGACGACGCGGATCTGGTGGTCGCTGGCCCGGCACACCCACGCCGAGACCCGCCTCCCGACGGTCCTGGCGGTGACGGCCTTCGCCGTCACGACGTGGGTGGTGCTCACGGTGGCCGGCGGGGTGCAGGCGTTCGACGCGCGGGCCGCGGCGCCGGGGGCCGGGGACGAGGAGGGCACGTACCGCTTCCTGTCGTGGATCGCGGTGGCGCTGCTGGTGGTGCCGACGGCGACCCTGGGGGCGGCGGCGGCCCGGCTGACCGTGGCGCGCCGCGACGAGCGGCTGGCCCGGTTGCGGCTGGCGGGGGCCACCAGCGGGCAGATCGGGGCGATCGCCCTGCTGGACGCCGGGGCGCAGGCCCTGGCCGGGGTGGTGGCCGGGATCGGGCTGGACCTGGCGGCGCTGCCGCTGGTCGCGCGGCTGCGCTTCCAGGACCGCGTCTTCGACGTGGCCGAGCTGCGGCTGGGGGCCGGGCCCGTGCTGGCCGTCGCGGTGTCGGTGCTGCTGGTCGCGCTGGTGTCGTCGGCGGTCAGCCTGCGGCGGGTCGCGATCACCCCGCTGGGGGTGGCCCAGCGCCTGCCGCAGAAGGGTCTGAGCTGGGCGCGGGTGCTGCCGGTCCTGCTGCTCGGCGGGGGGTTCGTGCTCGCCTTCAACGCCAGCAGCGCCCTGTTCGGCGTGGGGGCGGCCTTCGCGGTGCTGGTCCTGGTGGGGTTCCTGGCGGGCGCGTTCGCGGTGTTCAACCTCGTGGGGCCGCTGTTCGTCTCGGTGCTGGGCCGGGTGCTGGGCGCCCGGGCCCGCACGGTCCCGACGCTGCTGGCGGCGCGCCGGATGACGGAGGACCCCAAGTCGGTGTGGCGCAGCGTGGGGGGCATCTCGCTGGTGACCTTCGTCGCGGGCTGCCTGAGCGTGACGCCGGGGATGACGCAGGGGCCGGAGGACGTGCTGATGACGGACATCGGGACGGGCACGACGGTGACGCTGGTGATCTGCGCCGTCCTGGCGGCCGTCTCGACGGGCGTCACGCAGGCGTCGCGGGTCCTGGACTCGCGGTCGCGGTACCGCACGCTGCACCTGGCCGGGACGGACGTCGCGGTGCTGCACGCGGCGCGGGCGCGGGAGACGTGGGTCCCGCTGGTGGTGACGATGGGCGGGGCGGCGGCGCTGTCGCTGCTCATCGTCTCGCCGGTGATCGGCCTGCTGCGGACGGCGCCGGTGGGGGTGCTGTGGTTCGCCGGGTCCGCGGTGGGTGCGGCGGCGCTGGTGCTGCTCGCGGCGCGGGCGAGCCGGCCGTTGCTGCAGGCGTGCGCAACGGCCGCCCCGACCGGGATCCCGTCTCGCTGAGTCACCTCCGGACACGCTGTGTCGCAACGTGTCCGCCGTGTCAGCGACATTCCGGAACTCACTGAGGAATTCGTGCTCCCCCCTCGTACCGTCGGGTGACACCGGCCGACCGTGCCGGGACGGCGGGGGGGAACGCAGTGCAGGACGCCGACTACCGGCGCCTCGTGGAGGACTCGCCGCTGGCGACCGTGCTGGTCGAGCGCGCGACGGGTGACCGGGGCGCCCCCGGGTGGCGCGCGACGTGGCTGAACCGGGCGGCGGCCGACCTGTTCGCGGCGACGACGGCCGCGCGCCCCGTGGCCGATCTGGTCCACCCCGACGACCTGCCCGACGTGCTCGCCGCGCTGGAGCTCGGCGCGAGCGGGGACCGGACCGCGCACGAGTGGCGCTTCCTGTCCGGCGACGGCGGGGTCGTCGCGGTCGAGGTGCTCGTCGGCGGCGCGGGCCGGGGCGGGGACGCGCTGACGCTGTCGTGCTGGGACGTCACCCAGCACGTCGAGCGGGCCCGCGACCTCACCCACCGCGCCACGCACGACCGCCTGACGGGCCTGCCGAACCGCGGGCTGCTGGAGGACCGCTGGGAGCTGGCGCGGTCCCGGGCCCGGCGGTCGGGGGACGCGCCGGTCGTCGCGTTCTGCGACGTCGACGACCTCAAGCAGCTGAACGACGAGCACGGCCACCTGGTGGGGGACCAGGCGCTGGTGCGGATCGCCGAGCGGCTGGCCGGGGTCTCGCGGGCGGGGGACACCGTGGCCCGCTTCGGCGGGGACGAGTTCGTCGTCCTGGTCGACACCTCCGCCGAGGTCGACCCGCAGGCGCTGGAGCAGCGGCTGCGCGAGGCCGTCTCGGCGGTCCCGGTGGACCTTCCGGACGGCTCGGTCGTGCCGGTGCGGTGCAGCGTGGGGCTGGTCGCCGACGACCTGTCGGCGTCGACGGAGGAGGTCCTGGCGCGCGCCGACCGGCACATGTACGAGGACAAGCGCCGCCACCGGCGCTGACGGCGGGGAGCCCGGTCAGGGCCGCGTCGTCGCCAGCCGGCGGTGCGCGAGCGCCGGCCCGAGCTCGGCGAACCGCCCGAGCCGCACGTGCTCGACGAGGGCGGCGACCTCGGCGGCGGTGAGGCCGCCGCCGAACCAGTGCAGGACGCCGTCGTGCCCGAGCCCGAGCTGGGCGCCGGGCACGGGGGTGCGGTCGAGGGCGACGAGCACCCCGCGGGTGGTGGCGCGGACGGCGGGTCGCAGCCGCGCGAGCAGCCCGACCTCCTCGGCGGGGACCAGCAACCAGGTGTTCACCCACCGCACTGTAGAGAACGATTCTCAGGAAGGCGACGGGGTAGCGTCCCCGGCGTGAGTCGACTCTTCACCCCGATCACCCTGCGCGGCACCACGCTGCCCAACCGCGTGTGGGTCTCGCCCATGTGCCAGTACTCCTGCGACCCCGTCGCCGCCCCCGGCGTCCCGAACGACTGGCACCTCGTCCACCTCGGCGGCCTCGCCGTCGGGGGCGCCGGGCTGGTCCTCACCGAGGCCGCCGCCGTCGTGCCCGAGGGCCGGATCAGCCCGCAGGACGCCGGGCTGTGGAACGACGAGCAGGCCGCCGCCTGGGCCCGGGTCGTCGACTTCGTGCACGGGCAGGGCGCGGCCGTCGGCGTCCAGCTCGCCCACGCCGGCCGCAAGGCCGGCACGTACCGGCCCTGGGACGGGCGCTCGGGGACCGTCCCGGCCGCCGAGGGCGGCTGGGAGGTGGTCGGCCCCAGCGCGCTGCCGCACGGCGACCTCGCCACCCCGCGCGAGCTGGACGCCGAGGGGATCGCCGCGGTCGTGCGCGCCTTCGCCGAGGCCGCCCGCCGCGCCGACACCGCCGGGTTCGACGTCGTGGAGCTGCACGCCGCCCACGGCTACCTGCTGCACCAGTTCCTCTCGCCGCTGTCCAACCACCGCACCGACTCCTACGGCGGCTCCTTCGAGAACCGCGCCCGGCTGCTGCTGGAGGTCCTCGACGCCGTCCGCGCGGTCTGGCCCGAGGACAAGCCCGTCCTGGTCCGCCTCAGCACCTCCGACTGGGTCGAGGGCGGCTGGGACGTCGAGCAGTCGATCGCGCTGGCCCGCGAGCTCGCCGCCCACGGCGCCGACCTCGTCGACGCCAGCTCCGGGGGCAACGACCCGCGCCAGCGGATCCCCGTCGGCCCCGGCTACCAGGTGCCGAACGCCGGCCGCGTCCGGCGCGAGGCGGGCGTGCCCGTCGCCGCCGTCGGGCTCATCCTCGAACCCGCCCAGGCCGAGCAGGTCCTCGTCAGCGGCGAGGCCGACGCCGTGTTCCTGGCCCGTCCGCTGCTGGCCGACCCGCGCTGGCCGCAGCGCGCGGCCGTCGCCCTGCACGCGGTGCAGGACGTGCCGTGGCCGGCGCAGTACGTCCGCGCGACCCGCGACCCGGTGCCGCTGGCCCGCCCGTTCCCTCGCCCGGGCGTCGACGGCGCGTCATGATGAGGAGGTGACGAGCGAGACCGCGAGCCTGACCGGTCGTCTCCTGCTGGCGACCCCCTCGCTGAGCGACCCCAACTTCGCCCGGTCGGTGGTCCTGGTGCTCAACCACGACGAGGACGGCGCCCTGGGGGTCGTCGTCAACCGGCCGCTGGACGTCGACGTCGCCGCCGTGCTGCCCGGCTGGCAGCGGTTCGCCACCGCCCCCGGCAAGCTGTTCCAGGGCGGGCCGGTGGCGCTGGACTCCGCGCTCGGCCTGGTCGCGGTCCCGGGGGACCGGCCCGACCCGCAGGGCGTGCGGCGCGTCTTCGGGTCCGTCGGCCTCGGGTCGGTGGGGCTGGTCGACCTCGACACCCCGCCGGAGTCGATCGTCGCGGAGCTGTCGGGCCTGCGGATCTTCGCCGGCTACGCGGGCTGGAGCGCGGCCCAGCTCGAGGACGAGATCGCCGAGGGGGCCTGGTTCGTCCTGCCCGCCGAGGCCCGCGACGCCTTCAGCGACACCCCGCAGGACCTGTGGGGCGACGTCCTGCGCCGCCAGGGCGGCGACCTGGCGCTCGTCGCCAGCTTCCCCAGCGACGTCTCGATGAACTGAGCGCCCCGGGCGCCCGTCGTACCATCGCCGCATGAGCTCGCCGACCGACGACCCGTTCCGCACCCAGCCCCAGCCGCAGGCGCCCACGGCCCCCTCGCGCACGGCGGTCCTGGACCGCGAGGAGCAGGTCCAGGAGGAGGCGTCCCCGGGCGACCACGAGCGCTTCGCGCACTACGTGAAGAAGGAGAAGATCATGGAGTCGGCCCTGTCGGGCGACCCCGTGATCGCGCTGTGCGGCAAGGTGTGGGTCCCCGGCCGCGACCCCAAGCGGTTCCCGGTCTGCCCGACCTGCAAGGAGATCTACGAGAGCCTGTCGGGCGGTGGCAAGGAGGGCAAGGACGGCGACGGCCAGGGCTGAACCCCCGGCGAGTCGCCACGCCGGAGCACGCGCGGGCGTCGTCTACGGTGGACGGACCCATGAGCACGACCGAACACGAACCCCAGCTGGCCCTGGCCGACACGATCCCCGGCCCCGTGGTCGACGCTCCCGGCGTCCCCGCGGCCCGGCCGCTGCGGGCGTGGCAGAACGCCGCGCTGGAGCGGTACTTCGACCCCGCGCGGGAGGAACCCGCCGACTACCTCGTGACCGCGACCCCGGGCGCGGGGAAGACGACGTTCGCCCTCGCGCTGGCCCGCCGGCTCCTGGACACCCGCCGCGTCGACCGCGTGGTCGTGGTGGCCCCCACCGACCACCTGCGCACCCAGTGGGCCGAGGCCGCCCACCGCGCCGGGATCGAGCTGGACCCGACGATGACCAACGCCGTCGGGCCCGTCCGGCCCGACATGAAGGGCTACGTCACCACGTACGCCCAGGTCGCCGGGCACCCGATGCTGCACCGCGCCCGCGCCACCGCCAAGCGGTCCCTGGTGGTCATGGACGAGATCCACCACGCCGGGGACGGCCTGTCCTGGGGCGAGGCGGTCTTCGAGGCCTTCGGCGACGCCCGCCGCCGGTTGTCCCTGACGGGGACGCCGTTCCGCACCAAGGCCGACGAGCGCATCCCGTTCGTCTCCTACGTCGAGGACGACTCGGTGGAGTCCGAGGGCGGCCTGAAGTCCGTCGCCGACTACACCTACGGGTACAAGGACGCCCTGGCCGACGGCGTCGTCCGGCCCGTCGTCTTCGCCGCCTACACCGGCGTCTCGCGGTGGCGGAACTCCGCCGGCGAGGTGGTCGCGGCCTCCCTGTCCGACGCGACGACGAAGTCGGTGGAGTCGCTGGCCTGGAAGACCGCGCTGGACCCGCGCGGGGACTGGGTGCCGCACGTCATCGCCGCCATGGACGAGCGCCTGAACCACCTGCGCGAGCACGGCATGCACGACGCCGCCGGCCTCGTGCTGGCCTCCGACCAGGACGACGCCCGCGCCTACGCCAAGATCGTCCAGCGGGTCACGGGGGAGAAGCCCGCGCTGATCCTGTCCGACGACCCCAAGGCGTCGCAGAAGATCTCCGAGTTCGCCGAGTCCGACCAGCGGTTCGTCGTCTGCGTCCGCATGATCTCCGAGGGCGTCGACGTCCCCCGCGCGGCGTGCCTGGCCTGGATGACGTCGTACCGGACCCCGCTGTTCTTCGCCCAGGCCGTCGGGCGCGTCGTCCGCTCCCGCGCGCCGGGGGAGTCGGCGACGGTGTTCCTGCCGGCCGTGCGGCCGCTGCTGGCGCTGGCCGCGGAGATGGAGACCGACCGCAACCACGTCATCCCGCCCCCCGCGCCGGTGTCCTCCGACGAGGTCGACGAGGGCGGGCTGGACCTGCTGCCGGCGCCCGAGCGCGAGCCGGGGGAGAAGCAGGAGTACGAGGCCCTGGAGGCGCAGGCGGAGTTCGCGCACGTCCTGCACGGCGGCAAGGCCGTCACCGGCGGCCAGCTGCCGGCCGTCAGCGTCGAGGAGCAGGACTTCCTCGGGCTGCCCGGGCTGCTGTCGCCGGAGCAGACCGCCGCGCTGCTGTCCCAGCGCGACGCCGAGATCCGCAAGCGCACGGCCCGGCCGGTCGAGCCCACCGACCAGGACGAGACCGGCGAGGCCGAACCGGAGCAGGAGGACGCGGCCTGGCACACGGCCGCGCTGCTGCGCAAGGAGATCCACTCCCTCGTCGGCCGGGTCGCCGCCGGGCGCGCCCTGCCGCACGCCTCGGTGTACTCCCGGCTGCGCGCGGCCGTCCCCGGCCCGCCGTCGGCGTCGGCGTCGGTGGACGTGCTGCGCCGTCGCCGGGACCACCTCCTGGCCATGGTCTAGGTTGCTGGGATGCCGGAGATCGTCCAGCGGACCATGGTCCGCGCCCCCCTCGAGGAGGTCTTCGAGATGTCCCTCGACCTCGACGTGGAACGGGTCGCGGGCAAGCGGTACGGGGTCCGCGCCGTCGAGGGCGCCGGCCGGACGACGGGCCGCATCGAGCTCGGCGAGAAGGTGCGGTGGCGGCTGCGGATCATGGGGTTCCCCCTCACCCACACCTCGCACATCGTCGAGCTGGACCGGCCCCACCGCTTCGTCGACGAGATGTCCGCCGGGGCGTTCGCGCAGTTCCGGCACGAGCACTCGTACGTCCCCGAGGGCCCGCAGATGACGATCATGACCGACCGCATGTCGTGGCGGTCCCCCTACGGGGTCCTGGGCCGGATCGCCGACGTGCTGTTCGTCCGGCGCACCCTGAGCCGGCTGCTGGCCGACCGCAACTCGGAGATCGTCCGCCGGTTCAGCTGAGGAACCCGCTGCCGCGCACGCCCGTTGGCCGGGTATGGGATTCCTGGACAACCTCAAGAGCAAGGGCCTGCTGGCGGGCGACCAGCTGAAGACGAAGGTCGGTCAGTTCAAGAGCAAGGACTTCGCCGAGGCCTCGATGGCCACGTGCGCGCTCATCGCCGCCGCCGACGGCAGCATCGAGCCGCAGGAGCGGCAGAAGACCGCCGCGTTCATCGCCAGCAACGACGTGCTGTCGGTCTTCAACGCCGGTGACCTGCGGGAGTCCTTCGACAAGTGGTGCGGCAAGCTCACCGCCGACTACGACTTCGGCAAGATCGAGGCCCTGCAGGCCGTCGGGAAGCTGCGCAGCAAGCCCGAGCAGGCGCGCGCGGTCGTGCAGGTCGGCGTCGTCATCGGCGGCGCGGACGGCGACTTCGACCCCACCGAGCAGCGGGCCGTCCGGGAGATCTGCCAGGCCGTGGGCATCGACCCCTCCGAGTTCGGCGTCGCCTGAGCACCGGCCCTCCGCGAGGAACTGGCACCCTGACACCCATGAGCACGCCCGCCGGGTGGTACCCGGACCCGTCCGACCCCTCCCGGTCCCAGCTGCGCTGGTGGGACGGGGCGCAGTGGACCGAGCACGTCCACGCCCAGGCCCCCGCCCACCAGCAGCAGCCGTACGCGTCGCAGCCGTCGGGGCAGCAGCCGTACGCGCCGCAGCAGTACGCCCGGCAGCAGTACCCGCCGTCGCAGTACCCGGCCCCGGGCGTGCGGGCCATCGCGACCCCCGACGGTCAGGCACTGGGGAACCTGGGGCTGCGCCTGGTGGCCCGGCTCATCGACGTGGTCCTCGTCACCCTCATCGCCTCGCTGGCGGGCTGGGCGCCGCTGCGCACGATGAACGCGATCGTGGAACCGATCACCCAGGACATGGTGACCGGCGGCACCGGGTGGCTCACCGCCGCCCTGGACGTGGCCCAGAACACCACCTACCTGGCCGCCCAGCGCGAGCTGACCCTCATCACCGTGGTGGTGAGCGCCGTCTACACGATCCTGACGATCCGCTTCTACGGGGCGACGCCGGGCAAGGCGATCTGCCGGTTGCGCGTGCGGGACTGGCAGCGTCCGGGGCTGCCGACCTTCGGGCAGGCCGTCGTGCGCTGGATCGGCAGCGACATGCTCGGCTCGGTCATCGGCCTGTGGTACCTGATCGACTTCCTCTGGCCGTGCTGGGACCAGCGCCGGCAGGCCCTGCACGACAAGCTCGCCCGCACCGTCGTGGTGAAGCGGCGCTGACTCACCCCAGGACGGGGTCACCCACCAGGGTGACCCCGTCCTCGCGCATCTCGGCCAGCGCCCGCTCGACGCCGGACGCGGAGATCCCCGCCGTCAGCCCCAGCAGGACGGTCGTGCGGAACCCGGCCCGCGCCGCGTCCAGCGCGGTCGCCCGCACGCAGTGGTCGGTGGCGATCCCGACGACGTGGACCTGCTCGACCCCCCTGCCGCGCAGCCAGTCCGCCAGGCCGGTGACGACCTCCCCGCCCTCGGGGTCCAGGTGGGTGCTGACCCCCTCGAACCCCGAGTAGGCCGCCGCGTACTGCCCCTTGCGGAACACCGCCTCGACCCGGGAGGTGTCCAGGTCGTCGTGCAGCAGCGCCCCGCTGGTCCCGGCGCGGCAGTGCACCGGCCAGCTGTCCACGAAGTCGGGGGTGTCGGAGAAGTGCGCGCCGGGGTCGATGTGGAAGTCCTGGGTGGCCACGACGTGGTCGTAGGCGATGCCCCGGCCGGTGGAGGTGTCCGTCGCCAGCAGCGCGCTGATCGCGCGGGCCACCTCGTCACCCCCGGCGACCGCCAGCGACCCGCCGGGGCAGAAGTCGCGCTGCACGTCCACGACCACCAGCGCGCGGGTCACGGGCGCGCCCCCGCCCGCTGCGGGCCCAGCACCGTGGTCGGGATGGCCGGGTCGCCCTTGGACAGCGCCAGCCCGTCCCACGGCAGCGTCACCAGTGCCCGGCGCAGGTGCTCGCGGGACGCGGTCAGGTCCGGCAGCCCCTCCACGCGCACGCCGTCGCGCACCAGCGGGACCTGCAGCGGGCGGTCGTTCGGCTCGCGCTCGGGGGTGAACCCGACCCCCAGGACCTCGTCGGTCGCGGTGCCCGTGGGCCGGTGCCGGCGGACGGCGACCTTCCGGCCGCCCTGGGTCACCTTCGACGTCGAGCGCTTCGCCACCGGACGGCCCTCCACCTCGACGAGCTTGTAGACCAGCCCGGCCGTGGGCGCCCCCGAGCCCGTCACCAGCGAGGTCCCCACCCCGTACCCGTCGACGGGGGCCGAGCGCAGCGCGGCCAGGGCGAACTCGTCGAGGTCGCCGGAGACGACGATGCGCGTCGAGGTGGCCCCCAGGGAGTCCAGCTGCTCGCGGGCCTGCACGGCCAGGACCGCGAGGTCGCCGGAGTCGATGCGGACCGCGCCCAGGCGCGGCCCGGCGACCTCCACGGCCGTGGCGATGCCCGCGGTGATGTCGTAGGTGTCGACCAGCAGCGTCGTGTCCACGCCGAGGGCGGCGACCTGCGCGGCGAACGCCTCGGCCTCGGTGTCGTGCAGCAGCGTGAACGCGTGCGCCGACGTGCCCGAGGTGGGGATGCCGTAGGACGCCCCGGCCTGCAGGTTCGACGTCGAGGTGAACCCGGCGAGGTAGGCGGCGCGGGAGGCCGCCACGGCGGCCTGCTCGTGGGTGCGCCGCGAGCCCATCTCGATGATCGGCCGCTCGCCGGCGGCCTGGGCCATCCGGGAGGCGGCCGCGGCGATCGCGCAGTCGTGGTTGAGGATCGACAGGACCACCGTCTCCAGGACGACGGCCTCGGCGAAGGTGCCCGTGACCGTGAGGATGGGGGAGCCGGGGAACCACAGCTCACCCTCGGCGTACCCCTCGATCGAGCCGCTGAAGCGGTACGCGGCCAGCCAGTCGAGGGTGCGCTCGTCCAGCACCCCCCGCAGGCCGCCGAGCAGCTCGGGGTCGAAGGTGAAGTCGCGCACGGCGTCCAGGACGCGGCCGGTGCCGGCCACCACCCCGTACCGGCGCCCCTCCGGCAGACGGCGGCCGAAGACCTCGAACGTGCAGGCGCGGTCACCCGTCCCGTCGGACAGGGCCGCCTGCAGCATCGTCAGCTCGTAGTGGTCCGTCAGCAGCGCTGTGCTCACCATGCAGCGAATCTAGCCATCCGGACCCCGCCTAGACTGCCGGGGTGTCTGTCGTGCTGTCCGTGGTCGCGACCGCTCCCACCGAGCTGGAGCGTCCGGAGACCGACCTCCTCACCACCCCGGACACCCCGTGGGTGACGCTGGTCTGGAACGACCCGGTGAACCTGATGTCGTACGTCACCTACGTGTTCCGCACCCACTTCGGCTACTCCGAGGCCAAGGCGGAGGCGCTGATGATGGACGTCCACTCCAAGGGCCGCGCCGTGGTGAGCTCCGGCTCGCGCGAGGCGATGGAGCGCGACGTCGAGGCCATGCACGGCTACGGCCTGTGGGCCACGCTGCAGAAGGACGAGTGAGTGGCCACCTTCCGACGGTCCCGCCACGGCCTGTTCTCGATCACCCTGCACGTCTCCGAGGCCGACCTGCTGGCCTCGCTGGCGCGTGAGGTCGTCGAGCTCCTCGAGGTCGGCGAACCGCCCGCCCGCAGCGTCGACCCGCTGGCCGCGCAGCTGGGGCTGACCGACCTGCCCGCCTTCGACGAGCTGCCCGACCTCGGCGCCGACGGCCCCACCACCGCCCCCGAGGACGAGGTCCTGCGGCGGCTGTTCCCCGACGCCTACGGCGCGGACGCGGACCCGCAGGCGTCCGCCGACTTCCGCCGCTTCACCGAACGGGGCCTGCGGGAGAAGAAGGCCGCCGCCGCGCGCGGCATGCTCGCCACCCTCGACCCCGTCGTCGGGCAGGGCGGGCGGGTGCAGCTGGACGCCGACGGCGCCCGGACCTGGCTGGCCGCGCTGAACGACATCCGGCTGGCCCTGGGGACCCGGCTGGGCGTCAGCGACGACTCCGACCCCTACGCCGAGCTGGCCGAGGACGACCCGGCCCGCTGGGCGTGGGCGGTGTACGACTTCACCACCCACCTGCAGGAGACCCTCGTGAGGTCGCTGCTGTGACGTCGGCCGTCAGCTCGGCCGTGAGCCCGGCCGGGAGGGACCCGCTGTGAGGGAACGCGAACTGCCCATCGGGATCTTCGACTCCGGGGTGGGCGGGCTGACCGTCGCGCGCGCCGTGCTGGACCAGCTCCCGCACGAGTCGATCCACTACGTGGGCGACACCGCGCACTCCCCGTACGGGCCCAAGCCCATCGCCGAGGTCCGCCGGCTGGCGCTCGACGTGCTCGACCGGGTCGTGGAGTCGGGCGTGAAGATGCTCGTGATCGCCTGCAACTCCGCCTCGGCGGCCATGCTGCGCGACGCCCGCGAGCGCTACGACGTGCCGGTGGTGGAGGTCATCCAGCCGGCCGTGCGCCGGGCGGTGCGCGCGACCCGCAACGGCCGCGTCGGGGTCATCGGCACGCGCGCCACGATCTCCTCGCGCGCCTACGAGGACGCCTTCGCCGCCGCGCCGCACCTGGCCCTGACGACGGCGGCGTGCCCGGCGTTCGTGGAGTTCGTCGAGCGGGGCGTCACCAGCGGCCCGGACCTGCTGACCGCCGCCCGCGCCTACCTGGCCCCGGTGATCGCCGCGGACGTCGACACCCTCGTGCTGGGCTGCACGCACTACCCGCTGCTCATGGCGGTGCTGCGCAGCGTCGTCGGCGACGACGTGACGCTGGTCTCCAGCGCCGAGGAGACCGCCTTCGACGTCTACCGCGAGCTCGCCGCCCGGGAGCTGCTGCGCCCGGACGACCTGCCGCTGCCCGCCGGCCGCCCCCGGCACCGGTTCACCTCGACGGGCGACGCCCGCGCGTTCCGGTCTCTGGCGCGCCGGTTCCTGGGGCCGCAGCTCGGACCGCAGATCGTGCAGGCCGACGGCGCGGTCGACGAGACGGGCCCGTTGCACCTCGGCGCACTCTGACCATCCCGGCACCGGCGGCGGCCGGGGGTTCCTCGGCCGGGGCGACCGTCCAGCGCGCCGAGGCGGCCACCGGCTGGCTGCGGGTGCCGTCGGTGAACTCCAGCACCACCCGGCGCCGGCGGCGGTGCAGGCGGGCCACCTCCCGCGCGGCCGTGGCCCGCAGCGGGCGCGGGCTCCAGCGCAACGGCCGCAGCACCACTCCCTCGTGGTCGGCGAGTCCGGTGATCACCCGGTCACCGGGGGTCAGGGCCGCGGTGGGACGTCGAGTCATGCCCCCAGGGTGGCCCCGATCGCGCTCGCGCGCAGGCACTTCCGTCGTGTCGGCGGTGTGCTTTCGGTGCGGATTCCCTGGACGGACCCTGAGTCGGCACTCACCGTGCCCCGCAGTGCACTCCGCGTGATCTGGGAGTCTTGAGGAGTGACCGAACGCGCAGACGGCCGAGCCGCCGACGAGCTCCGCCCCGTGACCATCACCCGCAACTGGCTCGACCACGCCGAGGGCAGCGTCCTCGTCGAGTTCGGCCGCACCCGCGTGCTGTGCGCGGCCTCCTTCACCGAGGGCGTGCCCCGCTGGCGCAAGGGCTCGGGCCAGGGCTGGGTCACCGCCGAGTACGCCATGCTGCCCCGCTCCACCAACACCCGCAGCGACCGCGAGTCCGTCAAGGGGAAGATCGGCGGCCGCACCCACGAGATCTCCCGGCTCATCGGCCGCAGCCTGCGCGCCGTCGTCGACACCGCCCAGCTCGGCGAGAACACGATCGTCCTGGACTGCGACGTCCTGCAGGCCGACGGCGGCACCCGCACCGCGGCGATCACCGGCGCCTACGTGGCGCTCGCCGACGCGATCTCCTGGGCGCGCGGCAAGGGCATCGTCAAGGCCTCCCGGCAGCCGCTGACGGGGTCGGTCAGCGCCGTCAGCGTCGGCGTCGTGAAGGGGGTCCCCGTCCTGGACCTGCCCTACGTCGAGGACGTCGCCGCCGAGACCGACATGAACGTCGTCGTCACCGGCGACGGGCGGTTCGTCGAGGTCCAGGGCACCGCCGAGGGCGTGCCGTTCGACCGGTCCGAGCTCGACGCGCTCCTCGACCTCGCCCTGACCGGCACGACACGGCTGGCCGCGCTGCAGGCGGAGGCGCTGGCCCGATGAGGATCGTCCTGGCCACCCGCAACACCCACAAGGTCGGCGAGCTGCGGGCCGTCCTGGCCCCGCTGCTGCCCGACGTGGAGGTCCTCACCGTCGACGCCTTCGACGCCGTCCCCGAGGTCGCCGAGACCGAGGTGACGTTCGCCGGCAACGCGCTGCTGAAGGCGCGCGCCGTCGCGGCGGCCACCGGGGTGCCCGCGATCGCCGACGACTCCGGGATCTCCGTCGACGTCCTCGGCGGCGCGCCGGGGATCTTCTCGGCGCGCTGGTGCGGCCGCCACGGCGACGACGCCGCCAACCTGGAGCTGCTGCTGGCCCAGATCGCCGACGTGCCCGCCCCGCACCGGGGGGCGGCGTTCGTGTGCGCGGCCGCCCTGGCCCTGCCCGGCGGGGTGAGCGCCGTCCGGCACGGCGAACTGCGCGGCACGGTCACCACGGCCCCCGCCGGGGGCGGCGGCTTCGGGTACGACCCGGTCTTCGTGCCCGCCGGCGCTGACCGGACCCTCGCCGAGCACACCGCGCAGGAGAAGAACGCGATCAGCCACCGCGGGGCCGCGTTCCGGGCGCTGGCGCCGGTCGTGGTCGACGCCCTGGCCGGCCGACCCATCCAGGGCTGACGCGGCTCCGAACCCACCAGGTGAGGACCACCGAGGACGCAGGCACCGGGACGGGCACGGGACGGGGCCCGCGGGCCGGGCGGAGGTGGGCCGGTCCCGCGCTCGGCGCGCTGAGCGGCCTGGTCGCCGCGGCGCTGACGTTCGGCGTGGGACAGCTCGCCGCCGGGGTCGTCTCCCCGTCGGCGGCGCCCGTCGTCGTCGTGGGCGACGCGGTGGTGGACCGGGTGCCGGCCTGGCTCAAGGACGTCGCGATCCGCACCTTCGGCACCGCCGACAAGACGGTGCTGCTGGCGACGATCACGGTGCTGGTGCTGCTGCTGGCCGCCGTGGCCGGGGTCCTGGCCCGGCGCCGGCTCGCCGTCGGCGTGGGCCTGGTCGCGGCCCTGGGCGTGGTGGGCGTCGCCGCGGCGGCGACCCGCCCGGACGCCACCGCGCTGTCCCCGCTGCCCTCGGCGCTGGGCGCCGCGGCCGGGGTGTACTCCCTGGTCCTGCTGACCCGCCGCCTCAGCGGCCCCGGCCACGACAGCGCGCGCGGCACCGACCGGGCCCGGCGGGGCCTGCTGCTGGGCGGGACCGCGGCGGCGGCGCTGGTCACCGGCGGCGGCGGGCAGGCCCTGGTCGCCACCCGCAGCGCCGAGCGGTCCCGCGGCCGGGTGGTGCTGCCCGCCCCGGCCGACCCGGCCCCCGCGCTGCCCGCCGGGCTCGACCCGGCCGACGCGGTCGCCGCGGGGCTCACCGCCTACGTCACGAAGAGCGCCGACTTCTACCGCATCGACACCGCCCTGGTCGTCCCCGACGTGCCGGCCGAGGACTGGTCGCTGCGCGTGCACGGGCTCGTCGAGCGTGAGCTCACCCTCGACTTCGCGGCCCTGCTGGCCAGACCCCTGCGTGAGCGCTGGATCACGATGACGTGCGTGAGCAACGAGGTCGGCGGCTCGTACGTCGGCAACGCCCGCTGGCTGGGGTACCCGCTGCGCGACCTGCTGGCCGAGGCGGGCGTCCGCGACGGGGCCGACATGCTGCTGGCCACCAGCGTCGACGGTTTCACCCTGTCCGCCCCGCTGGCCGAGACCACCGACGGCCGCGACGCCCTGCTGGCCGTCGGGATGAACGGCGAACCCCTGCCCCGCGAGCACGGGTTCCCGGTCCGGATGGTGGTCCCCGGGTTGTACGGGTACGTCTCGGCGTGCAAGTGGGTCGTCGACCTGGAGGTCACGACGTTCGCCGAGAAGACCGCCTACTGGACCGACCGGGGCTGGGCCGAGCGCGGGCCGATCAAGACCGCCTCCCGCATCGACGTGCCGAAGTCCTTCGCGCAGGTGCGCGCGGGGCGCGTGCCCGTCGCCGGGGTCGCCTGGGCCCAGCACCGCGGGATCTCCGCCGTGGAGGTCCGCGTCGACGAGGGGGAGTGGCGGCCGGCGAGGATCCTGCCCTCGGCGTCCTCGGACACCTGGTGCCAGTGGGTGTACGACTGGGCCGCCGACGAACCGGGCAGCCACTCGATCCAGGTGCGCGCCACCGACGGAACCGGTGCGCCGCAGACGGAGACGGTCGTCGCCCCCATCCCGGACGGGTCCAGCGGGTACGACTCCGTGACGGTCACCGTCCGCTGAACCCGGCCCCGAGGGGACCCCCGGGGAACTCCGAGAAAAAAACTCCCGTCCGACCCATCCACCCGCCCGTCGGCGACGAACCCCGGGTGCTCGACCGACCGGAACCACCGGCCCGGAACCACCGGCCCGGAAGCGATGGGAGAAACTCGTGAAACGCACCGGAACCCTGCTCGCGATCGCGGCCACCGCCACCTTCGCCCTCGGCGCCTGCGGCGGTGACAGCACCAGCGGATCCACGGACACGACCAGTTCGACGAGCTCCAGCAGCACCACCACGTCGAGCTCGCCCTCGATGACCAGTTCGGCCGCCGCGATGGAGGGTCCGGTGGGCCCCGGCTGCGCCGACTACGCCGCCGCGAACGCCTCCGGGCCCGCGTCGGTCGACGGCATGGCGCAGGCGCCGCTGGCCAGCGCCGCCGCCGCGAACCCGCTGCTGAAGACGCTGACCGCCGCGGTCTCCGGCCAGCTCAACCCGCAGGTGAACCTCGTGAACGACCTCAACGGCGGGGAGTTCACCGTGTTCGCGCCCGTCGACGACGCGTTCGCGAAGGTCCCCGCGGCCACGCTGGAGGGCCTGAAGACCGACAGCGCCACGCTGCAGAAGATCCTGACCTACCACGTCGTCCAGGGCCGCCTGTCGCCCTCGGAGGTCGCCGGGACGCACACGACCCTGGAGGGCCAGGACCTCACCGTCGCCGGGTCCCCGGAGGCGCTGACCGTCAACGGCTCCACGAACGTGGTCTGCGGCGGGGTGTCCACGCAGAACGCCACGGTGTACCTCGTGGACTCCGTCCTGATGCCGCCCATGTGACCAGGTGACACAGTGGCGTCGATGACGACCACGACCGAGGATGCCCTGGTCGCCGCTGCGGGTGGCGACCAGGGCGCCTTCGCGTCGTTCTACGACGCGACCTCGGCGGCCGTGCACGGCACGGTCCTGCGCGTGCTGCGGGACCGGGCCCAGTCCGAGGAGGTCGTGCAGGAGGTCTACCTGGAGGCGTGGCGGACCGCCGCGCGCTTCGACCCGGCCCGCGGCAGCGCCCGCGGCTGGATCGTCACCATGGCGCACCGGCGGGCGGTGGACCGGGTGCGGGCGGCGGAGGCCAGTTCCCGGCGGGACGAGGTGGTGGGGTACCGGGAGGTGCCCCCGTACGACAGCGTGAGCGAGGAGGTGCAGGTGCTGGTGGAACGCGAAGAGGTGCGCCGTGCGCTGGGCTCGCTGACTCCGCTGCAGCGCGAGGCCATCGACCTCGCCTACTACGGCGGCCGCACCCACCGGCAGATCGCCGACGACCTCGACCTGCCCCTGGGCACGGTCAAGACGCGCCTGCGCGACGGCCTGATCCGGTTGCGCGACACCCTCGGGGTGGTGACCCGGTGACCGGCCGCGAACCCGGCCGCGGCGCCGGCGACGACCCGCTGCTGGCGGCCGCCTGGGCGCTGGACGCCGTGGACGACGAGGAGCGGGCCGCCTTCGAGCGCCGCCTGCGCGAGCACCCCGAGGAGCGCGCGGACGCGGACGCGCTGCGCGAGGCCGTCTCGCACCTGGCCGACGCCGAACCCCCGCCGGAGCGGCTGCGGGCCGCGGTGCTGGCCGCCGTCGCGGCCACCCCGCAGGAGCACCCGCACGGGACGGCGCCCGTGGTGGAGCCCCCGGTGGACCTCGCCGCCGCCCGCGAGCGCCGGGCGGGCCGTCGCGGGCCCTCGCGCTGGAGCGTGCTGGTCGCCGCGGCCGGCGTCGCCGTCGCCGCGGTGGGCGTGGGGACGGGCCTGAACCTCGCCCAGCGCGAGCCGGCGCCCGTCCTCAGCGCCGAGCAGCTCGCCCGCCAGCAGGTGGCCGACCTGCTCGCCGTGCCCGGGGCGACGGTCTCGACGCTGTCGACCACCGCCGGGGGCACCGCGACCCTCGTGCGCGCCGACGGCCGGCTGGGGGTCGTGGCCGCCGGGCTGCCCGCCGCGGGAGCCGGGAAGGGCTACCAGGTGTGGCTGGGCACCGGGGACCACTTCGACTCGGTGGGGATGATGGACCTGTCCGGGGACGGCGGCACCGCGATGGTGCTGGACACCGGGTCCGCCACGGCGCTGGGGATCACGGTGGAACCGGCGGGGGGCTCGCCGCAGCCGACCACGACGCCGGTGCTGCTCGCGCCCCTGACCGCCTGAGGGCGCCTTCCGGGGTGCGGGAGAAGGGACTCGAACCCTCACGCCCGGAGGCACAGGAACCTAAATCCTGCGTGGCTGCCAGTTACACCACTCCCGCTCGCGGGCCAGACTACTGGCCCGCGGCGTCCAGCCCGAGGTCGCGGCGCAGCTTCGCGACGTGGCCGGTGGCCTTCACGTTGTACTGCGCCAGCTCCACGACCCCGTCCGGGCCCACGACCACGGTCGAGCGGACCACCCCGACGGAGGTGCGGCCGTAGTTCGTCTTCTCACCCCACGCCCCGTACGCCTCCAGGACCGCGTGGTCGGGGTCGGACAGCAGCTTGAAGGTGAGGCCGTCGCGCTCGGCGAACTGCGCGAGCTTGTCGACGGGGTCCTTCGAGACGCCCACGACGGTGTACCCGGAGGCGTTCAGCGCGTCGAGGGAGTCGCGGAAGTCGCACGCCTGCGTGGTGCACCCCGGCGTCATCGCGGCCGGGTAGAAGTACACGACGACGTGCCGGCCGGTGTCGGCCAGCAGTTCCCTCAACGTGACCGTGGACCCGTCGTGGGCGGTCAGCGTGAAGTCGGGGGCGAGGTCACCGGGGACGAGACGCGTCATGGACGGCGACGATAGCCCCGCCGCGCCCGGGCTCGGCGCCCCCACCGGGAGGCCAGGGCCGGTCTCGGGTACGGTTCGCGGGACGTCCTAGCAACTCAGGGCAACTCAGCGTGATTCAGTCAGGGTGATTCAGGAGGTGGCCGTGGCGGCCAGCGACGGCAAGGCCGAGATCACGACCAGCGACCCGCGCGCCCTCGAGCGCGAGGTCGAGGCGCGTCGTGCCCAGCTCGCGGGCACCATCGACGAGCTGACCTCCCGGCTCGCCCCGGCCTCGATCGCCCAGCGGTCGCTGGCCACCGCGCGCGGCCGCGTCGAGGGGTTCGTCTTCGACCACCGCGGTGGTCTGCGCGTCGAGCGCGTCGCCGCCGTCGGCGTGGCCGTCCTGGGGGTCACCACGTTCCTGGTGGTCCGCGCCGTCCGCAAGCGCCGCTGACCGGTGTCCGCCGCCGACCAGCTGCCCGTCCGGATGCTGCACGACCGCGTGCTGGTGCTCCCGGACGACGCCGCCGAGCGCAAGTCCTCGGCGGGCATCCTCATCCCCGCCACGGCCGCCGTCGGCCGCCGGCTCAGCTGGGCCGCGGTCGTGGCCGTCGGCCCGCACGTCCGCCAGGTCGCCACCGGCGACAAGGTGCTGTTCGACCCCGAGGACAAGGCCGAGGTCGAGCTGCACGGCAAGGGGTACACGCTGCTGCGTGAACGCGACCTGCACGCGGTCGCCGCGCCGGGCGAGGCGGACGGCGGGACCGGGCTGTACCTCTGAACCGGTACTCCCCGCTCGACGTCCCCGGCCCGCTGCCGTGGGACATGGTGCGCTCGGTCCCGCGGATCCTGCGGGCCCCGCACCTCTTCCTCACCGACGTCACCGCCCGGCACGGCCGCGCGGCGGCGATCCCGCTGCCCCGCACCCCCGTGCTGGTGCTGGCCGACCCCGCCGGGGTCCGGCGGGTGCTCGTCGAGAACGCCCGCGGCTACGGCAAGGCGACGATCCAGTACTCGGCCCTGGCCACCGTGACCGGCCCCGGGCTGCTCGCGGGGGACGGCGTCCGGTGGCGGGCCCACCGCCGCGTCGTCCAGCCCGCCTTCCACCACGGCGGCCTGCGCGACGTCGCCGGGCACGCCGTCCGCGCCGGCCTGCGGCTGGCCGCCGAGGCCGACGCCCTGCCCGCCGGGACCCCGATGGAGGTGCTGGACGCCACCTCCCGCGCCGGGCTGGAGGTCGTGGGCCACACCCTCGCCGCCGCCGACCTGTCGGCCGACGCCCCGTTGCTGGTCGAGGCCGTGGGCCGCGCGCTGGAGGTCGTCGTGCGGCGCGCCGCCAGCCCCGTCCCCGCGTCCTGGCCCACCCCCTCCCGGCGCCGGCTGGCCCGCGCGGTCGCCACCGTCGACGAGGTCTGCGCCCGCGTCGTGCAGCGGCGGGCCGACCGCGGCCTCGACGACCCCCGCGACCTCGTGGGCCTCATGCTGGCCGCCGGGATGGACGACCGGCAGGTCCGCGACGAGCTCGTGACGTTCGTGGTGGCCGGGCACGAGACCGTCGCCAGCTCCCTGACCTGGACCCTGCACCTGCTCTCGCGCCACCGGGCCGCCCTGGACCGGGCGCGGGCGGAGGCCGTGGCGCTCGGCGGCGTCCCGACGTGGGACGACCTGCCCCGGCTGCCGTACCTGCGCGCCGTC
Organism: Kineococcus lubricus; assembly: GCF_050871965.1. Taxonomy (NCBI): domain Bacteria; kingdom Bacillati; phylum Actinomycetota; class Actinomycetes; order Kineosporiales; family Kineosporiaceae; genus Kineococcus; species Kineococcus lubricus. Next base: position 48,081 of record NZ_JBJLSK010000024.1, read on the forward strand.
GTCGACGAGGCGCTGCGGCTGTTCCCCCCGGCCTGGGTCATCACCCGCACCGCGCTGGCCGACGACGAGGTCGCCGGGGTGCCGGTCCCGGCGGGCACGCTCGTCATCGTCTGCACGTGGGCGCTGCACCGCGACCCCGAGCTGTGGGAGGCGCCGGGGGAGTTCCGCCCCGAGCGGTTCCTCGACGGCGCCCGGCACGACCACTACGTGCCGTTCGGGGCGGGGCCCCGGTTGTGCATCGGCCGCGACCTCGCGCTGGTCGAGGAGGTGCTGGTCCTGGCGGCGCTGCTGCGCACCCACACGGTGCGCCCGGCGGGCCCGGAACCGGCGGTGGACGCGCTGGTGACGTTGCGCCCGAAGGGCGGTCTGCCGCTGCACGTCGAGCGGGTCGTTGCGCCGGAGGGGTGAACCCGGGCCGGAACCCTCAACCCCGGACCGGGGTCGTCCGATGGTCCGGCACGGTCCGGCGGAGGACCGCTGAGCAACGGTGCTGAGGAGGAATCCGTGAAACCGCTCCACCAGGTCCTGAGGGACCTCGAGTTCACCGCCCACCAGGGACTGCTGACGCCGTCGTTCCTGGACTCCTACGCCCTGCGCCACGGGGAGCAGGTGTTCGCGCTGTACGGCCTCGCCGCGCGCCACGGCCTGCCCGTCGCGCCCGAGGAGGGCCGCAACGAGCACCTCGCCGAGGTGCGGGAGTGGCACGGGGAGGTGGACCTGGCGGCGGTCGAGCGGGCGCTGGACGCCCGCAGCGCCGCCGAGGTCCGCGCCGTCCACGAGGCCGCCGAGGACGGCCGTCCCGCCGTGCTGCGCAAGCGGAACCGGTCGTCGTCCCACCCCGTGCTCAACGGCTGAGGCGCCCGCGCGGTCACGGGGTCAGGGCATCTCCATCGTCTCGGCCCGGTGGACCTCCGACAGGGCCGCGTCGAGGGCTCGCCGCAGGGGACGCCCCGGCCCGGTCGCCAGGTCGTGCACCAGCAGCAGGGAGTGCTGCAGCACGAGCGCGTGACCGAGCCGGGGGACCTCCTCGGGGTCGGGGTGCTCGCCCAGGGCCGCGGTCAGGACGACGACGAGGATCCGCGGGTCCAGGCCGTCGAACCACTGCGCGGCGCGCGCCGTCGCGGCGACCGCGTCCCGCAGGTCGTCGGCGTCGAGGCCGTCGGGGTGGCGTTCCTCCAGGGCGCGGCGCAGGACCCAGCCGAGGACGACCCGGGCCTGCTCGGCGTCGAAGCGGGCCAGTTCCGCGCTCGCGCCGGCGAAACCCCCGGCGTCGCCGACGGCGTCGACGGCGCGGGTGACCAGGCGCAGCAGGAGGGCGGGGTCGGCGGAACTCACCGGCACATCATCTCCCGCGCGACCTGCCCGCGCGGTGTCCCCGCCCGACTACCCTGCGCCGGTGACCCTCGAGCGCGTCCCCGACCTGACCTCGCTGCGGCTGCTCGTCGCGGTCGTCGAGGCCGGGTCGATCGGGCGCGGGGCCCGCGCCGTGGGGCTGACGCAGCAGGCGGCCTCGGACCGGTTGCGCGCCATGGAGTCCCAGGTGGGGGTGGCGCTGCTGCACCGCAGCCGCCAGGGGTCGGCGCCGACGGCGGCGGGCACGGTCCTGGCCGGCTGGGCGGCGCGGTTGCTGGAGGTCGCCACGGAGGTCGCCGAGGGCATCGGCACCCTGCGCGCCGACCGGGCGGCGCGGGTGCGGGTGGCCTCCAGCATGACGATCGCCGAGCACCTGCTCCCGCGGTGGCTGCTGGTCCTGCGCCAGCGCGCCGAGGCGGCCGGGACGCCGCCGCACGCGGTGGAGCTGGTGGCGACGAACTCGGTGCGCGTGCTGGCCGCGGTGCAGGACGGCGACGCCGACCTGGGGTTCGTGGAGGGGCCGGCGGTGCCGCGCAGCGTGCGCAGCCGCGAGCTCCTGGACGACCACCTCGTCGTGGTGGTCGCCCCCGCGCACCCGTGGACCCGGCGCCGTCGGCCCGTGGACGCGGCCGAGCTGGCCGCCACCGCGCTGGTCTCGCGGGAGACCGGCTCGGGGACCCGCGACGTCCTGGGGCGGGCGTTCGCGGCGGCCGGTGTCGTCCCGGTGTCCCCGGCGGTCGAGCTGACGACCGCGACGAGCGTGCGCGAGGCCGTCCGCGCCGGGGCCGGGGTGGCGGTGCTCAGCCGCCTCGCGGTGGCCGACGACCTGGACGCCGGGCGGCTGGCCGTGGTGGCCGTGCAGGGCCTGGACCTGCGCCGGACGCTGCGCGCGGTGTGGACGGGCGCGGCGCGGATGGCGCCGGGCCCGGCGCGGGAACTGCTGGAGGTGGCCTCCGTCAGCAGGCCAGCCCGTCCTGCAGGGCCGTCAGGTTCTGCCGCATGAGGCCCAGGTAGTCCTCGCCCTCGTCCACCCGCTCGACGGGGTGCAGCACGGACGTCCTCACGCCCAGCTCGGTGGCCAGCTTCTCGGCGACGGCCGGGTTGGCCGACGACTCGAAGAAGATGGTCCGCACGGAGTTGTCCCGGGCCACGGCCAGGACGTCGCGGACGCGGGCCGGGGACGGTTCGACGGACGGGTCGATCCCGGCGATGCCGATCTGCCGCAGGCCGTACCGGTCGGCGAGGTACCCGAACGCCTCGTGGGAGGTGACGAGGGCGGCGCCCCGGCACGGGGCCAGGGCCGCGGCGTAGTCGGCGTCGAGGTCCGTCATCTCCCGCCGCAGGGCCGCCGCCCCGGCGCGGTAGGCCTCCTCCCCGGAGGGGTCCACCTCCGTGAGCTCGTCGGCGACGTCGTCGCCGAGCTCGGCCATCAGCGTCGGGTCGAGCCAGAAGTGCGGGTCCCGGTCGAGGTCGGCGTAGGTCGCGGCGTCGACGAGGTGCTCGGGGGGCCGGGAGGACAGGGCGGCGTCGACGGCCGGTTGCATGGAGCTCAGGTGCACCACGACGTCGGCGTCGACGAGGTCGGCCAGCTGCCGGGTCGAGATGTCGGCGTCGTGGCTGTCCGCGCCGGGGGCGACGAGGTTGCTCACGTCGGCGCGCTCGCCGGCCACGGCGGCCGCGACGTGCTCCAGCGGGTGCGAGGTCGTCACGACCGACAGCCGCCCGTCCGGCTCGCCGGCCGCGGGGGACCCGCAGCCGGCGAGCAGGGCGAGGGCGGCGCCGGCCCCCAGGAGGGGGTACCTCACTCGGTGACCTCGCCGGGGACGGCGGTGAGCTCGTTGGGGGTCACCTTCAGCGTGCCGCTGGCGTAGACCTCGCCGGTTTCGATGTCGACGGCGTGGATCTCCTTCGTCGCCGGTTCGGTGACGTACGCGGTGCCGTCCATCGTGAACACCTGCGGCTGGGGGGCCTGCCAGTCCTCCTGGACCTCCCACGGGTCGACGACCGGGGTGGAGCGGGTGACGGTGCCGGCGGCGGTGTCGACGAGGTGCAGCTGCCCGTCGGTGCCGAGCACGACGCCCTCGCCGTTCTCGCCGCGGCCGATGGAGCGGTACCAGTAGGAGGTGCCGCCGGGCAGTTCGACCAGGCGCAGGGTCGCGGTGGTCGTGTCGATGAGGGAGATGCGGGTGGTGAGGTCGACCTCGGCGTCGGGGTTCGACTTGTAGTCGCCCACGACGATCGGGGACTCGTCGGTGCCCCACTGGTTGCCGATGCGGCCGTAGGCGTCCGGGCTCTGGACCTTGGTGATCTCGGTGCCCTTGACGACGAGCACGCCGTCGCTGCAGCCGATGACGACGGTCTCGTCGGCGGCGACGGTCTCGCCGTGGGTGTTCGGGCACTGGTCGTTCGCGGCGATCTGCTCGTCCTGCGCGTCGAGGACGCGGATGCCCGTGCGGGCCTCCTCGGTGCCCTCGGTCACGACCATCGTGCCGTCGGAGCGTTCGACGGCGACGCCGTGGTGGGCGGCGGGGGTGGTGTACTCGCGGGCCTCGCCCTCGGCGACGGCGTCGTGGGCGACGTGCTCGGAGTCGAAGGACACGACGTGGCCGGTGCCGTCGTCGAACAGGGTGGTCTTGCCGGCGTGGCGGACGACGTGGCCGGGCTTCTCGGCCGCGTAGACCACGTCGGTGTCGTGCGGTTCGGCCGTGTAGTAGTGCGCGTGGTCGCCGTGCGGCTCGCTCCAGGCGCCGGCGTCGACGACGTGGAAGCCGCCGGCGGCGGAGACCACGACGTGCCGGCCGTCACCGGCGGGGTTGAGGCGGGTGAAGCCGTCGAAGGGCAGGTCGGCCAGCACCTCGAAGGTGGCGGCGTCGAGCACCTGGACGCCGCCGTCGTAGGTGACGGCCACGCGGGCCTTGGCCGCGCCGACCTCGGTGGCCTCGGCCTCGGCGCGGTGGTCGTCCCCGGAGCTGGCGGCGGGGGCGGCGGGGGTCTCGGCGGAGCTGCCGCCGCAGGCGGCGAGCAGGGTCAGGGAGAGGGGGAGGGCGGTCAGGACGAGCAGCGGGCTGCGGCGCACGGGGGAGGTCCAACCTGGTCGGGAGCTGTGAACGAGGCGTACCGTAACACGACTGAGAACCGTTACCAGTACCACCGCCCGGGACGGCGGGCGGGCTCCCGAACGCCTCCGGATGAGAAGCGGGCCGGTCTGTGGTGGGGTGAGGTCCGTGGACGAGACCGACGTGACCGCTGAGATCGCCGAACCGATCGAGCACGAGCCGAGCGAGATCACGTACGACGAGCAGCGCTACCCCGCCAGGCCCCGCTCGTTGCGGCGCCCGCGCCCCCAGGCCCGGCTGCGCGGCACCGACGCGCCGCCGCGCCCCACCGCCGGGGAGGGGCCGGCGGACGGGTCGAATCCCGAGTACGTCCGGTGGCTCCTCGCGCAGTCCATGCTGGCCGACGCCCAGAAGATCAGCCGGCAGTTCTCCGGCCAGTCGATCATGTGGCAGAACCCCTACGCCAAGCCCGACCCGCGGCGCGCGGTCGACACGGCGGCGGTGTGGTTCACCGCCTACCCCATCTCGCTCGTGACGCGCCCGGGACGGTCCTTCCTCGGCTCCCTGGGCGACCCCGCGCTGTGGGAGGCGTTCCAGCGCATCGGCATCGACGCCGTCCACACCGGCCCCGTGAAGGCCGCCGGCGGCCTCGACGGCTGGCGGCAGACCCCCAGCGTCGACGGCCACTTCGACCGCATCTCCACCGAGATCGACCCCATGTTCGGCACCGAGGGCGAGTTCCGGCACCTGTGCGAGGTCGCGGCCGAGCACGACGGCAGCGTCATCGACGACATCGTGCCCGGGCACACCGGCAAGGGCGCGGACTTCCGCCTCGCCGAGATGGCCTTCGGGGACTACCCCGGGATCTACCACATGGTGGAGATCCCGCGCGAGCACTGGGGCCTGCTGCCCGAGGTCCCCCCCGGCCACGACGCGGCGAACCTCGACGCGACCTCCGAGGGGGCCCTGTCGGAACTGGGCTTCATCATCGGGCAGCTGCAGCGCGTCATCTTCTACGCCCCCGGCATCAAGGAGACGAACTGGTCGGCGACCCGCGAGGTCGAGGGCGTCGACGGCGTGACCCGCCGCTGGGTCTACCTGCACTACTTCAAGCAGGGGCAGCCGTCGGTGAACTGGCTCGACCCCTCCTTCGCCGGGATGAAGCTCGTCATCGGTGACGCCCTGCACTCCCTGGGGGACCTGGGGACGAGCGCGCTGCGCCTGGACGCCAACGGTTTCCTCGGTGTCGAGAAGAGCGTCGAGGGCCCGGCGTGGTCCGAGGGGCACCCGCTGTCGGAGGCCGCCAACCACCTCATCGCCGGGATGGTCCGCAAGGTCGGCGGGTTCACGTTCCAGGAGCTGAACCTGACCATCGAGGACATCCGCGACACCTCCGAGGTGGGCGCGGACCTGTCCTACGACTTCATCACCCGGCCCGGGTGCCAGCACGCCGTCGCGACGGGGGACACCGAGTTCCTGCGCCTGTGCCTGCGCCAGGCCCTCGAACTCGGCGTCGACCCCGCCTCCCTGGTGCACGCGCTGCAGAACCACGACGAGCTCACCTACGAGCTCGTCCACTGGGCCACCCGGCACGCCGAGGACGAGTACGAGTTCCGCGGCGGCACCATCACCGGGGAGAAGCTCGCCGAGACGATCCGCGCCGACCTCGTCGACCGGATCACCGGGGAGAACGGCCCCTACAACCTCGTCTTCACGACCAACGGCATCGCCTGCACGAGCGCCAGCGTCATCGCCGCCAGCCGCGGGCACCGCGACCTGGACGCGCTGACCGAGGAGGACGTCGAGCAGGTCAAGCGGGCCCACCTGCTCATGGCGATGTTCAACGCCTGGCAGCCGGGGGTCTTCGCCCTGTCCGGCTGGGACCTGCTCGGCATGCTGCCGCTGCCGGTGGAGAGCGTGAAACCCCTGCTGAGCTCCGGGGACACCCGGTGGATCGAGCGCGCCGGGCACGACCTCATGGGCGTCGCCCCCGAGGCCACGACGTCCGCCTCCGGCATTCCCGTCGGCCGGTCCCTGTACGGGACGGTGCCCGAGCAGCTCGCGGACGAGAACTCCTTCGCGAACCGGCTGCGGGAGATCCTCCAGGTCCGCCGCGACCACCGCATCGCCACCGCGCGGCAGATCGACATCCCGCCCGTCGCGCACCCGAGCATGCTGGTGATGGTCCACGAGCTCGACCCCGCCGACCACGCCGGACGGCCCGCCCTGCAGGTCACCGTCCTGAACTTCGGCGCGGAGACCATCGAGGGGTCGGTGCGGTCGGAGTTCTTCACCCCGCGCGTCCCCGTCGTCGACCTGTCCAACGACTCCGAGATCGGCTGGGTCGACGACCTCAAGAGCTTCGGGGTCTGGCTGGCGCCCTACGCCGGGATGTCGCTCCTGCTGTGCGAGAAGGGCCCCGAGGAGGAGATCAGGCGTCCAGAGGGACGTTGAACGGCGTGACGATCTGGATGGGGGACGCCCTCCCGACGAGCTCGGAGCGCGTGTAGGGGGCCTGCAGCAGCATCCGGCACGCGTGCCGGCAGTCGCTGCGCAGGTCGTGGTGCAGCACGGCGGACAGTTCGCCGTGCCGCAGCAGGTCGGCGTTCTCCCCGTCCAGGTCGTGCGCGACGAAGGCGACCGGCCGGGTCCGCGCCCGCTCGAAGGCGCGGACCACGGCCGCGTTGCCGCCGGCCCCGGCGCACATCGAGTACACGGCCCGCAGTTCGGGGCGCCCGGCGAGGACCCGGGCGACGGCGTCCTCCAGCACGAGCGGGTCGCGGTCGTCGTCGACGACGTCGACCACCGGCCGGACCGAGCCCTCCAGCTGGGCCAGGGCCGCCTCGAAACCCCGCCACCGCTCCCGCTCGGAGTCCTGCGGCTGGAGGCTGCGCACCACCAGGACCGTCTCGGTGGGGTCCGGCACCCACTGGGTCAGCAGGTACGCCGCCGTCGCCCCGGCGCCCCGGTTGTCGGCGCCCACGTACCCGCGCCGGCTGCTGCCGGGCAGGTCGCTGGCCAGGGTGACCACCGGGACGCGGGCCCGGTCGAGGGCGTCCACGGCCTCGCGGACCACGGGCAGGTCCGGGGACTGGAGCACGACGCCGTTGGACCCGGTGCGCAGCACCCGTTCGAGTTCAGCGGCCACCCAGTCGCCCCCCGCCCCGGCGGAGGTGTGGAACCGTGCCCGGACCGTGGCCGGGTGCAGCGAGGGCAGTTCGACCTCCAGGGCCCGGCGCACGGCGTCGGCGAAACGCCGCGGGGCCGCCATGACGACGTCGAACATGACCGTCCGGCCCGTGAGCCGCACCTGCGAGCGCTGGCGTTCGAGGTCCTCGACCGCGCGCCGCACCTGCTCGACCGTCGCGGCCCGCACCCCGGGCCGTTCGTGGAGCACGCGGTCGACGGTCGCCTCGGACAGCCCCGCCTGGACGGCGATGTCCCGCACGCTGAACTTGCGTCTCACCACGGGATGTTCCCACGCTCACCCGGATGCGCGTGGCAGGCGGGTGGTGGTGACCGGATCCGGCGTCCGGGCCGCGGGACCGGCCCTACCGTCGTCCCGAACGTCCCCCGACCCGAAGGAGAACCGCCGTGGCCACCGTCGGCGCCGAACTGTCCACCCTCGCCAGCCTCCACCGCACCTTCAACCAGAAGGCGCAGGAGGCCCTCGACATCAAGAGCACCGTGGAGTCCGGGGTGAACTCCGCGGTCTGGACCGGCACCTACTCCGAGCAGTTCCGCACGGCCTGGCAGGAGTACAAGCAGAACCTCGACAAGCTGAACCTGGCGCTGCTCGACGCCGCGCGCGACGTGCAGAGCAACCACAACAACATCGCCGCCGCGACCGGTGAGGGCGACCGCATCTGAGGCGGCCCGCCGCGGCGGGGGTCACATGAGCACCGACGACAGCAGCAGGCTCGTCTCGGAGTTCACGACGCCCTCGACCGACCGGATGCGCCCCAGCGTCCGGTCGAAGTCGGCCAGGGACGTCGTGCGGATCTCCGCCACCAGGTCCCACCCGCCGTTGGTCGTGTGCAGCGACACGACCTCCGGCAGGCCGCGCAGCCGCTGGATCACCCGGTCGGTCGCCCGGCCCTCCAGCTCGATGAACGAGATCGCCCGGACCTCGCCCTCGGCCCCCTCGCGCACCCGCGTGGTGAAACCCAGGATCGTGCCGTTCGCCTGGAGCCGGGCGATCCGGTGGGTCACGGTGGCCCGGGTCACGCCCAGGCGGCGGGCCAGCGACGCGGCGGGTTCCCGAGCGTCCGCGCGCAGCGCGGCCAGCAGCCGGCGGTCCAGGTCGTCGAGGTCGGCCATGGACCGAATCTAGGCGGTGTGCTCGGTCGCCGTGCCCGATCCGCGCACCCGTACCGGGCAGATCGCGCGGTTCGGAGGTTGTCCGGGCTCGTGGGCCCTTCCTAGCCTCGCCCCATGTTGTTCCTGAGCGTGCGCAACGCAGCCCGGTGGGTGACGGCCACCGGCCCCGAGACCGTCCTGGCCGGCCTCGTCGACGCGCTGGAGCGCGACGTCCGCCGCTGGCCGCAGTTCGAGCGGACCCCGCGGCTGGCCTCGCACAGCGACGTCGGCGTCATCGAGCTGATGCCCACCACCGACGGTGAGCAGTACGCGTTCAAGTACGTTAACGGTCACCCGGGCAACCCCGCCCACGGCCTGCCGACGGTCGCGGCGTTCGGCGTGCTGGCCGACGTCCGCACCGGCTACCCGACGTTCCTGGCGGAGATGACGCTGCTGACGGCCCTGCGCACCGCCGCCACCTCCGCCCTCGCGGCCCGCTGGCTGGCCCCGCCGGACGTCGACGTCATGGCGCTGGTGGGCGCCGGGTCGCAGGCGGAGTTCCAGGCCCTGGCGATGCGGTCCCAGCTCGGCGTGCGCCGGCTGCGGGTCGTCGACGTCGACCCGGGGGCGGTCGAGAAGCTCGTGCGGAACCTGGCCCCGCTGGGGTTCGAGATCGAGGTCTGCGCCTCGGTGGCGCAGGCCGTGCGGGGGGTGGGGCTGGTCACCACCTGCACGGCCGACAAGCAGAACGCCACCGTCCTGCACCTGGAGGACCTGACCCCCGGCGCGCACGTCAACGCCATCGGCGGGGACTGCCCGGGCAAGACCGAGCTCGACCCGCGGATCCTCGACCACGCCGACGTCGTGGTCGAGCACGCGCCGCAGACGCGGATCGAGGGGGAGGTGCAGCAGCGCCCGGCCGACTTCCCCGTCACCGAGCTGTGGCAGGTGGTCCGCGGGGAACGACCGGGCCGCACCGCCCCCACCCGCACCACGGTGTTCGACTCGGTGGGGTTCGCGATCGAGGACTTCTGCGTCCTGGCGTACGCCCGGGACGCCGTCCGGGGGACCCCCTTCGCCGAGGACGTCGACCTCGTCGCCACCCCGGAGGACCCCAAGGACCTCTTCGGGATGCTGGGGGCGCCCGTCCCGGTGTGAGTGGTGCGCTAACCGTTCGCGCGCGAACGGTATCGTGGGGGGATGACGACCGAGCAGACCACCGACCCGCTCGCCCTGGAGCGGCAGGTCTGCTTCGCCCTCGTGGTGGCCGCCCGCACCGTCCTGTCCGTCTACCGGCCCGTCCTGGAACCGCTGGGCCTCACCCACCCGCAGTACCTCGTGATGCTCGCCCTGTGGGGCCGGGAGCCGATGTCGGTGCGCGAGCTGAGCGAAGCCCTCCAGCTCGACCCGCCGACGCTGTCGCCGCTGCTCAAGCGCCTGGAGGCGAGCGGCCTGCTGGAACGCCGGCGGCTGCCCGAGGACCAGCGGACGCTGGCGGTGACCCTCACCGACGCCGGGTGGGCGCTGCGGGAACGGGCCCTGGAGGTGCCCGGCAAGGTCGTCGAGGCCCTCGGCGTCGACGTCGCCGAGCTCGAACGGCTGCGGGACGGGCTGACGGGCGTCATCGACGCCGCTACCGGTCGAGGTCGGTGACCCGCAGCCCCAGCAGCGACAGCGCCAGCTCGCAGAACGTCGAGTCGGCCCAGGAGAACCACTCCCGCGTCCACCGCGACGGGTCGTCGACGTGGAAGCCCTCGTGCACCCGGCCGGTCCCGCCGTCGCAGTCGGCCACCAGGCGCAGCGTCCGCACCGCCTCCTCCTGCGAGCCGCTCGTCAGGGCCTGCACGCACAGCGCGATCGGCCACACGTAGCGGTCCGGGGTGTGCGGGCTGCCGATCCCGGTCGCCGCCGAGCCCCGGTGGAACCACGGGTTCGCGTCCGAGAGCACCAGCGCCCGCGTCGCCACGTACAGCGGGTCGTCGGCCGCGCACGCCCCCAGCAGCGGCAGCGACAGCAGGCTCGGCACGTTCGCGTCGTCGGCCAGCAGGTGGTGGCCCAGCCCGTCGACCTCGTACGCCCAGACCCGCCCGTGCCCGGGGTGGTCCACGACCCCGTGCGCGGCGACGCCGGCCCGCAGCTGCCCGGCCAGGTCCTCGGCGTCCCGCGCCAGGGCGGGGTCGGCGAAGACCTCCCGCGCGAAGCTCGCCACGTGGTCCAGGGCGCGCGCGGCGAACAGGTTCGCCGGGACGTTGTACCCGTACTCGCACGCGTCGTCGCTGGGGCGGAAACCGGACCAGGTCATGCCGGTGCGGGCCACGGGAGTGCCCAGCCCGTCGCGGTCCAGGGTCTCGCTGCGCAGGTCGGTGGGCCGCACGAAGCGGTAGGGGGAGCGCTCCTCGTGGTCCTGCTCCAGCCGCCACAGGTCGACGACCGCGCGCATCGCGGGGTGCGCGTCCGGCCCGAGCAGGTCGTCGCGGCCGCTGGCGCGGCGCAGCCGGTGGGCCAGCAGCACGGGGAAGGCCAGGGAGTCCACCTCGTACTTGCGCTCCCACAGCCACGGGTCGTCGCTGGTGTCGCCCGGTTCGTGGCAGCGGCCGGTGGGGCCGTCGTTGAAGGCGTTGGCGTACGGGTCGTGCCGGATCGCGGCGAACTGGGTGCGCAGGACGCCGGCGATGACGTCGACCAGGGCCGGGGCCCGGTCCAGCAGCAGCAGGTAGGTCTGCCACTGCGCGGTCGAGTCGCGCAGCCACATGGCCGGGATGTCGCCGGTGACGACGAACACCGTCCCGTCCTCGCGCACCGTCGGGGTCCGTTCCACCGTCTCGCGCAGGGCGCGGGCGAAGATCCTCCCCACCCGCTCACCCGCGCGCCGGGTCACCTCGACCGTCAGGTCGTCCACCAGCGCCGTCGGCAGCAGCTCGTCCACGGCGCCACTGTAGAGGCTGCCTGGGAACGATCTCAGGTGATCGGCCGATCCGCGCCGACCCGGGAAGTTCGCGCGGCGTTCAGCCGGTCTCCGCCCGGCGGGACCTGCCCCGGCCCCCGGCCCCCCGCCACCCTGGGGGCCGTGCGAGTAGCGATCGTCACCGAGTCCTTCCTGCCCCAGGTCAACGGGGTCACCGGCTCCGTCCTGAAGGTCGTCGACCACCTCCGGGCCCAGGGGCACCAGCCGCTCGTCGTGGCCCCGGGCCCCGGCCCGTCCCACCACGCCCCGTCCACTGGCGACCCCGTCCGCGTCGTCCGCATCCCCTCCGCCCCGCTGCCGGGCTACGCCGAGCAGCGGGTCGCGGTCCCCGGGTTCCGCCTCGCCCAGACCCTGCACGAGTTCGCCCCCGACGTCGTCCACCTGGCCGCCCCCGCCGTCCTGGGCGCGCAGGCCGCCACCCTCGCCCAGCGGGCCGGCGTCCCCGCGGTCGCCGTCTACCAGACCGACCTGCCCGGCTACGCCCGGCGGTACGGCTGGCACGGCGCGTCGCAGGCCGTGTGGCGCTGGCTGCGACGCGTCCACGAGATGGCCGCCCGCACCCTCGCCCCGAGCCGGCACGCCTGCGCCGAACTCGTCGCGCACGGGTTCCCCGATGTCTCGCGCTGGCCCCGCGGCGTCGACGTCGAACGGTTCCACCCCCGCTTCCGCGACGACGACCTGCACCGCCGGTTCGCCCCCCGCGGTGAACTCGTCGTCGGGTACGTGGGGCGGCTGGCGAAGGAGAAGGAGCTCGACCTGCTGCGGTCCGTGCACGGGCTGCCCGGGGTCCGCCTCGTCGTCGCCGGCGACGGCCCGCAGCGCGCGCACCTGCAGCGGGTCCTGCCCGGCGCCCGGTTCCTCGGGATGGTCCGCGGCCCGGGACTGTCCCGGGTGTTCGCCTCGCTCGACGTGTTCGTGCACACCGGCCGGCACGAGACGTTCTGCCAGACCGCCCAGGAGGCCCTCGCCAGCGGCGTCCCCGTCGTGGCGCCCGCCGCCGGCGGGCTGCTCGACATCGTCGACCCCGGCGTGAACGGGGTGTTCTTCACCCCCGGCGACCGGCGGGGGCTGCGGGACGTCGTGGAGGGTCTCCACCGCGACGGCGCCGCCCGCGCCGCCCTGGCCGGCCGGGCCCGCGCCTCCGTCGCGGGCCGCGACTGGCACTCGGTGGGACAGGACCTGCTGGCGACCTACCGCGCGGTCGCCGCGTGAGGGGCCATCGCCGCCCGCGAACCCCTGCGGGGCAACGGATCGGCCGGTGGACGTGGCCCCTCCCAGGGATCGCCCCACCCCTCGGCGATCGAGGACTCCTGTGTCCTTGATCGCCGAGGGGGAGAGGGGGTGTAACAACGGCGGGAGCTGTGGCGTCCTCTCACCGACGGAGCCGGGAACGCAGTCAGCGTGGCCGAACCTCCGCACTGGTTCGAGAGGTACGAGCACCATGAACGTCCAGCACTCCAAGGTCCTCACCGCCGGTGTCCTGACCGCCGCGGCCCTGCTCGGCGGGGCCGGGGTCGCCGCCGCGGCCGGCCCGGTCACCGGGACCGGCACCGGTTCGG
>NZ_JBJLSK010000025.1:0-58824 GCF_050871965.1 Kineococcus lubricus
TTGCCGGTGGCGGGCTTGGCGGCGGGGATGGACACCTCCAGCCGGTAGCTGGAGGGGCGGGTGGAGACGATGTCGACGTAGTACCGCCCGGTCTCGGGCAGCCGGTAGGTGAAGTCGGACTGCCGCGGGCTGTGCGCGTCGTGCACCGCCGGACCCGAAGGGCCCACCAGCGTCCAGGTCTGCGCGCTGGTCGAGCGCGACAGGTGGAACGTGGCGGTCTGCCCGGCGTGGGCGTCGAAGACGTACCGGTCGTCCTCACCCGGACCGACCTTGCCCGAGACGGTGGCCGAGGTGGCGCCGTGGGCGAAGTGGATGACGGTCTGGGCCGGGACGCCGGCCGCGCCCGAACCGGTGCCGGTCCCGGTGACCGGGCCGGCCGCGGCGGCGACCCCGGCCCCGCCGAGCAGGGCCGCGGCGGTCAGGACACCGGCGGTGAGGACCTTGGAGTGCTGGACGTTCATGGTGCTCGTGCCTCTCGAACCAGTGCGGAGGTTCGGCCACGCTGACTGCGTTCCCGGCTCCGTCGGTGAGAGGACGCCACAGCCCCCACCGTTGTTACACCCCCTCTCCCCCTCGGCGATCAAGGACACAGGAGTCCTTGATCGCCGAGGGCGAAGGTCTCAGGTGGCCAGGAGCATGGCGGTGAGCTGGTCGGCGGGCTGGGGCCGGGCGTGGTGGAAACCCTGGGTGTAGTCGCAGCCGAGGTCGACGAGGGTCGTCAGCTGCTCCCGGGTCTCCACCCCCTCGGCCAGGGTGGCGATCCCCAGGCGGGGGGCCAGGTGCAGGACGGCGTCGACGACGGCCTCGCTGGCGGGGTTCCCCAGCGCGGCGGTGAAGGAGCGGTCCAGCTTGAGGACGTCCATCGGCATCTGCTGCAACCAGGCCAGGGAGGTGTTCCCGGCGCCGAAGTCGTCCAGGGCGAGGTGGACTCCGGCCTCGTGCAGCCGGTGCAGCAGGGGGTGGATGCGCGGCAGGTCCTCGGTGAGGATCCGCTCGCTGATCTCCAGGGTGAACCGGGTGGGGTCGGTGTGGTGGACGGCGCTCATCGCCGCGACCTGGCCCAGCAGGTCGGGGTTGTGCAACTGGTGGCGGTCGAGGTTGAAGAACACCTCCGGGGGGTCGGCCAGCTCCTGCGACCACCGGGCGGACTGGGCCGCGGCGGCGTCGAGGACCCACTCGCAGATCAGGGGCATCAGCCCGGCGTCCTCGGCGGCGGGGATGAACGCCGCCGGCAGCAGCAGGCCGTGGTGGGGGTGGTGCCAGCGCAGCAGGGCCTCGGTGCCGGTGATGGCGTGGTCGCTGGAGCGCACGATGGGCTGCCAGTACAGCTCCAGCTCCTCGCGGCGGCCGGCGTGGCGCAGGTCGTGCTGGAGGCTCATCCGGTGCAGGAGGTGCTGGCGCAGGTGGGGCTGGAACACCTCCACCCGGTTGCGGCCGCGGCGCTTCGCCTCGTATAGGGCCTGGTCGGCGGTGGCCAGCAGGGTGTCCGGGTCCCCGGGGCCGACCGTCGTGCTGACCCCGACGGAGACGCCGACCTGGACCTCGCCGTGCTCGAGCAGGTAGGCGCCACCGGCGGCGACGTTGACGCGCTCGGCGAGCAGGAGCGCCTCGTCGAGGTGGTGCAGGTCCTCGGCGACGACGGCGAACTCGTCCCCGCCCAGGCGGCAGATGGTGTCGGTGGGGCGCAGGCTGGCGCGCAGTCGCTGGGCGAACGTGGTGAGCAGCTGGTCCCCGGCGGGGTGGCCGTAGGCGTCGTTGACCTGCTTGAAGTGGTCCACGTCCAGCAGCAGCAGCGCGACCGGTTGCCCGTTGCGGGCACTGCGGGCCAGGGCGTGCTGCAGGGCCTGGGTGAAGAAGCGCCGGTTCGGCAGCCCGGTCAGCGGGTCGAGCATCGCCTCCCGCGCCAGGCGCTGCTGGGCGTGCTGCTCGTCGGTGATGTCGCGGCAGTTGATCACCACGCCCTCCACCCCGGGGGTGCTCAGGTGGTTGGTGGCCTGCACCTCCAGCCAGCGCACCTGCCCGTCGGTCGTCAGCGCACGCAGCCGCTCGCGCAGCACCCGTCCCGGCGGGCTCCCGAGCGCCCGGTCCAGCAGCTCGTGGGCCTCGGCGCGGTCCTCGGGGTGCACCGGTGGGCCGTAGAACTGGCCGACCAGGGTGGTGCTGTCGCTCCCCGCGGGGACGAACTGCTGCGCCGACGGACTGGCGTAGGTGAACGTCCGGGCGGTGTCGACGATGACGACGATGTCGCTGGAGTGCTCGACCAGCGCCCGGAAACGCTGCTCGCTGGCCGCCCGCGCCGCCTCCGTGGCCCGCACCTCGGTCACGTCCTGCCACACCCCGACCAGCAGGTGACCCACGCGCGTGCGGGTCATCTGCACCACCCGGACCTGCCCGTCGGCGTCGAGGTGGTTCTCCTCGCGGCGCACCGGGTGGTCGAGGGCGAAGGCCTGGGCGCCGAGGGCGAGCTGCTCCTCGAAGTGCTCCGGTGCCGTGACCTGGCTGAGGCGGCGCCCTCGGGCGTCGGCCCGGGTCAGGACCACCGTCGCCACGACGGAGGCCGACAGGGCGAGGACGTCGAAGTCGACGATGCGCCCCGCCTCCCGCACCGGGCGCAGGACCGCCACGAGCACCCGGCCGTCCGCGTCGAGACCGCCCAGCAGCGCCGCCAGCACCACCTCGGCTCCGGGACCGCCGGGATCCGCGACGCCGCGCCCGGCTGTGCCCGCGTCCGCCGTGCCTGCATCCACCGTGCCACGCTCCCTGGTCCCCGCGACCGAGCTGCATCGCTTCCCGCCGGCTGCACCAGCCACTCGCGGTCACATACTGCAACTACCAGGGGACGGGAGGTAAGGGGGTGAGCGTGATCGGCGCCGCGGGCCCACACACCGGTGAGGAGGGCGAGGTCCCGTGCGGTACCGCCTCGAACCCGCTCGACGACGAAGGCCCGGCCCCGCTCGCGCGGTTCCGGGCCTCTGACCTGCGGTTCTGCTGGTCGGGGTGACAGGATTTGAACCTGCGGCCTCTTCGTCCCGAACGAAGCGCGCTACCAAGCTGCGCCACACCCCGATACTGCTCAGCCGCGTGAACGGCCTCGCCAAGAGTAGCCCATCGGCGCGGGTGCTCCGTACCGGGCTCCCCCGGTCAGCGGACGGGCACGAGCTCCAGCAGCGTCGCCTCGGGGCGGCAGGCGAAGCGCACGGGCGCGTACGGGGAGGTCCCGAGCCCGGCGGAGACGTGCAGCCAGGCGTCGTGGCCGGCGGCGGACCAGCGGGACAGGCCGGACGCCTGGGCGCGGGGCAGGTCGCAGTTGGTGACGAGGGCGCCGACGCCGGGCACGCACAGCTGCCCGCCGTGGGTGTGGCCGGCGATGAGGAGCCCGGCGCCGTCGGCGGTCATGGCGTCCAGGGTGCGGCGGTAGGGGGCGTGCGTGACGCCGATCGTGAGGTCGGCGTCGGCGGCGGCCGGGCCCGCGACGTCGGGGTAGCGGTCGTAGCTCAGGTGGGGGTCGTCGACCCCGACGAACTCCAGGTCCAGGCCGCCGACGGCCAGGCGGGTGCGGACGTTGTCGAGGTCGACCCAGCCGGCGTCGGTGAAGCCGCGGACCAGCTCGCCGGTGGGCAGCCGCGGCGCCTCCGGCTCGGGCACCCGGGACGGGCCCTTGAGGTAGCGCGCCCAGTTCCGCGGCTGCGGCGCCCAGTAGTCGTTGGAGCCGAGCACGAACACCCCGGGGCGGCGCAACAGCCCCGCGTACGTCTCCAGGACGGCGGGGACGGCGTCCTGGGCGGCGAGGTTGTCGCCGGTGCTGACGACGAGGTCCGGTTCGAGGTCGGCGAGCGCCGCCACCCACTCCCGCTTGCGCCGCTGCGCGGGCACGAGGTGCAGGTCGGACAGGTGCAGGACCCGCAGCGGCCGGGCCCCGACGGGCAGGACGGGCACGAGCGCGTGCCGCAGCGTGAACGCGCGGACCTCGTACCCGGCGGCGTAGCCGAGCGCCCCCGCGCCGGCCAGGGCGGTGAGGGCGGCGGTCGCGGCGGTGGCCTTCAGGACGCGGGCCGTCGATTCGCTGGGCATCGGCCCATCCTCGCGCGCGGCCGGGAAACGGCTCGACGGGGGTGGGAGGATCACCGCATGAGCGACACCCTCAAGGACTCCCTGCAGGCCGACCTGACCACCGCGATGAAGGCCCGGGACGAGCTGCGGTCGGCGACGTTGCGGATGGTCCTGACGGCGGTCCGCGGCGAGGAGGTCGCCGGGAAGGCGGCCCGCGTGCTGAGCGACGAGGAGGTCGTCACCGTCCTGCAGCGCGAGGCGAAGAAGCGCCGGGAGGCCGCCGAGGCGTACGACGGTGCGGGCCGCACCGAGCAGGCCGCCCGGGAGCGCGCCGAGCTGGGCGTGGTGGAGACGTACCTGCCGACGCCGCTGTCCGACGAGGAGCTGGCCGAGCTGGTCGACGAGGCCGTCCTCGTGGCCACCGCGGAGGGCCTGACGGGCATGGGCGCGATGGGTGCGGTGATGTCGCAGCTGAAGGGGAAGGTCGCGGGCCGCGCCGACGGCAAGCGGCTGTCGGGCGCCGTCCGGGCCCGCCTGCAGGCCTGACGCACGCGGAGAGGCCCGCCGGGCGGGGGTGTCCCCCGCCCGGCGGGCCTCTGGTGCGTCCGGCGTCAGGGCGCCGGGGTCTCCGCCGGCGGTGCCGGCGTCTCGGCCGGGGCCTGGGTCTGGGCCGGGGGCGCCTCGCTGGTCTGCGTGGGTTCCGGTTCCTGCGTGGGCTTCGGCGCGGGACCGGAGCTGCGGGTCAGGGTGATGGTCGCCCCGGCGGCGGCGGACCGGGCGCTCTGCGCGGCCACCAGGCCCGCGGCGACGGACTCGGAGGCGACGCGCTTGCTGGAGACGCTGACGCTGAACCCGGCGGCCTCCAGCGCGGCCGTCGCCGACGACACGCTGCGCCCGACGACGCTGGGCACCCGGATGCGCCCGTCGGAGGTGGTGGTCTTCAGGCCCTGGCTGGTGCCGTCGGTGAACGTCAGCTTCGGCGCGTTCAGCTGCGTGAGGCTGCGGCCGACGGAGTTGGCCCAGATCGGCCCGGCGATCGTGGCGCCGAACACCCGGCCGACGCGGCGGCCGTTGATGCGCTCGCCGTTCAGGCTCTTGACCGTGCCGTGGTGGCCGACCCAGACGGCCCCGGCCATCTGCGGGGTGTAGGCGGCGAACCAGGTGTCCCGGCTCTGGTTCGTCGTCCCCGTCTTGCTGGCGACCTGGCGGCCGGCCATGACGGACTTCCCGACGCGCGCGGCCGTCCCGCTGGTCCAGCCGCCGCGCAGGGCCTCGGTGACGTTGCGGGCCACGTTGACGTCCAGGACCTGCTTGCAGTCCGCGGACGGGATCTGCATGGGCTGGTTGTTCGCGTCGAGGACCTCGAGGATCGCGGTCGGCTTGCAGAACGTGCCCTCGGCGGCGAACGCGGCGTAGGCCCCGGCGACGGACAGCGGCGTCACGAGGTTCGTGCCCAGCGTCATCGACGGCAGCCGGTCCAGGTCGAGGGTCTTGGGGTTGGAGGCGATGGTGTCCAGCGGCGTGGGCGCGGCCTTGTAGACCCCCAGCGACTGCGCGGTGTTCGCGATGTCGCACAGGTCGAGCTGCTTCTCCATGGAGACGTAGGCGGTGTTGACCGAGTTCGCCGTGGCCGCCCGCACCGTCATGGTGCCGCCACCGCCGCCCTCGGAGTTGCTGTACGGGTACCGGCCGCCGCGCAGCTTCTGCCCGCACGCGGTGAACGCGCTGAACGGGTCGTTGCCCGACGACGGCGCCGAGACGGTCGAGTCGATCGACTTGCCCGCCTTCAGCCACGCCGCGAGCGTGAACGCCTTGAACGTCGACCCCTGCTGGAACCCGGACCCGCCGCCCATGGCCTGGCTGACGTTGTAGTTCAGCGTGGTGACGCCGATCTGGTCCTCGTCCGGCGAGTACGTCGTGTCCTGCGCCATGGCCAGGATGTTGCCGGTGCGGGGCTCGACGATGGAGGCCGCCGACCGGGCCTCCTGGCCGGGGTTCACGCCGTCGTTCACGGCCTGCTGGGTGTTGGCCTGCACGACGGGGCTGAGGGTGGTCTTGATGGTGAGCCCGCCGCGGCGCAGCAGGTTCCGCCGGTCCTCGGGGGTCGCCCCGAACGCCGGGTCGGACTCCACGACGTGCACGACGTAGTCGCAGAAGTACGCCGCCGACCCGGCCGACAGGCAGCCCTGGCGGCTGGGGTTGCGGTTCAGGACCAGCGGCGTCGCGACGGCCTGGTCGTGCGTCGCCTGGTCGATCTTGCCCAGTTCCAGCATGCGGTTCAGGACGACGTTGCGCCGCTTCGTGGAGGCGTCGAGGTACTTCACCGGGTTGTACGCGGCGGGGTTCTGCACCATCCCGGCCAGCACGGCGGCCTCCGGCAGCGTCAGCTCCGACGCGGGCTTGGAGAAGTAGTACTGCGCGGCGGCCTCGACGCCGTACACGTTGTTCTGGAAGTAGGCGACGTTCAGGTACCCGGCGAGGATGTCGTCCTTCGACATCTCCTTCTCGACGCCGATCGCGAGCTTCATCTCCCGCAGCTTGCGCGCGTACCCCTCCACCCCGTCGGCCTCGACGGCGGCCGCGGCGGCGGCGGAGTCGCCCTCCTCCACGGCCTGCTGGACCAGGACGTTCTTCACGAACTGCTGGGTGATCGTCGAGGCGCCCTGGGTGCTGCCGCCGCCGGCGTTGGAGACCAGCGCGCGGACGATGCCCTTCATGTCCACGGCGCCGTGGGAGTAGTACCGGTCGTCCTCGATGGCGACGATCGCCTCCCGCATCACGGGCGCGATCTGGTCGAAGGCCACGACCGAGCGGTTCTGGTCGTACACCTTCGCCATCACCGTGTTGTCCGACCACAGGATGGTCGACGCCTCGGACAGCGACTTGTCGCCCAGGTCCCCGGGCAGCTCGTTGAAGATGTCGACGCCCTCGCTGGTGAGGCTGCCCGTCGCGGCCACGGCCGGGACGACGAGACCTGCGCCGAGCACACCACCGGCGGCGCTGACCGCGGCGAACGCGGCGAGCAGGCGGAAGACCGGGCGCCGGGCGTGCTGCGTGGAGCGAGGGGCCATGCGGCCAGCGTAAGCGGAGGGTGCGGGGGCTCGGAGCCCTGCACACGTCCTCCGCGTTCCGCGCGCAGGATCGTGACCGGCCCGATACCGGTGCTCACCCGCCGGGATCCACGAACGGGTGAGTGGCGCTAGCTAGAAGTGACTACCCAGGTTCGTCACAAGGTGCTCTAGGGCTGGCCGCGACCCCGACCATACGCTGCCGGTGTGCCCGCAGGTGGGCACTCGCAGGGATTCACAGGGATCGTCCCGCTCCCGGGGGGAACCGGAGCCGCCAGGCTCCCGGCCGGGGAGGGACGCTGACGGGAGGGGCCGTCGATGACGTGGACGTTGGAATGGGCCAGTCGTGGAGCCTGCAAGGCCAGCACGGCGGACGACCTGTTCGTGCAGGGGTCGGCGCAGAACCGCGCCAAGCAGATCTGCGGCGGGTGCCCCGTGCGCACCGAGTGCCTGGCCGACGCGCTGGACAGCCGCGTCGAGTTCGGCGTGTGGGGCGGGATGACCGAGCGCGAGCGCCGCGCGCTGCTCAAGCGCCGCCCGAACGTGCAGTCCTGGCGCCGCCTGCTGGAGACCGCCCGCGACGCGGCGCTCGGCGCGGCGGCCGGTGAGGTCACCGGGTCCGGCACGACCGTCCCGGCCGGTGCGCAGCACGTCCTGCGCGACGAGGTCGCCGCGGTCTGACCGCCCGGGGTGGCGGCCACTACGGTGGCCGCCATGACCACCTGGGAGTACGCCACCGTCCCCCTGATCGTCCACGCGACGAAGCAGATCCTGGACCAGTGGGGCAGCGACGGCTGGGAGCTCGTGCAAGTCGTCACGGGCCCCGACGGCAACGGCCTCGTCGCCTACCTCAAGCGGCCCAAGCCGTGAGCGCGTCCGCGCGCCTGGCCGAGCTGGGCCTGACGCTGCCCGCCGTCGTCCCGCCCGTCGCGAGCTACGTGCCCGCGACCCGCGACGGCGACCTCGTCCTCACCTCCGGGCAGCTGCCGTTCGTCGACGGGCAGCTGGCCGTGACCGGCAAGGTGGGGGCCGGCGTCGACGCCGACACGGCGCGGCAGCTCGCCGCGACGTGCGCGCTGAACGCCGTCGCCGCCGCCGCGGCCGTGGCCGGGGGCGTCGACAACATCGAGCGGGTCGTGAAGGTCGTCGGCTTCGTCGCCAGCGACCCCTCGTTCACGGGGCAGCCCGGTGTGGTCAACGGGGCCTCGGACCTGCTCCAGGAGGTCTTCGGCGACGCCGGGGTGCACGCCCGCAGCGCCGTCGGGGTGGCGGTCCTGCCGCTGGACTCCCCCGTCGAGGTCGAGATCACGGTGCGTGTCCGCGGCTGAGGGGTGGACGGGGGGCCCGGTCACGGACCGGGCCACCTGCGTCCTGGCCGGCAACCCGGGCCCGATGACGCTGGACGGCACGAACACGTGGCTGCTGGCCGCGCCCGGCTCCCCCGACGTCGTCGTCGTCGACCCCGGCGAGGACGACGCCGCGCACCGGGCGGCGGTCGCGGCGGCGCTCGCG
This sequence comes from Kineococcus lubricus, assembly GCF_050871965.1. NCBI lineage: Bacteria > Bacillati > Actinomycetota > Actinomycetes > Kineosporiales > Kineosporiaceae > Kineococcus > Kineococcus lubricus. Next base: position 8,631 of record NZ_JBJLSK010000025.1, read on the forward strand.
GGCCGGCGGGTCGCCCTGGTGGTCGGCACCCACCACCACCCCGACCACGTCGGGGGGCTGGCCGCGTTCCTGGCCGAGCACCCCGCTCCCGTCGTCGGCGCGGCCGGGGACGTGGAGGCCGCGGGGCTGAGCCTGCAGGTCCTGGCGACGCCGGGGCACACGGCCGACTCGGTGTCGGTGCTGCTGGCGACCGGGGAGCTGCTGACGGGCGACACGCTGCTCGGCCGAGGCAGCACGGTCCTGGCCGCGGACGGCGACCTGGGCGAGTACCTGCGGTCCCTGGAGCTGCTGCTGTCGCTGGACGCGACGGTGGTCCTGCCCGGCCACGGGCCGGCCCGTCGCGACGTCCGGGCCGCCCTGCGGACCCAGCTCGACCACCGGCTGGCGCGGCTGGAGCAGGTGCGGGCGGCGTGGGCGGCGGGGCACCGGGACGTCGGCGACCTCGTCACCGCCGTCCACGGCGAGCTGGGCGAGGACTTGGGAGGTGCTGCGGCGCAGTCGATCCGCGCGCAGCTGAGGTACCTGGGCCTCGACCGGGGGCGCTGACCACCCCTCCCGCGATCGAGGACACCCGCGGGGCGCGGAACCCCGGTGTCCTTGATCGCGGAGCGGGTGTCCTCGATCGCGGAGGGCTGGGGGCTCCGAGGTGGGGGGCCGGTCAGCGGGCGCGCTTGGCCAGTCGCTCGACGTCGTGCAGGACCACGGCCCGCGCCTCCAGGCGCAGCCAGCCGCGGGAGGCGAAGTCCGCCAGCGCCTTGTTCACCGTCTCGCGGGAGGCGCCGACGAGCTGCGCCAGCTCCTCCTGGGTGAGGTCGTGGGCGACGAGGAGGCCGTCGGCGATGGGGCGCCCGAAGCGGCGCGAGAGGTCCAGCAGGGCCTTGGCGACGCGGCCGGGGACGTCGGTGAAGACGAGGTCGGCGAGGGCGACGTTGGTGCGGCGCAGGCGCTGGGCCAGGGCCCGCAGCAGGTGCTTGGCGACCTCGGGGCGGCGGGCGAGCCAGCGCATCATGTCGTCGTGGTTGAGGGCGATGAGCTCGGCCTCGGACACGGCGCGGGCCGAGCTGGTCCGCGGGCCCGGGTCGAACAGCGACAGCTCCCCGAACATCTCCCCCGGCCCCAGGACGGCCAGGAGGTTCTCGCGGCCGTCGGGCCAGCTGCGGACCAGCTTGATCTTCCCGGTGCGCACGACGAAGACCCGGTCGCCGGGTTCACCCTCGCCGAAGAGCTGCTGCCCGCGGTCGAGGTGGACCGGTGCCATGGACTCCAGCAGCTCGGCGGCCGACTCGTCGTCCAGGGCCGCGAACAGCGGCGCCCGGCGCACGACGTCACCGAGCCGGTCCCCACCCGGGCGCTCGAGGGGGCGTTCGGCGTCCGTCCCGCGCTCGACCCCGTGCTCCACCGACGACCTCCTGTGACCTGCGTGAGCTGTCCGTGACGCGCATCACCTCGGCGCGCCTGTGGACAGTCTGCCGCACGAACGGCCCGCGGCGACGGGGAGTCCCGCGCCGGTGGCCGTCCGGGGCCGTCGGCGGCTCAGGGGCGGCTCAGGGGGCGACGGCCCGGAACAGCGCGCGGCAGCGTTCGGCGAGGACGTCGGTGGCGACCGCCAGCTCCGCCAGCAGCGCCCTCTCGTACTCGGACAGGCGCTGCTGGGCCCCGGACAGCTCCTCCAGCTGGTCGGGCAGCCCGCCGCCGCGGATGGGCCGGTCCAGCAGCAGCAGCCCCCGCAGCCCCTCGGCGGGGTCGGCGCCGGGCGCGGCGGGCTCGAGGTGGTGCTCCAGCGGGCCGCCGAGGGTGGCGGCCTCCACGGGCACGTGCAGGGCCTCGGGACCGCAGGCGGTGGCGACGAGCAGGTCGCGGCGGGCCCGCACGAGCCGGTGCCAGTGCTGGACGCGGCGGACCTCCTCGTGCAGCAGGGAACGGCGGCGGCGCAGGGCCGGCAGCGGGAGCTCGGCCAGCTCGACGCGGACGGCCTGGCGGCAGCTCAGGTCGTCGGCCGCCGCCAGCACGCCGGACAGCACGGGTTCCAGGGTGGACTCGAGGAGGGACGCGGCGGCGTCGCTGGTCGGGTCGGCCGGTTCGGGGTCGCGCGGGAGCATGGTGTCCGTGTCGTCCGCCGTCCCGGGCGTCTTGACGGGGTGTCACCCTCACGGTGGTGCGCGCTCACCCGCGGGGAGCCGTCGGCGGTACCGGAACCCCGGGCGGGACCGGGTGCGGCCCGGGAGCGCCACGTAGGCTCGCCCGGGTGGAGACGCAGCTGGCCCGCACGCGCCGAGCCCGGCGGGTGCACCGCCTCCTCGCGCAGCGGTACCCCGACGCGCACTGCGAGCTGGACTTCACCGACGCCTTCGAGCTGCTGGTCGCGACGGTCCTGTCGGCGCAGTGCACCGACGCCCGGGTCAACCAGGTCACCCCGGCGCTGTTCGCCGCGTACCCGGACGCGCACGCGCTGGCCGCGGCCGACCGGGCCCGGCTGGAGGCGCTGATCCAGGCCACGGGGTTCTTCCGGGCCAAGGCCGACAACCTGCTGCGCCTGGCCGCCCAGCTCGTCGCCGAGCACGACGGGCAGGTGCCGGGCCGGCAGGCGGACCTGGTGCGGCTGCCGGGGGTGGGGCGCAAGACGGCGAACGTCGTCCTCGGGGACGCCTTCGGGGTGCCCGGGCTCACCGTCGACACCCACGTGGGGCGGCTGTCGCGCCGGCTGGGCTTCACCGCGCACGAGGACCCGGTGAAGGTCGAGACGGACCTGGCCGCGCTCATCCAGCGCAAGGACTGGACGATGTTCAACCACCGGATGATCTTCCACGGCCGGCGCACCTGCCACAGCCGCCGACCGGCGTGCGGGGCGTGCCCGGTCCTGCGGCTGTGCCCCTCCGGCGGGATCGGGGAGACCGACCCGGTGAAGGCGGCGGCGCTGGTCAAGGGCCCGGTCCCGGCGTGAGCGTCCCGCAGTGGTTGCGGCCGCTGGCCACCCGGCTGCCGCACGTCACGGCGGCCGACCTGCGCTGGGCGGCCGGGCACGGGCCGGGCGGCCGCCCCGCCGCAGTCCTCGTGCTGTTCGCCGACGGGCCGGGCGGCCCGGAGGTGCTGCTGACCGAACGGGCCGGGACGCTGCGGCAGCACTCGGGCCAGGTCGCCTTCCCCGGCGGCCGGCGCGACCCCGCCGACGCCGACGCGCCCGCGACCGCGCTGCGGGAGGCCGCCGAGGAGACCGGGCTGGTCGCCGCGGGCGTCGACGTCCTCGGGGAGCTGCCGACGCTCGCGCTGGCCCACTCCGAGCACGCGGTCACCCCGGTCGTGGGGTTCTGGCGCGAACCGTGCCCGGTCGGGGTCGTGGACCCCTCGGAGGTGGCGCGCGTGGAGCGGGTGCCGCTGGCCGAGCTGCTGGCCCCGGGGTCGGTGCGGCGGGTCCGCGGGACCGGCGGGTACACCGGCCCGGCGTTCGCGGTGCGGGGGCTGCTGGTGTGGGGGTTCACGGCGGAGGTGCTCGTGCGGGTCCTCGACCTCGGTGGTCTGCTGACGCGGCCGCCGGGACCGGTCGCGACCGTCTCGCTGGAGGAGGCGCTGGCCTGGGCGGGGGGCGGGGCGTGAGCTCGTCGGGCGTCCTGGACGTCGTGCTGCTGGTGCTGCTGCTCGCCCAGGTCGTCGCGGGGTACCGCGAGGGGTTCCTCGTCGGCGTCGCGAGCCTGCTGGGGCTGGTGGGCGGGGCGGCCGTGGGCGTCGTGGCGCTGCCGCGGGTCGTCGCGGACTGGGACCCCGGCGTGCAGCGGACGCTGGCCGTCGTGCTGGGCACCGTCGTCCTGGCGGTGGTGGGGCGCGTGCTGCTGGGGTTCGTCGCGTCCCGGTTGCGGGCGCACGTGCGCTGGGAACCGGCGCGGCTGGTGGACGCCGTGCTGGGCGCCGTGGCCGGCGGGGTCGCGACGCTGCTGGTGCTGTGGGTCGTCGCCGGCGCGGCCCGGCAGGCGCCCCTGCCGTCGGTCGTGCAGGCCGTGACGGGCTCGCGGGTCGTCGCGGCGGTCGACCGGGTCGTCCCGCCCGCCACCGGCGACGTGCTGGCGCGGTTCTGGTCCGCGGCCCAGGCCGGCGGGTTCCCGCGGGTCTTCACCGGCCTGGACCCCGAGCCGATCGCGCCCGTCGAGGCGCCCGCCGCGCAGGCCCCCGAGGCGCTGCGGGAGGCCCCGGCGGCGGTCGTGAAGGTCACCGGGGTCGCGGACAGCTGCCGCCGCGGGCTGGAGGGGTCGGGGTTCGTCGCGGACCGGGCCGGGGGCGTGGCGCGCGTGGTGACGAACGCGCACGTCGTGGCCGGGGTCGAGGACCCGCTCGTGCAGCCCGGCGGGACGGGGCCGCAGTACCCGGCGACCGTCGTCGCGTTCGACGCCGGCCGCGACCTGGCCGTGCTGGCGGTGCCGGACCTGGACGTGGAGCCGCTGGGCCGCGCGGGCGAGCTGGCCGCCGGGGACGCGGCCGTGGTGGCGGGCTACCCCCTCGACGGGCCGTACCGGGCCGAGCCGGCCCGCGTCCGGCAGGTGCTGCAGGCGCAGGGCCGCGACATCCGCGACACGGTGGACGTCGTCCGCGAGGTCTACTCGGTGTACGCGCAGGTGCAGCCGGGCAACTCCGGCGGGCCGCTGCTGACCGAGGACGGCCGGGTCGCGGGGGTCGTGTTCGCCAAGTCCCTCGACGACGAGCGGACCGGGTACGCGCTGACCCCCGACGAGCTCGACGCGGTCCTCGCCGGCGCGGGGACCGCCGAGGTGTCCACGGGCGCCTGCACGGGCGGGTAGCCGGGCCGCCGCGGGAGTCGGCCCGCAGGGCGCGTCACCACCGGGCGAGCCAGCCGGCCAGGAGCGGGGCGAGCCGCTCGGGGGCCTCCTCCGGCACGTAGTGCCCGACGCCGGGGACCTCCTCGAGGCGGTGCGGGCCGTGGGCGAAGCGGGCCGCGGCCTCCAGCGTCGCCGTCGAGACCGTCGGGTCGAGCTCCCCGCGGACCTGCAGCACCGGGACGTGCACGCCGCCGCGCAGCGCGGCCGCGAAGCGGCGGCCGTCGGCCCGCACGGCGGACCGGGCGATCCAGCGGTGGTACTCCAGCGCCGAGTGCGCCACGAACGGCACCCGGATCGCCTCGGCGTAGCGGGCGACGTCCTCGGCGGCCGGCCAGCCGGGGCCCGAGCGTTCCCGCAGGACCCGCTCGACGCCGTCGCCGCGCAGGAAGGACCGTTCGGGCAGGGCGGGCAGCTGCCGCCAGAACGCGGTGCGGGTGGTGTCGAACCCGGCGGGCCGCCCGAGCCGGTCCCGCAGGACGTGCCCGCTCAGCAGCGGGTGGGCCGCGCCGACCACGACGACGCCGCGGACCTGCTCGGGGTGCAGCGACGGCAGCGCCCACGCCGTGCGGCCCCCGATGCCCAGGCCCACGACGACGGCGTCGCGCTCCCCCAGGGCCCGGACGACGGCGGCCACGTCGGCCGCCGACGTCGGGGTGTCGTACCCGCGCGGCGGCTTGTCCGAGGCGCCGTACCCGCGCAGGTCCATCGCGACGGCCCGGTACCCCGCCGAGGCGAGCGCGACGAGCTGGGCCCGCCACGCCCACCAGAACTGCGGGAAGTCGTGCAGCAGCAGGACGAGCGGGCCCTCACCGAGCTCGGCGACGTGGAACCGCGCCCCGTGCGCGGCGACGAGCCGGTGCCGCCAGGGGCCCTCGACGAGGACGGCGGAGACGTCGGTGGCGTCGCTGGCGGGGTGCGGGGTCAGTGCTCGAGGCGGCGCGCGCCGGTGGGGGCCGCGATGGTCTTCGCGACGGGCTTGCCGGTGGCGGCGGCCTTGATCGCGGCGACGCTGTCCTTGGAGGTGCGGATGGTGCGCTCGGGCGGGCGGACCTGCTTGACGCGGCCGAAGCCGATCGCGGCGGCGATCCCGGCGACGAGGAGCATCGCGACGGCGACGACCAGGAAGCTCAGCCACACGGGCCAGCCGGCGCCCTCGTGCAGCGCGTAGGCGACGGTCACCCCGAGGAAGACGAACGCGACGAAGCCGAAGACGCCGGCGACGGCGAACAGGGCGCCACCGATGGCGCCGTTCTTCACGTCGGCCGTGATCTCCGCCTTGGCCAGGGCGATCTCGTAGCGGACGAGCTCGGTGACGTCCTTCGTCGCGTCGGCCACGAGCTGACCGATCGTGCGTTCGGGGGCCCCGACGGGACGGTCGTTCAGGGTGGTCATCCAGATCCTCCTAGGACGGTCGCGCTGCCCGCACGGGAGTCGGGGCGCAGGGCCAGAGCCTAGGAGCTGCGTCGAGCGGGTGCACCGGCAGGGGGACGCGTCGCCGCCGGCGGGGGGACCGACGGCGACGCAGGGGCCGCTCTCGCACAGGGGGACGAGCGACGACCAGGACGACAGTACGGCGCCGGGGCGGGCGCGGCGGGCGTTCGGCCGAAGCGGTCGCGGGTGGTGCGGGGTTTCCCCCGGTCGGAGCAGCGGCGCGGCGCTCAGTCGACCGGCCGCCACCGGGCGATCACCGCGCGGTGGTCACTGCCGGTGAGGTCCGCGACACGCGAACCGACGGCGCGCCAACGGTTCCCGTCGGCCAGGGCGTGGTCGATGGTGGCGCCGGCGAGTGCGGGCACCCTCGCCGGCGAGGTGCCGCGCGCGCCCGTGCCGGTCTGCTCGCCGGCGTCGACGCAGGACCCGCGCAGGTGCAGGCCGGGGTGGTCGAGGGTGGCGTTCAGGTCACCGGCCAGGAGGGCGCCGGGGGTCCGCGCGCACCAGTCGGCGACGGCCCGCACCTCCACGGCCCACGCGTCCAGGAGGCCGGGGACGGGGGCCGCGGTGTGCGCGGCGGCCAGCACGGGGCCGTCGCCGCCGACGGGGGCGGCGGTGACGACGGCCTTGAGCCCGTCGGTCAGCTCCCCGGTGGCGCGGTACTCCCCCAGCCGGTCGGAGACGAGCAGGGCCGTCCCGTGGCGGCCGTCGCGGTCGGCGCGGTGGAAGACCTGGAAGCGGGTGCCGGTGCGGGCCCGGACGCGGTCGGCGACGTCGGCGGCGAAGGCGTGCGTCGCCTCCGGCAGCGAGACGGCGTCGGCGTCCGCGGCGACGGCCAGCTCCGCGACCGCGGCGGGGTCGGCGCGGTCCTTCAGGACGTTGGCGGCCAGGAACGTCACGTCGCCGCCGCGGGCGGCGGGCAGCTGCCCGGCCGACGCGCCGCGGGCGGCGGTCGTGCCCAGCGAACCGGCCGCGGCCAGCGCCAGCGCCGTCGCCGCGGGCAGGGCCCGGCGCCACCGCAGGCCCGCGAGCCCGGTCGCGACGGCCAGCCCGGCCAGCCCGAGGCCGACGGGGACGCGGAACGGGACGGTCCACACGAAGGGCCGCGCCCCGGCGAGCCCGAACCAGTCGGGGGCACCGGCGAGGGCCGCGCCCGCGGCGACGACCCCGGTGGCGACGACGGTCCCGGTGATCCTGCGGCGGGGTCGGGTCTGCACCCCTCCACGGTGACGCACCCCCGCGCCCGGGTGGTGCTGCGGGCGCGGGGGTGCGGTGGAGGTCGGGCGTCAGTCCTGGGGAGCCTTGTCCATGCCCGCGGTGATGGCGTCCATGACCGAGGAGTCGGTCAGGGTGGTGACGTCGCCGGGGGCGCGGTGCTCGGCGACGTCCCGCAGCAGCCGGCGCATGATCTTGCCCGAGCGGGTCTTGGGCAGCTCGGCCACCACCATGATCGACTTCGGTTTGGCGATGGGCCCGATCTCCTTCGCCACGTGGTTCCTCAGGTCCGCCACGGTGTCCGGCCCCTGCTCGTGCCCGCCGCGCAGGATGACGAACGCGACGACGGCCTGCCCGGTGGTCTCGTCGGTGGCTCCCACGACGGCGGCCTCGGCCACGTCGGGGTGGGACACGAGCGCGGACTCGATCTCGGCGGTGGACAGCCGGTGCCCGGAGACGTTCATGACGTCGTCGACGCGGCCGAGGAGCCAGATGTCGCCGTCGGCGTCGCGCTTGGCGCCGTCACCGGCGAAGTAGCGGCCCGGGAAGCGGGACCAGTACGTGTCCTTGAACCGCTGCTCGTCGCCCCAGATGCCGCGCAGCATCGCCGGCCACGGCTCGGTGAGCACGAGGTACCCGGGCTGCCCGTGCGGCACGGGGTCCCCGGCGTCGTCGACGACCTCGGCCACGATGCCCGGCAGCGGCACCTGCGCCGAGCCCGCCTTCAGCGCCGTCACGCCCGGCAGCGGGGCGATCATCTGGGCGCCGGTCTCGGTCTGCCACCAGGTGTCGGCGATGGGGGTGCGGTCGGCGCCGATGACGCGGCGGTACCAGTTCCACGCCTCGGGGTTGATGTTCTCCCCGACGCTGCCCAGGACCCGCAGGGACGACAGGTCGTGGCGGGCGGGGAACTCCTCGCCCCACTTCATGCAGGTGCGGATCGCGGTGGGGGCGGTGTACAGGACGGTGACGCGGTACTTCTCCACGATGGACCACCAGCGGTCCTTGTCGGGGGTGTCGGGGGTGCCTTCGTAGATGACCTGGGTGAGGCCGTTGGCCAGCGGCCCGTACACGACGTAGGAGTGCCCGGTGACCCAGCCGACGTCGGCGGTGCACCAGTACACGTCGCGCTCGGGGCGGACGTCGAAGACGTTCTTCGTCGTGTACGCGGTCTGGACGAGGTACCCGCCGGAGGTGTGCAGGATGCCCTTGGGCTTGCCGGTGGTGCCGGAGGTGTAGAGGACGAACAGCGGGTTCTCCGCGTCGAACGCCTGCGCCTCGTGCTGCGGCGCAGCCGCTGCCAGCGCCTCGTGCCACCACACGTCGCGGCCCTCGACCCAGTCCACCGGTTCGCCGTTGCGCTTCACGACGAGCACGTTCGTGACGGACGGGGCGCCCTTGGCCAGCGCGGCGTCGACGGCGGGTTTGAGCGTGGTCGGCTTGCCGCGGCGGTAGGAGCCGTCGCAGGTGATGACGAGCTTGGCCTGCGCGTCGTTGACGCGGGAGTTCAGCGCGTCGGCGGAGAAACCGCCGAACACGACCGAGTGGGCCGCCCCCAGCCGGGCGCAGGCCAGCATCGCGACGACGGACTCCACGAGCATCGGCAGGTAGATGGCGACGCGGTCCCCGGCCCGGACACCGAGACCCTCCAGGACGTTCGCGGCGCGCTGCACCTGCTCGTGCAGGTCGGCGTAGGTGACCGTCCGCGTGTCGCCCGGTTCGCCCTCGAAGTGGAAGGCGACGCGGTCGCCGTGCCCGGCCGCGACGTGCCGGTCGACGCAGTTGACGGCGACGTTGAGCTTCCCGCCGACGAACCACTTCGCGAACGGCGGGTCGCTCCAGTCCAGGACGTCGGTGAAGTCGGTGTCCCAGGTGACGTTCTCGCGGGCCTGCTCGGCCCAGAACCCGAGCCGGTCGGCGGCGGCGCGCTCGTACAGGTCGGGCTGGGCCACGGCCTGCTGCGCGAACTCGGGGTCGGGCGCCACCGTCGGCACCGCATCGCTCTGCGTGGTCACGGTCGTCCTCCTCGACAGACTGCCCTCGTGGATCTCGCGACGAGGCTAGCCGTCCCCGGTTGCGGACGCGTTGCGAGGTGGCCCCGGGGTGCGGCGGACGAGGGGGGACGTCGGCTCCCCGGTGCCGACGGTCGTCACCGGGGAGCCGGCGTTCCCGCCGGGGACGCGCCGCGGGGGCTACTTGCGCCCGGTCCGCCAGCGCATGCCCCACCCGAAGGCCTCGTCGAGGGCCTGCTGCCCGCCCTGCACGTACCGCACCTCGCGCTGCACCGAGATCTCCCGGCCGTCGGAGACGATCTGCGCGATGGCGCACATGGGCGAGCGGTCGTCGTGCTCGTCGAGGCGCACCTCGATCTCGGGGCCCGACACCGGGTGCAGCGTCACCACGCCGTCGGCGGCGGCCCAGTTCGGGACGCCCTCGTAGATGAAGGCGAACACGAGGATGCGCTTGATGCGGGCCGCGTCGCGCAGGTCGACGAACAGGTTCTCCCCGCCGCCGCCGGTGCGGTCGTCGCCGTCGAGCCAGACGACGGGGTCGCCGGCGCCGGCGTCGCGGAAGGCGTTGCCGAGGGCCTGCACGACGCCCTTGGAGCCGTCGGTGAACTCGTACAGGGCGCCGAGGTCGAGGTCGATGCCGCTCTGCGGGGCGGCGGCGGCCTTGAGCTTGGAGAAGAACCCGCCGCCGGAGGCGGGGGCCGCGGCCGGGCGCGCGTTCCAGGCCAGGTGCACGCGCAGGGTGCCGCCGGTGGCGCCGGACTTGGACAGCGAGACCTTGGGCGCCGCCTTCGTCAGCGTGACCTTCGACAGCGACACGCCACCTCCCCCGCCCGCGGGCGGTTCAGGGTCGTTCGCCTTCTTCGAGTAGTCGATCGCCACGGGTCCGACACCTTTCGCTCGAGGGGTTCGCAGGACCCAACGTACGCACGGGCCGGGAAGTGCCTCAGGTCCAGGGACCGGCCAGCAGGGCCCCCGTCAGCGGCGCGGACGGGTCCGCGCCCAGGTCCAGGCCGGAGGCGGGGGCGCCGGCGCGGACCAGCAGGTCGCCGACGGCGGCGATCATCGCCCCGTTGTCGGTGCACAACCGGATCGGCGGCACCCGCAGCTCCACACCCGCCGCGGCGCACCGCTCCTCGGCCAGCGCCCGGACGCGGGAGTTGGCCGCGACCCCGCCGACGAGCAGCAGCGTCCCGACGCGGTGCTCGCGGCAGGCCGCGAGCGCCTTGCGGGTCAGGACGTCGGCGACGGCCTCCTGGAAGCTGGCGGCGACGTCCGCGACGGGCACCTCGCCGCCGGCGTCGACGCGGGCCTCGACCCAGCGCGCCACGGCCGTCTTCACCCCGGAGAAGGAGAACCCGTAGGCGGGGTCGGAGGGCCGGGACAGGGCGCGGGGGAAGGCGATGGCGTGCGGGTCGCCGTCGCGGGCGACGCGGTCGACGACCGGCCCGCCGGGGTACCCCAGCCCCAGCACGCGGGCGACCTTGTCGAACGCCTCCCCGGCGGCGTCGTCGATGGTGTCGCCCAGGTGCACGATCGGGTCCCGGCCCAGGTCGCCGAGCAGCAGCAGCGACGTGTGGCCGCCGCTGACGACGAGCGCCACGCACCGCGGCGGCAGCGGCCCGTGCTCCAGGACGTCGACGGCGGCGTGCCCGGCGAGGTGGTGCACGCCGTACAGCGGCTTGCCGAGGGCGAACGCCAGCGCCTTGGCCGAGGCGAGCCCGACCTGCACGGCCGTCGACAGGCCCGGTCCGGCGGTGACGGCGACGGCGTCGACGTCGCCGAGCCCCAGGGACGCCTTCTCCAGGGCCTCGTGCAGCACCGGCAGCATGGACTCCAGGTGGGCGCGGGCCGCGACCTCGGGGACGACGCCGCCGAACCGGGCGTGCGCGTCCATGCTGGAGGCGAGCGCGTCGCCGAGCAGGACGCCGTCGCTGACGAGGCCGACGCCGGTCTCGTCGCAGCTGGACTCGACCCCCAGGACGATCACGCGGGGCCCTCCAGCCCGGCGGCGGCGAGGATCTGCTCGCGTTCCCCGGCCGGCAGCCGGTCGACGTAGACGACGCCGTCGAGGTGGTCGGCCTCGTGCTGCAGGCAGCGGGCGAGCAGCCCGGTCCCCACGATCCGCACGGGGGCGCCGTGGACGTCGACGCCGGTGACCTCGGCGGTGTCGGGGCGGGCCAGCTCGGCGTACTCCCCCGGCACCGACAGGCAGCCCTCGCCGTCGAGGTCGAGGCGGCGCCTGCGGCCGGTGGGCAGGTGCAGGACGGGGTTCACGACGTGCGCGACGACGTTCTCGCCGGTCTCCTCGCTGCGGGCGTCGGGGCAGTCGACGACGAACACGCGGGCGTCCACGCCGATCTGGTTGGCGGCCAGGCCCACCCCGTCGGCGGCGTCCATGGAGGCGAACATGTCGGCGACGAGCTGCACGAGGGCGTCGTCGAAGGCGGTGACGGGGGTGCAGGGGCGGTGCAGGACGGGGGTCCAGTACCGCGTGATGGGGTGCACGACCCCGGTCCGGCCCTCGAAGACGATCGGTTCCCGCTCGCTCACCGGGAGATCGTAGGTCAGGCGTGCGGGTGGAACCGGACGGCGAGCAGCGCGACGTCGTCGTCGGCCTGGCCGCGCAGCCGGGCGAGCAGCCGGTCCAGGCCGTCGGCGAGGTCGGCGCCGGCGAGGGCGGACGCCTCGGCCCGCAGCCGCTCGGTCCCGGCGTCCAGGTCGTCGTCGCGGCGTTCGACGAGGCCGTCGGTGTACAGCAGCAGCGTGGAGCCGGCGGGGACGTCGACGACGTGGTCGGTGCGGCGGCCGGCCCCGACGCCCAGGAGGAGGTCGGGGGCGGCGCCCAGGACGCGGGCGGTGCCGTCGGGCAGCACCAGGACCGGCGGCGGGTGGCCCGCGTTGGCCCAGCGCAGGGTCCGGAGCCCGGCCGCGCGGGCGGCCCCGTCCTGCTCGACGCGCGCGACGAGGCAGCTGGCGAGGATCGCGTCGGAGCGGAAGGAGTCGACGACGGACTCGAGGCGGTCGAGCAGCTCGGCGGGCGGGTCGTCGCGGTCGACGGCGAGGGCGCGCAGCGCGATCCGCAGCTGCCCCATCTCGGCGGCGGCGGTGATGTCGTGGCCGGCGACGTCGCCGATGACGAGCAGGGTCGTCCCGTCGGGCAGCAGGACGCCGTCGTACCAGTCGCCGCCGACCTGGTCGCCGGCGTGGGCGGGGACGTAGCGGGCGACGAGCTCGAGGTCGCCGACCTGGGGCAGGTCGCGGGTGAGCATCGACGTCTGGAGGGTGCGGGCGGCGGCGGTCCGCTCGTCGAGGAGCAGGGCGCGCTGGAGGGCCTGGGTGGAGTAGGAGGCCAGCGCGACGAGCATGGCGCGCTGGTTCTCGGACAGTTCGAGGTCCTCGTGCCAGACCATGGTGAGCAGGCCGAGGGTGCGGCCGGCGGCGACGAGCGGGACGGTCGCGAGGTAGCGGACCCGCCCGGCTTCCCAGCGGTGGGCGAGGTCGGGGAAGTTCGTGCGCAGGCTGGTGGCGTCGTCGAAGCGGGGGTGGCCCTGCCGCAGGGCGAGGGTGCCGGGGCCGGGGCCGTCGAGGGGCAGGTCCTGCCACTGCTGCTGCGCGCCGGGGGCGTACTCGCCGGTGAAGGGGGTGCGCAGCAGCCGTCGTTCGTGGTCGACGACGGACAGGGCGGCGTAGGCGGCGCCGAAGCCGTCGCGGGCGACGGCGGCCGCCGCGGCGGCGACGTCGGTGACGGTGCGGGTGGCGGTGAGCGTCTCGGACAGGTGCAGCAGGCGGGTGGTGTGCTCCAGGGAGCGTTCCAGGGAGCGGGTCAGCTCGTCGCGCTCGACCTCGAGGGCGTGCTCGGCGGTGACGTCGCGGAAGGAGCACAGGACCTTGGCGCCGGGGGCGGTCTCGACGCGCTGGGCGCGCACGGCGATCCAGCGGCCGGTGCCGGGGACGGCGCCGGACCAGGTGACGAGGCCGCCCTCGGCGCGGGTGCGGCGCAGCTCGGCGTGGAAGTCGCCGCCGACGGCGGCGGGGAACACCTCCGAGAGCAGCTTGCCGGTGAGGTCGGCGGGGGCGAGCCCGTAGATCGCGGCGCCGGCGGCGTTGACGTGCTCGACGCGCCACTGCCGGGCGTCGAGCACCATGATCCCTTCGGAGACCTCGTGCCACGCGCGCAGGAGCAGCGGGTCCACCGCTCCCGCGGACGACATGGGCTCAGCGTAGGGAGGGTCCTCACCTCCCGCAGCGCTTCGGCGGCATCCGGCTCCCGCCCGGGCACCGCTCAGGCGGGGGCGGCGCTGACGGAGAACTCGACGGTGCCGGTGTCCTGGACGGACACGAACCCGAGGTCGGGGGCCTGGACGCCGTGGTCGGACCAGGTGAGGTCGAGGGAGCCGGTGACGGTGACGGCGTCCTCGGCGGTGCGCTGGACGGTCGCGGGGATCGTCACGTCGCGGGTGGTGCCCTTGAGCGTCAGGGTGCCGACGAGGTCCACGGCGAGGGTGGAGCCGACGTCGAGGCCGCCGAGGGGGACGGGCTCGGTGAGGGTGAGGTCGGCGGTGGGGTGCTGCTCGACGTCCATGATGCGGCTGCTGCGGAACTGGTTGTCGCGCTGGCTGGAGTCGGTGGTGACGCTGGCGAGGTCGACGGAGACGGTGGCGGCGGTGAGCTGCCCGGCGGCCACCGTCAGGGCGCCGCTGACCTGGTCGGTGCGGCCGGTGACGGTGACGTCCTGGCCGTTGAGGACCTCCTCGACGCGGTACCCGGCGGTGCCGCCGGGGGTGATGGTCCAGGGGCCGTCGAGGGTGGCGTCGTCGGAGGCGGCGGTGGGTGTGGTGGCCGGGGTGGCCCCGGCGGTGGCCAGCGGGGCGGCGGCGTCGTCGGCGAGGGCGGCGTAGACGCGGGGGCCGACGAGGGCGGCGACGGCGAGCAGGGCGGCCAGGACCGCCAGGGCGATCCACGGGCCGCGCCGCCGGGGGCGGCGGCCGGGGGTCGGGGGGCGGTCGGTGGTGGACGTGCTGCTCATGGCGGTCACCTCGGGGTCGGGGGCGCGGGCTGCTCCCCGGCGTCACGAGGGGGCCGGGGCGCAGGTTCACCGACGGAGCTGTGACTGCGCTGTCGACAACGCTGGGTGAACGTTCATCGACGCCCGGGTGATCGACTGTCGACAGCCGGGATCGCCCGACTACGACGCCACGTCGTTGGATGGTCGCGCTGAACGGTTGCGGCAGTAGGGGCCCGACGGCTCGAAGCACCCGCGCGGAGGGCCTACCCTCGACGGGTGCCTTTCGAGCGACTTGAGCGGCTGCGTCTCATGAGCGACTACCTGGCCCCGACGCCCGTGTGGGCGCCGGCCGACCTCGGCGGCTTCGTCCTCAGCCTCACGCACCTGGACGACCTGGGGCTGGACGAGCACCTGCGCACCGGTCTCCTGCGGTGGCAGGCCTACTTCGACGAGCACCACCCCGTCGACCTGTGCGGCTGGGACTCCCCCTCGTCCTGCACGGCCTACGCCAGCGAGGGGTTCCGCCTGCAGTCCGAGCTGAGCCACGCCCTGCCGGGCGTCCGGTTCGACCTGGACCTGTGGCCCGTGCGCGCGGTCGACCTGGACGTCATCCCCCTCTGACCGCTACGCCGGGGGCGCCGCGGGCGCCGACGCGGCGGGCGCGGGCGCGGTGGGCGCGGGCTTCGGCGCCGACGGGTCCGGCCCGCAGACCACCCGGTTGTCGGTGTTGTAGGTGGTCGTCCACGTCTCCCGCTGCTGCGGGCCCCCGCCGACCGGCGTCATGACCCGCGTGACGTCGACCGTGAACCCGGTGTGCGGGGTGGGGTTCGGGCGGCACGACGCCGAGGTGTCGTACACGGTGCGGCCGGGGCGGACGTTGCGGCGCGGGGAGGTGATGGACTCCACGTCCATGAACCTCGTCCCGTACATCGAGACGACGACCTTGTTCCCGACGATCCCGGCCTCGATGTACACGCCGTGCCCGGAGTCGTTGCGGAAGCGGTTGTCGATGCTGCGCCAGTCCAGCGTCGCCTCCCGCCCCTCGGGGTAGCGGGAGATGTAGAGCGAGTGCGGCTTGTGCTCCAGCTCGTCGAGCCCGGCGAAGAACACGTTGTTGAACAGGGTCGTCGACAGCTGCGAGACGCCGCCGCCGTAGTCGTCGACGAGGCGGCCGTTGGAGATGACGGGCGCCTTGTTGAACCCGCGCGCGGCGGTCCGCTCCCCGACGGTGTCGTTGAGGGAGAACTCCTCCCCCGGGCGCAGGATCGTGCCGTTCACGTACCCGGCCGCGATGCGGATGTTCTCGGTGCGCTTCGCGTCGGACGTCAGGGTCGTCGCGAACGTGGAGATCCGCTCGCGGATGCCGAGGCCGTTCAGCTCCTCGGTCGTCAGCTCCGGCTGGCTCTCCACGAGCTGCACCTCGGCGCGGCGCGTGGGGGCCGTCCCGGTGAGGGCCTTCGCGGCGGCCGCGGCGAGGTCCTCCACGGGGGCGGCCCGGCCGGTGACGGCGGGCACGACCTGCGGGACGTCCCCGGCGATCTGGATGCGGGCGTCCTGCGGGGCGGTCTCGAACTGGGGGTCGGCCGCGACGAGCGCGGCCTGGAGGCGGGGCCCGTCGACGACGAGGGCGGCCTGCCCGTCCACGGGCCGGACCGCGAGCGCGGGGGCGAACCCGGCGGGGGCGATGGTCGCCTCGCGCCCGCCGCCGGCGACGACGAGGTCCCCGGCGACGGCGGGCCGGGCGATGGTGTCGACGGCGGCCTGGATGCCGGCGGCGTCGACGCTGGGTTCGGCGACGGCGGCCTCCAGGGTGAGGGGGCCACCGCCGAGCCAGCCGGCGGCGACGGTCCCGGCGGCGGCGCCGGCGTCGAGGGTGCGGCCGGCGGCGGGGGCGGTCACGGCGGGTTCGACGACGCCGCCGTCGCGGACGTCGAAGGTGACGGCCCCCTCGACGGGGGCGAGCGCGACGGAGTCGGCCAGGGGCCGCAGCGCGGCGGTGAGGGCGCCGGTGTCGACGTCGACGTCGGGGGCCGTGGCGGTCCCGCCGGCGACGTGGCGCCACAGGTCGGCGGGGCTCCAGGCGGGCCCGGTGAGGCGTTCGGCGGTGCCGGGGACGTCGATCGCGAGGCCGGAGTCGGCCGGGACGAGCTGGCCGCCGGCGGCGGCGCCGGCACCGGTGACCTGCAGGGCCAGGGGCCGGGTCTGCAGTTCCCGGGCGCGCTCGCCGAGGACCCGTTCGACGCCGGCGCGGTCCCGGCCGCCGACGTCGGCGCCCAGGACGGTGGTGCCGCGGGGGGCGTGGCCGCCGAGGGCGAGGGCCGCGGCGCAGTACCCGCCGGCCGCGACGACGGCGCCGAGCCCGATCCAGGTGGTCGGCCGTCGGGCCCAGCTGCGGCGGGGCCGGGCCGCGGGCCGTCCCGTCTCCTGCTGCGCCGGCTGGTCGGTGTTCGTCACCTGTCGTGCCCCCTGCTGTGATCCCCCGTCGCGGGACGCAGGACGCGTCCGCGGGTCCAGCCTAGGAGCCCGGTGTGCTCCCCACGTGCCGTTCACGTGCCCTTCCCAGGACCACCCACCGCGATGCACAACGCATCGGATGCATTTCGTATCGGAATGCCCTACCCTGGGACCGTGACCACCGCCCCGCCCGGCCCCGACGCGCGCACCACGCGGCGCCGCGAGCAGACCCGGGCCCGCCTGCTGGCCGCCGCCCTCGACGTCCTCGGCGAGCAGGGCCTGGCCCGCAGCAGCGTCGAGAGCGTCTGCGAGCGCGCCGGGTTCACCCGCGGCGCCTTCTACTCCAACTTCGCCACCATGGACGACGTCGTCGCCGCCCTCTACACCTCCCAGGCCGCCGCGCTCGTCGACCGCGTCACCGAACGCCTCGCCGACGGCCTGCCCGGCACCGACCTCGACCAGGTCGTCGGGCACGTCCTGGAGGTCCTGCCCGTCGACCGGCAGTGGCACGCCGTGCGGGCCGAGTTCACCGCGCAGGCGCTGCGCAACCCCGACGCCGCCGCCGCCCTGGCCGAGCACCGCGCGCGGCTGCGGGCCGAACTGGCCCCCGTCCTCGTCGCGGCGCTGCACCGGATCGGGCGCCGGCCCGCCGTCGGCGCCGACGACCTCGTCCGCGCGCTCGTCACCGCCCACGAGGGCCTGGTCACCTCCACGCTGCTGGGCGAGGGCCCCGGGGTGGGGACGCGCCTGCTGAGCGCGACGCTCGCGGCGTTCACCGAGGAGTCCACCGAGGAGTCCACCGGGGAGGTCCCGTCGTGATCAGCGCCGAGGGCCTGGGACTGCGCGCGGGCGGGCGCACCGTCTACTCCGGCGTCGACCTCGACGTGCCCGCCGGCTCGACGCTGGTGGTGCGCGGTCGCGCGGGAGCCGGGAAGACGTCGCTGCTGCTGACGCTGGCCGGCCGGATGCGACCGACCGCCGGGCGGCTGAGCGTCCTGGGCGAGGAACTGCCCGCCCGGGCCCGCTCGGTCCGCCGCCGGGTCGCGCTCGCCGAGGTGCGCGGCGTCAACGAGCTCGACGACGCCCTCACCGTGGAGCAGCACGTCGCCGAGCGCCTCGTCCTGCACCAGCCGTGGCACCGGCCGTGGGTGGGCGAGGAGCAGGTCGCCGAGCAGCTGCACCGCGTCGAGCGGGCGCTGGCCCGCACGGCCGAGGCCGGGGCCGACGTCCCCGCGCTGCGGCCTCGGGAGTTCGTCAGCGACATCGACCCGCTGGAACGCATGACGCTCGGCGTCGTGCTGGCCCTCATCGGCCGCCCCGACGTCCTCGTCGTCGACGACGTGGACTCGTTGCGCCGCAGCGAGGACCGCCGCCGGGCCTGGGAATCGCTGGCCGCGCTGCGGGAGCAGCAGCCGGGCCTGACGGTCGTGGCCAGCTGCTCCGACACCTCCGACGTCCGCTGGCACCCCGGTGACGGCCGCACCCTCCTCGACCTCCCCCAGCTGTGACAGGACGAACAGTGAAACTGCCCAGGTTCTCCCTCCCCGGCCTGGAACTGGCCCGGTTCCGGCGCGCGACGATCACGAAGCTGGCGCTGGTGGCGGTGGTGGTCGTCCCGCTGCTGTACGGCGGCCTGTACCTGTGGTCGAACACCGACCCGGTGAGCCGCCTGTCGAACCTGCGGGCGGCGGTCGTGAACTCCGACTCCTCCGCGACCGTGACGGGCGTCGACGGTTCCCCGCGCACCGTGGCGGCCGGCGACGAACTCGTCGGCGAGCTCACCGGCCCCGACGCCGCGGCCGGTTTCCACTGGGAGACCGCGACCGAGGAACAGGCGCGGGACGGGCTGCGGGACGGTGAGTTCGCGGCGGTCCTGCGCATCCCGGAGGGTTTCTCCTCGGCGCTCGCCTCGACCGGCGGGGACGACCCCCGGCAGGCCCGGCTGACGGTCACGACCGACGACGCCGAGAACTACATCCTGGGGCAGGTCGCGAACACGATCGCCACCACGATCCGCACGAAGGTCGCCACCGGCGCCACGACGGACTACCTGGAGAACGTGTACGTCGCGTTCTCGCAGGTCCACGACTCCCTCGGGCAGGCCGCCGACGGGGCCGGTCAGCTGGCCGACGGGGCGCAGCAGGCCGACGAGGGCGCGAACACCCTGGTCGTCGGGCTGGGCGACCTGGGGTCGGGGGCGGCGCGGCTGGCCGACGGCACCGGCGCGCTGCGCGCGGGGTCGCAGCAGCTGGCCGACGGGACCGCGCAGGTCGCCGCGGGCGCCGACGGCGCGGCGCAGGGGGCCGGGCGGCTGGCCTCCGGGCTGGACCAGCTGCGGACCGCGACGCAGGACCTGCCGGCCCGGACCGCGGAGCTGTCGGCCGGGGCCGCGCAGGTCGCCACCGGCACCGGTCAGGTGTCCGAGGGCGCCGACGCGCTGGCGCAGGCCGCCGACCGGCTCCTGCCCGCGCTGGAGTCGGCCCGCGACCTGGACCCCGTCGTGGCGCAGCTGCTGGAGCGGGCCCGGGCGCAGGCCGCCGCCGACCCCGGCGACGAGTCCCTCGCGCAGGCCGTCGCGACCCTGGAGCAGGTGCAGCGGACCCTCGCCGACGGGTCGCCGGCCGGGGCCGCGCAGCAGGTCCGCACGCAGGTGGACGCCCTCGCCGCGGGCGCGGACCGGCTGTCGGCGGGAGCGGCGGCGGTCGCGACGGGCGCGCAGCAGGTGGCGCAGGCGGCCCCGGCGCTGGAGCAGGGCGTCGCGCAGGCCGCCGAGGGGGCCGACGCGCTCGCCGCGGGGACGACGACGCTGGCGGCGGGGGCCCGCTCGGCCGCCGACGGCGCGCAGCAGCTGGCGACCGGCGCCGGCGGCGTCGACGACGGGGCCGTCGCGCTGCTGAACGGCGCCTCCCGCGCCCAGGACGGCGCGTCCGCGCTGGCGGGGGGCACGAAGCAGCTCGCCGACGGCGCGGGGTCGCTGCGCACGCAGCTGGCCGACGGTCAGCAGCGCGTCCCCGACTACGGCGACGAGGGCACCGACCGCGCCGCGGTCGTCGCCGCGCCGGTGGCCGCCGAGCGGGTGAAGGACCACGCGGTGTCCCGCTACAGCGACGGCCTGGCCCCGCTGTTCGTGCCGGTGGCGCTGTGGGTCGGCGGGATGGTGACGTACATGGTGCTGCGGGCGGTCTCGCAGCGGGCGCTGGCCTCGACGGCCTCGTCGCTGCGGGTGGCCGTGGCGGGGTGGGCGCCGGGGGCGCTGCTGGGGGTGGCGCAGGCCGTGGTCCTGTGGCTGGTCCTGTGGCTGGCGGTGGGCATCTCCTCGCCGCACCCGGTGGCGACGGGGGCGTTCGCGGCGCTGGTCGCGGTGGTCTTCACAGCGGTGCACCAGTGCCTGAACGCGCTGCTGGGCGGGGTGGGCCGGCTGGTCGCGCTGGTGCTGCTGGTCCTGCAGCTGACCTCGGCGGGCGGGACCTACCCGGTGGGGACGTCCCCGGCGTTCTTCGAGGCCATCCACCCGTTCCTGCCGATGTCGTACGCGGCGGACGGCCTGCGGCACCTCGTCGCGGGCGCGGCGACGGGCCCGGTGTGGGCGGACGCGGCGGTGCTGGCCGGGTTCGGGGTGCTGGCGCTGGGGGTGACGGTGGTGGCGTGCCACCGGCGGCGGACGTGGACGGTCGCCGAGCTGCACCCCAGCCTGTCGCTGTGAGGCCGCGTCGGCGCCCCCGCGATCACAGCGCCTCACGCCCGGGCACACGGACCGACGACGGGCGGCCGGCTCACCCGCCGACGTGGATCCACCCGGCCCAGCTCGAGGGCTGGTGCACGCGCAGGTTGCGCAGGGTCCGCACGGTCTCGTTCAGCGCGAGGGCCACCTCCTGGGCGCCGACCCCCGGCGAGAGGACGCCGCGACGGTAGAAGAGCTGGGCGGCCTGCAGCGCCACCCTGTCCTGGACGGTCCACATCGTCGCGACGACGTGACGGAACCCGGCCAGCTGGAAGGCGGTGGCGAGGTGCAGCGACTCGTCGGGCAGGGCCCCCCGCAGATCGGCGGTCGAGCACGCCGACAGGAAGCAGCACCACGCGTCGAGGTCCAGGCGAGCCACGTCCCCGAAGGAGAGCCCCTCCCCGTCCGCGGCCAGGAGCAGCGCGCTCGCCGACGGGTCGACGACGTCGACGGAGCAGTGCCCGGCGAAGTGGAAGTTCGCGTGGGCGGCGATCTCGGTGACCAGGGACTCGGCCGTCCTGGCGTCCGGGACGGTGCAGTCGGTCCCGAACAGGTCGGCGATGGCGTCGATCTCCGCCCTCGCCCCCGGGAGGTCGCACTGCCCGGGGGTGACGGGGACGCCGAGCGCCAGCAGCGACGGCGACGCCGCAGGCCCGTCCCCCCGCGAGCGGCGCGAGTGCGTGAAGGCGCGGAGCGAGGGCGCACAGCTGGAGACGACGCGGTCCACCACGGTCTGCGGGGCGTCGTCGAAGCGGGTCGAGTGCCGTCCCGCGGCGTGCCAGGGCAGCACCTCGGCCCCGCCGGAGGTGAGCCACCACACCCGCGGGCACGGCCCCGCGGGGTCGAGCCCCGTCGAGATCCGCAGGTGGTCCAGGACCGGCCCGCCGACGGTGTCCCACATCCAGCGCAGGACGGAGTCGACGACCGCCTCCGCCTCGCGCCGCCCCTCCGGTGCGGGCGCCGGCTCCTGCGCCCGGGCGAGGGCGGCGTGGAAGCGGTGCCCTGCCCGCTGGACCGACTCGACGCTCACCCCGGGCAACCGGAGGCTCGTGATCCCGCTGGACCGCACGACGATCGCGTCCGACCGGTGGTGGCTGACGCAGAGCGCGACGACCACCTCGTGGTCCTCGAGCCGGGGGAGCCGGAAGTCGTCCACCGATGACGTCAGCTCCTGGAGCTCGCCGTCCATGCGGTGCCGGGCCAGGGCCTCTCGCACGACGTCCAGCGCGCCGGTGGCGCCGGGGACCGGCTCGCCCTCCTCGGGCCGGGTCCAGTCCAGCTTCCTCAGGAGGTCCCCCACCCGTCCGGCTCCCAGGTCGCTGCCGAGACGTTCCCGCGAAGCCAGCGCACGGGAGACCAGCAGGGCGCGAGCGCTCTCCCAGCACCGCAACGCGCCCGCCACGTCCCCGCACTCGAGGAAGGCGGCAGCGGCGTGACCGCTGATGTTCTCCCGGAGGCTGGAGGCGAGGATGCCCTGGGTGTCCGCGGAGCCCAAGCCCCGCGAGACGTGCCGTCCCTCCATCTCGATCGACCTGCGGTAGGCCTCTGCGGCGGTCTCGAACTCGCCTGCCAGCAGCGCGAACTTCGCCCACCCCTGCGTGGCGGACACCGCTGTGACCCGGGACGTTCGCGGGTGCTGAGCGGCTCTGCGGAAATCGTCCGCGGTTCGGGCGAAGTCGGCGACGTCCCCGCTGACGAAACCGATCGAGCCGGACTGCAGGGCGAGGTTGAACAGGGCGATGGCGTGGAGGTGGGAACTCGGGTCCAGTCCACCCAGGGCGTCCCGCGCGGCAGCGTCGACGGCACGGAAGTCGGCGAGGGGACTGTCGACCGTGAGGTCCCGGTCCAGCAGCTTGGCCTCGTTGGCCTGCAGCACCCCCATGAGCAGCGCATCGGACGAGAGGGAACGGGCTCGTGCCCTCAGAGCTTCGACCTCGCGCGCCACGCCGGGACCACGGGGGCCGTTGTCGAGGACGGCCACCAGGTTGATCAGCCGCCGCGCCTGGTCGTCGGCGGAGCGGCTCAGCGCCACCGCGGCTCGCGCGGATTCCTGCGCCCGCTCGTGGTCGGGCACCTCACGCGTCCTGCGGTAGCGGCGCATCAGGGTCTGCGAGTGGTTCACGTGGTAGCGCGCGGCGTCGGTGTCGCCGGCTCCCCCGTCGACGGCGCGGGCGGAGAAGTCGACGCCGGCTTCGAGGAACCGGCTGTCCCCGGTCTCGTCGTGCAGGACCGCGAGGAGCAGGCCCACGTCCGACAGGACGGCCGGCTGTTCGTCGGTGACTTCGCCGGCCCACGACACCGCCGCCTGCGCGAACGCGTCGAGGTCTTCCGGGGTGGGACGGTCCTCCCACAGGAGGCGGCGCAGCGTGAAGTGCGTCTGCCGGGCTGAGCTCCGCACCGCAGGGTCCAGGTCACCGTCCAGCAACTGCCGGACGCGCGGTTCGACGCGCCGCAACTCCTGGACGTCCGGCGCCGGGGAAGCCTGGTAGTGCTCGACGAGCACGTCGGCGAGGAGGATCGTCGAGGTGCGCGAGGCCCCGGGACGTCCAGCGCAGGCGCGCGCCAGTTCGAGGACCCGGCGGGCGGTGGCCTCGTCCGCGACGTCGTCCGGCAGCGAACGCAGGGAACGGGCTCCCAGTTCCTCCACGTGCGCCCGGAGCCCGCCGTCGGTGAGCAGTTCCGCACCCCGGGCGCAGGTGTCGGCGAGACGTCGCAGGGCCGGGACGTCGAGTTCTGAGAACCCCGGGAAACGTTCCAGGACCTGCCCGAACCAGCTGGCGACGTACTGCTCCACCTCCTGCGGGTCCCGCGTGGCCGGCGCCCGATCGAGGGCGATCGTGAGCAGGTCCAGACCTTTCGCGAAGGAACCGGCTCGCCCCAGGCACCCCAGGGCGACCGTTCCGAGAACCACGGACAGGTCGTGCGGGCAGCTGTTCACCATGTCCCGCAACTGGCCGTGGAGTCGTTCGAGGAGGACGACGCACTGCTCGTCCTGGTGGAAGACCAGCGCGTGCCGGTACTCCGCCAGCCTCCGGAGGACCAGCCAGTGGTCGCGGTCGTCGCCTGGCACCGCCGCCTCGACCATGCTCCCGAAGTGCACGTGGTGGGCCTGCAGCGTCCGGGGGTCGGCTTCTGCCATGCGCTGGACCCAGGCGGGGTCCGTGGCGCGACCGGACACGTCCTCGGGATTCGCGGCGTCTCGGGCACGCACCAGCAGCGTGGGGAGTTCGGTGGACCCGGCCAGCTGCCGGGCGTGCGCCACCGCCGCCGCGATCTCCCGCCCTCCGTCGACGAGCGGGGAGTCGATGAACCGGAACCACCGGGCGAAGAGCAGCGACCTGCGCAGCCCGTCGTCCGTACCGGCCCGCGCTTCGAGCTCTTCCAGAACGGCCTCCACGTCAGGTCCGAGCAACGAAGACGCGTTCTGCCTCCCGGAACACTCCACCACGCGCTGCTCGAGCCACGCGGCGGCGGGGTCGGTGCCAGGGCTCACGCTTCGAACACGGGGTGGTTGTCGTCACTGCCGCGCCACAGGTAGCGCGACAGCTCGGCGCCGGTCGTCAGCTCCTCCGCGGGGTTCTTCGGCAACGGCCAGCGCAGCGCCCTGTACAGCTCCCGCCGGTGGCAGTCGAAGGCGACCGCCACGAGTTCGCGGAAGACGTCCGCGTGGGCCGGGACCAGCCAGAGGACGCTGACGACGACGACGACCGAGCCGATCAGGACCGCCCAGGCAGTGACGAACCCCAGCAGGCAGAACGCTGCGCCCCAGACCGCGGCCGAGACGGCGAGGTCGAGGTTCCTGCGCGCAGCCGCCAGTTCGGCCCTCGTGGTCTCCGGCAGCACCGCCCACAGGACCGGCCAGGTCGCCGCAGCGTCCAGGCCGTACCGGTCGGCCGGGTACCGTTCCGCGGCGGACAGGAGGTCCCCCGTTCGTGTCGGGGTGAGCGCCGAGCGCTGCTGGGGCCGGCGAACCCGGCGGACCTCCAGCCGGCGCAGCTGTCCGAGCTGGTCCGCCGAGCGGTGCTGCTCGGGCACCGACACCAGGGTCTGCCACTGCGCGTGCTCCCGGTCGACCCTGCGGGCCCGCCGATCGATCAGCCGGCGCCGGACCGCGGACGGCCTCCCCGGTGACTGCCCGGCCAGGACCATCAGCACGGGCCTCGTCGCCTGCTGGACGAGGACCGCGGACGACGCCGAGACGAGCAGCAGGAGGACGCTGGCCACGAGCGGCGCGACGAGCCCGGTACCCGCAGCCCAGCGACGAACCTCCCGGTCGATGCCGCGCAGCCCGTGCGCGTCCCAGAGCACGAGCAGGACCGCCGAACCCCAGAACGTCACGCCGGGCCACAGGGAGCTGAGCCACCGTTCGAGGACCTTGCCGCCGGCGCCGGCCCACACCCCGGTCAGCACGCGTCACACCCTGCCCAGGGCAGCACCGTGCGACGGGCACGGCGGTACCCGGTGTCCGAGGGCCGGGCGCACCCACTCGAACCCGCACCCTGCGGTGGGACAGCGGAACCGGTCGGCCGTGATCGGCCCCGGCGCTCCGGGGAGTCCCTGGTACGTCACCCCACGGACGGGTTCGGACTGCAGGTCCGGTGCCCGGAACCGGGGAGCGTCGGCCAGCACGGCCTCGACGAACGCGGTGGCGGTGGCGTGCTCGTCCACGACGGCCTCGAGCTCGGCGTCGCGGGCGGCACCGTCCGCCGCCCGGCGCAGCACCGCTTCCAGCCGCGCCGCCAGCGGACGTCCTGCCCGGGGCCCGAGGACGTCCTCGGCGCGACCGAGGAGCACTTCGACCGCACGGCAGTAGTCGGATCCCCCGACCGGCTCGACCATGGTCCGACCCTAGTGCGGGACCGCCCGCGGAACCGGCTTCAGCCGGGGGGCGTGAGGTGCTTGGGCATGCACACGTTCGCGCGCTGGTCGGCGGGCGTGGAGGCGAACATGCTGGCGCACCACGTCCTGACGTCGTCGGCGTCGGCGAACGGCCCGGCGGCGAGGGTGACCCAGTAGGCGTTGCCGCGGGCGTCGACGAGGCCGTCGCCGAAGTCGGTGGTCCGCAGCACGAACACGTCCCCGCCGGCGGCGCCGGAGGCGATCTCGCGGCTCTGGGCGAGGATGTCGGTGGCGTAGAAGGTGCTGCTGCCGTTGGCGGCGGTCTGCACGGGGTCGGTGGTGCCGACGCTCTTGGCCGAGAGCTGGGCGGCCCACTGCCCCCGCGGCGGGTGGTCCGCCAGGCCCCGGGCGCGCAGCTCCTCGAGCTCGGCCGTCGCGGCGGCGTCGGCGGCGGCGGTGCCGCCGGTGGCGGTGCCGGACGGGCCGGTCACGGCGGTGGTGAGCGCGGGCGGCGCGCCGGGGGTGCCCTGCGCCGAGGTGCCGGCGCCGTCGGACGTGGTGCCGGGTGAGGTGGACGAGCGGGCCGCGAGCACGCCGAGCATCCCGAGCAGGACGACGGCGAGGACGGCGGCGGTGACCTGGAGCCCGCGCGGCGGTCTGGGGGGCCGGGGCGGTGCGGGGGTCCGGACGACCTCGGGGGCGGTGGGCGGGGCCGTCCCGGGGGTGGACGACACGGTGGTCGTGCCGAACTCCTCCCACCAGGGCGCACCCGACACGACGACCTCCCGACGCTCCGGGTGCGACCGTCGCACCCCCGCGGCGCTCGGACCCTGCGACGCCGGGCGCGCCGCGCGGGTTCCGCGTGCTCGACCCAGCATGCCCCCGCCGGACCCCCTCAGGCGCGTCGAGACCCGCGTCAGCCGGCGAGGACCTGCGTCCACCAGCTGCCCGCGGCGCCCTGTTCCTCGGAGATGCCGACGGTCGTGAGGCGGCAGTCGAGCAGGTTGGCGCGGTGACCGGGGCTGGCGAGCCAGGCGTCGACGACGCCGGCGGCGTCGTAGCCGACGGCGACGTTCTCGGCGGTGCGGGAGGGGAAGACGCCGGCGGCGGCCAGGCGGGTGCGCGGGGAGCTGCCGTCGGTGCCGGTGTGGCTCATGACGCTGCTGGCGACCATGTCGGCGGTGTGCCGGTCGGCGGCCAGGGTGAGGGCCTGGTCCAGGACGAGGGGGGCGCAGCCGGCGGCGGTCCGGGCGAGGTTGGTGCGGTCCAGGACGTGCAGCTCGCCGGGGTCGGCGAGGGGGGCGGGCACGACCTCGTCGGCCGAGGCGGGGGCGGCCAGGGCGAGGGCGGCCAGGGCGGCGGCCGAGGCGGCGAGGGTGAAGGTGCGGAGGGGGCGCCGGGGGAGCGTCGTCATGTGCTGCACTCAACCAGTCCTGTGAGCGTTACAGGTGGGCGATGTGAGATGAACCACACTCCATGTGATCATCCAGGCACACAACGTGATGAGCCGATGAGGTATGGGACGCACCGGCGGCCCCGTCGGTTCCCTCCCCCGGCGACGCAGCGGGCCGGGACCCCGCCCGGGGCCCCGGCCTGTCGGCGCGGGTCAGCTCTTGGTGCTGAACGCCGCGTCGAACGCGGCGGCCGGCGGCTGGAACAGCTCACCGAGACCGCGGACGAACGCGAGGGCGTCGGGTGCGCCGCGGAGGCGGTCGATGCCCGCGTCCTCCCACTCCACGCTGGTCGGGCCCGCGTAGCCGATGTTGTTCAGCTCGCGGAAGATCGCCTCCCACGGCACGTCCCCGTGCCCGACGGAGGTGAAGTCCCAGCCGCGGCGCGAGTCCGCCCACGCCAGGTGCGAACCCAGCCGGCCGTTGCGGCCGTCGAGCTGCTTGCGGGAGTCCTTGCAGTGCACGTGGTAGATCCGGTCGGCGAAGTCGCGCAGGAACGGCACCGGGTCCAGGTCCTGCCACACGAAGTGCGACGGGTCGAAGTTCAGCCCGAACGCCTCGCGGTGGCCGATCGCCTCCATCGTGCGCTTGGTCGTCCAGTAGTCGTACGCGATCTCCGAGGGGTGCACCTCGAGGGCGAACTTCACCCCGACCTCGTCGAACACGTCCACGATCGGGTTCCAGCGGTCGGCGAAGTCCTGGTACCCGCGCTCGACCATCGCCTCGGGGGTGGGGGGGAACATCGCGACGGTGTGCCAGATCGAGGAGCCGGTGAACCCCGTGACGGTCTTCACGCCCAGGCGGGCCGCGGTGCGCGCGGTGTTCTTCACGTACTCCGCGGCGCGCTGCCGGACGCCCTCGGGGTCGCCGTCGCCCCACACGTCCACGGGCACGATGTCCCGGTGGCGCTCGTCGATGAGGTCGCACACGGCCTGGCCGGACAGGTGCGCCGAGATCGTCCACACCTTCAGGCCGTGCTCGTCCAGGACGGCCTTCTTCTCGGCGATGTAGTCGTCGTCGGTCGCGCCGCGGGTGGAGTCGAGGTGGTCGCCCCAGGTCGCGATCTCCAGGCCGTCGAAACCCCACTCGGACGCGAGGCGGCAGACCTCCTCGAAGGGCAGGTCGGCCCACTGGCCGGTGAACAGCGTGACGGGACGGGGGGTCTTCAGCGGTTCAGCCACTTCTTCCTCCTCAGATGGACGTGTAGGCGGAGTTGTTCTCGGCGCTGCGCTGCACCGCTTCGAGGACCTGCTGCACCTGGAGGCCGTCGGCGAAGCTCGGGCTCGGGTCGCGCTCGTCGGCGACGGCGCCGAGGAACTCCTGCAGCTCGTGGACGAACGGGTGGTCGTAACCCAGCCCGTGCCCGGCGGGCCACCAGTTCGCCACGCCCGGGTGCTCGGGCTCGGTCGCGAGGATGCGGCGGAAACCGTTCTCGGCGTCGGGCAGCGTGCCGTCGAAGAAGTGCAGCTCGTTCATCGACTCGAAGTCGAACGCGACCGAGCCCTTCGAGCCGTTGACCTCGATGCGCATGCCGTTCTTGCGGCCCAGCGCCATCCGGGTCGCCTCGAACGTCATGAGCGCCCCGCCGTCGCCGCGGCCGAAGAACACCGCCGCGTCGTCGACGGTGACCTCGCCGAACTCGGTCGACGCCTCCGCACCCAGCCCCGTGTTCGCCCCCGTGCGGGCGGCCTCCAGCGGGCGCTGCTTGACGAACGTCTCCACGGTCCCCGAGACGCCGGTCAGCCGCTGGCCGGTGATGAACTGCGCGGCGTCGATGATGTGCGAGCCGATGTCGCCGAGCGCACCGGCACCGGAGCGGTCCTTCTGCAGGCGCCACGTCAGCGGGAAGCTCGGGTCGACGATCCAGTCCTGCAGGTACACGGCGCGGACCTGGCGCACCTCCCCGAGGCGGCCGGCGTCGACGAGCTGCTTGGCCAGCCCGATCGCGGGGACCTGGCGGTAGTTGAACGCCACCATGCTGCGCACGCCCCTCGCCGACGCGGCGCGGGCGGCCTCGGTCATCCGCTGCGCCTCCTCGACCGTCTTGGCCAGCGGCTTCTCGCAGATGACGTGCTTGCCGGCCTCGAGCGCGGCGACGGCGATCTCGGCGTGCGAGTCGCCCGGGGTCAGGATGTCGATCACCTGGACGTCGTCGCGCTCGATCAGCGTGCGCCAGTCGTCGACGCCCTCCTCCCAGCCGAACTGCGCCGCGGCGGCCTGCGCGCGGGACAGGTCGCGGCCGGCGAGGGCCACGCGCCGGGTGCGGAACCGCGGGGTCCCGACGTGGTCGACGGAGCGCCAGGCGTGCGAGTGGACCGCACCCATGAAGGAGTGGCCGACGACGGCGACCCCGAGCTCGGGCCGTGCGGACTGGTCAGCGGTCATGCGGGCTGTTCCTCCTGGACGTCGTCGTCTGCGGTTTCCGGTGCGGATCGTACTAACCGGTTCAGGGACGGGGAACCGGCGGGGTGGCCCCGTTCAGGGGCCCGGGCGGACCGACCGGCGCCGCACGATCGAGGCCGGCACCCGCCGCACCCCGCTCCCGGTGGCGGTCCCGTCGAGCAGCTGGAACAGCCACGTCATCGCCTGCCGCGACACGTCCCGCGGGTGCTGGGAGACCGCGGTCACCGGGACCGGGAAACCCGTCGCGTCGGCGTCGGTGGCCAGCGCGACGAGGTCGAGGTCGGTGCCGGGGCGCAGCCCGGCGTCCTGGACGGCGTGGGCGACGCGCGCGAGGTGGCTGGTGACGAGCAGGGCCCGGTCGCCCCGGGTCAGGACGTCGCGCACCTGCCGCTCCACGCGGTCGTGGTGCAGCGGCACCCAGTCCAGCTCGACGCCCTGCGCGGCCGCGGTCGCCTCGGCCGCGGTGCGGAACCGGGGGACGTAGTTCAGGTCGCGCTCGGCCGCCTCCGGCCCCCACCCCAGGACGGTGACGCGCCGGTTCCGCGCGAGTTCGGTGACGAGCAGCCGGGCGCCGTCCTCGAAGTCGAAGTCGATGCAGTGCAGGCCCTCGTCGTCGGCGGGGAACCCGACGAACATCGTCGGGACGCGCAGGTCGCGGGCGATCGGGGCGCGGGGGTCGTCGGTGCGGACCTCCATGAGGACGATGGCGTCGCACAGCGCTCCCCCGGCCACCCGCCGCAGCCCGTCGACCCCCTCGGCGGCCGTGACGAGCAGGACGTCGTGGTCGCGCTGGCGCGCCGCGAGGGTGATCTCCTCGATGAACGCCATGAGCCCGGCCGCCCCGAGCGCGGAGTCGAACGGCATCGCGACGGCGATGACCTGCGTGCGCTGGCTGGCCAGCGCCCGCGCTCCCGCGTTGGGCTGGTAGGTGAGCTGCGCGATCGCGTCCTCGACCAGGCGGCGGGTCTTCTCCGAGATCGGCCGCTTGCCGCTCATGACGTAGGAGACCGTCGACTGCGAGACGCCGGCGACGCGCGCCACGTCCTTGCTCGTCACGGTCCGCGCTGTCCGGGGCACCGCACCCTCCCACGTCGTCACAGCATCGTCGATGCGTATCGACAGGGCGACCGTAGCCCACCCCGCGCACCGCCCACAATCCCCGCCCGCTCCGCGCGGCGGGCGGGGAGGCCGGGTTCAGCGGCTGAGCGCGGCGCGCACCGAACCCCAGCCCTTCAGCACCGCCAGCACGTCCTCGCGCTGCTCGTCGGCGACGGCCCGCGCGTGCGCGCGGTCCAGGACGTCGTCCAGCCGGACGCGCGCGCCGGTGGCCACCGACTCCACGGCCGCCTCGACCATCGCCAGGCTCAGGACGTTGTCGTGCACCTCGCCCCACAGCGGGGTGCCGTCGGCGAGGAACCGGGTGAACGCCGCGAGCGAGCCCGCGATCCCCTCGCCCGGGTCGGTGCCCGCGGCGGTGCCGGAGCCCTCGGTGGCGCCCTCGGCGACGGGGTCGTGGTCGCCGTCCCAGGTCGCGGACCCGGCCGCCCCGGACAGCCGCCACGCCCCGTTCCAGCTCGTCTCCAGCCCGGGCGCGCACCAGCTGCCGGTGAAGGTGTAGCGCGCGCCGCCCGACATCTCGAACATGGCCGCGGCCGAGGCGTCCCCGGCGTACCAGGACCACGGCGGGTTGAACGACTCGCAGTACACCGAGACCGGGTCGGCCTCCAGCAGGAACCGGGCCAGGTCGAACTGGTGGATCGCCATGTCCACCAGCAGCGGCTGGGCCATCTCCTCCCGGAACCCCCCGAAGCGCGGCGCCTTGAAGAACTCCGTGGACAGCGACCCCGGCGTGCCCAGGGCCCGCACCTGCTCGCGGAACGCCTCGACGTGCGGGTTGTACCGGCGCGACTGCGACACCACGAAGGGCAGGCCGCTGACCTGCGAGGCCGCCACGAGCGACAGCGCCTGCGCCACGGTCGGGGCGACGGGCTTCTCCCCCAGCACGGGGTAGCCCGCGAACAGCGCGGCCGTCGTCACGGGGTGGTGGGCGACGGGGACGGTGACGTTGACGACCGCGTCGGCGCCGGCCGCGCGGGCCAGTTCCACCGTGTCGGTGCCGACGGGGACGTCGGGGACGCCCGCCTCGGCGAGCGCGGCGCGGGCCACGGCCAGGTCGAGGTCGACGACCCCGGCCAGTTCCACCGCGGGGTCGGCGAGGATCGTCGCGAGCCACGCCTTGCCCATGCCGCCGGCGCCGACGAGGACGACCCTCACCGCTGCTCCTGCTTCTCGGGGTCCAGCGCGCCCTGGTAGCCGTGGCCGTTGTAGAAGTCCTCGGTGTCGTAGCGCAGCAGCACCGGGTCGGTGCGCTCGGGCCGCACCGTGACGGCCCACTCGACGGCGTTGGCGATGACCTTGCGCACGCCCTCGTGGAAGTACGTCGGGTAGTCCTGGTCACCGGGGCGGAAGTAGAAGATCTTCCCGAAGCCGCGCTTGAAGGTGATGCCGGACCGGAACACCTCGCCGCCGGAGAAGGAGGAGATGAAGACGATCTCGTCGGGGGCGGGGATGTCGAAGAACTCCCCGTACATCTCGTCCTCGTCGATGATCAGGGGGTGCGGGACGCCCTGGGCGATGGGGTGGGTCGGGTCGACCGTCCACAGCAGCTCCCGGTCGTGCTCGGAGCGCCAGCGCAGCGTGCAGGAGGTCCCCATGAGCTTCTGGAACACCTTCGACCAGTGCCCGGAGTGCAGGACGATGAGGCCCATCCCGGCCAGGACGTGCCGGTGGACGCGCTCGACGACCTCGTCGGAGACCTCGCCGTGCGCGGCGTGCCCCCACCAGGTGAGGACGTCGGTGGTGCGCAGGACCTCCTCGGTGAGCCCGTGCTCGGGGTCGTCGAGGGTGGCGGTCCGGACGGTGACGGCCTCGCCGAGGTTCGCCTCGATGCCTTCGGCGACGGCGCCGTGCATGCCGTTCGGGTACCTCTTGGCGACCTCGGGTTCGAGCTGCTCGTGGCGGTTCTCGCCCCACACGGTGACGCGGATCGTCATGGGTTCCTCCTAGGACTTCACGGCCCCGCCCGTGACCCCGGCGGCGACGTACCGCTGGGCCAGGACGAGCAGGGCGATGGCGGGCAGCGACGACAGGACGGCCGTCGCCATGATGGGGGACCAGTCGGCGACGAAGCTGCCGACGTAGGTGTACAGACCCAGCGTGATGGGCCGCAGGTCGGCCGTCGTCGTCAGGGTCAGGGCGAAGAGGAAGTCGCCCCAGGCGAACAGGAACGTGAACAGCCCGGAGGTGATGAGCGCGTTGCGGCTCATGGGCAGCACGATCGAGACGAACGCGCGGACGTGCCCCGCGCCGTCGACGTAGGCGGCTTCGACGATGGAGGCCGGGATGGACCCCATGAAGGCCCGCATGAGGATGATGGAGAACGGGATGCCCGCCGCGGAGTCGGCCAGGATCAGCCCCCACAGGGTGTTCAGCATCCCGAGGTCGCTGTAGGCGGAGTACAGGGCGTTGGCGACGACGATGCCGGGGACCATCTGGGTGATGAGGATCCCGAACAGGACGACGGTGGCCCAGCGGCCGAGCTTGAAGTGGGCCATGGCGTAGGCGGCGGGGGTGGCGATCAGGAGGCTGAACACCACCGAGCCGAGGCTGATGAGCAGCGACGTGACGAGGTTGCCGCCCTGCTCGGAGATGGCCGTGGTGTACCCGCGGAACGTGAGGTCGAACGGCAGCCACGGCGTCGCGACGGCGTTGCCCGCCGGCTGCAGCGACACGTTGACCATCCAGTACAGCGGGAACAGCATGAAGGCCAGGATGAGGATGCCGACGACGGTGTGCAGCGGGCGCCGCGGGGCCTTCCCCGTGGTGGTGGCCGTCGTGGGGGCCGTCGTCCGGGTGGGGACCATCGCGCTCATTCGTCGATCGCCTTCCGGTTCAGCCGCAGGTAGACGACGGCGAACACGAGGGAGATGACGATGAGGATGTTCCCCAGGGCCGCCCCGGCGCCGAAGTCGAACTGCTTGAAGGACATGTCGTAGGAGAACGTGGAGATCGTCTGCGTGGAGTTCGCCGGCCCGCCGTTCGTCAGCCCGAGGATGACGTCGAGGACCTTGAGCGTGTAGACGACCCCGAGGACGAGGACCACCGTGACCACCGGTCGCAGCATGGGCCAGGTGATGTGCCGGAAGGCCCGCCACCCGGTCGCCCCGTCGAGGGCCCCGGCCTCGTACAGCTCCTCGGGGATCTCCTGGAGACCGCCGTAGAGGATGGTCATGTTGAACGGGATCCCGAGCCAGATGTTGACCCCGATGACGGCGACGAGGGCCAGCGACGTCGAGGTCAGCCAGTTCGGGTGGACGTCGAGGAACGGGACCGCGCCGAGGATCCGGTTCAGGGCGCCGTTGTCGGTGTCCAGGATCCAGCGCCACACGGCGGTGCCGGCGATCATCGGGATCAGCCAGGGCAGCAGGATGAGCGAGCGCAGCACCCCGGACAGGGCGAACTTCTTGTGGAAGAACAGGGCGATGGCCAGACCGAGGACGAACTGCCCGGCGATGGACCCCAGCGTGAACAGCACGGTGTTCAGCAGCGACCGGTCGAAGATCGCGTTGCCGAGGACGGCGCGGTAGTTCTCCAGCCCGACCCACGGGGCCTCGCCGGTGTAGAACGTCTTGGTCGTGTACTCCTGGAAGCCCATGACGACGTTCTTGACGACCGGGTACCCGAAGAACAGCAGCAGGTAGACCACGGCCGGGACGATGAACGCGACCTCGACCAGCCGCGTCCGCACCTTCTCCCGCGTCCCCCGCCCCGACGGCTCGACGGCCGTCGGGGTGGTGGCGCGGCCGGTCGCGAGGTCAGCCATTCTGCGCCTGCTCCAGCGCTTCCTCCGGGGTCATGCCACCCACGAGGGCGTTCTGGACCGCCGTGTAGATCTTGGTGGCCGCGTCGGGCCACTCCGGCCCGAGCTCACCGGTGCGGGCGCGCAGGTCCGGCACCTGGTCGGCGAACGCCTGGAGGTTGGGGTTCTTCGAGGTGACCTGGCCCGCCAGTTCGGGCTTGGTGGGGACGGTGCCGGTGCCCAGGGAGATCTCGACCTCGTTCTCGTCGCTGTTGAGGCACTGGACGAGCTCGGCGGCCTTCTTCATCTTCTCCTCGTCGCCGGTCTGCGGGACCGCCCACGCCTCGCCGCCGAAGGGCGAGACGGACTTCCCGCCGGCCTGCGGGACCGGGATGGGGACGATGCCGTACTCCAGGCCCTCGGTCTCGTCGAGCGGGCCGAAGTTCCACGGACCGTTGATCATCATGGCGGCCTTGCCGGCGGTGAACTGGTCGGCGACGTCGGCCTGCGACCAGTTCACCGACGACTGCGACAGCGCCCCGGAGGTCATGAGGTCCTTGACGAGCTGGAGCGCGGCGGCGGTCTCGGGGGTGTTGATGTCCTTCTCGTCGCCGCCGTTGGACCACATGAAGGGCAGGAACTGCCAGGTGCCCTCGTAGGTGTTGATGTTCGACATCGCGAACCCGTACTGGTCGCCCGCGGTCAGCTTCGCCGCGGCGGCCTTGAGCTCGTCCCAGGTGGTGGGCGGGGTGACGCCGGCCGCTTCGAGGGTCTTCTTGTTGTAGAACAGCGCGATCGTGTTGGTGACGGGCTGCAGGGCGTACAGCTTCCCCTCGTAGGTGGAGGCCTTGAGGACGCCGTCGGCGACGCCGGTGGAGTCGATGCCCAGGTCGTCCAGCGGCGCGAGGGCGCCGGACTCGGCGATCTGCTGCACGTCGGGGTTGTCCAGCATGAGGACGTCGGGCAGCGTCTTGGACGAGCTCTGCTGCAGGACCTTCTGGATGAGGGTGTCGCCGGGGACGGCCTCGCGGGAGATCTTCACGCCCACGGTCGTGCCGCACTCCTCGATGGCGCTGTTCCACAGGGACGCGTTGGGCTCGGAGTTGTAGTAGTCCAGGACGCGCAGGGTGCCGGGGTCGCCGCTGGCCGATCCCCCGCCGCTGCCGCCGCCGCAGGCGCCGAGGGCCAGGGGCAGCGCCAGCAGGGCCGCCAGACCGGCGCGGGTGGAGCTCCGCCGAACCGTGTGTCGAGCCATCTCGTTCCTCCTCCGCCCACGACGTCGTGGGCCGTCGACCATCGATGCGCATCGATGGTGGGTGTGGTGCTCCCGGGTGGGGCACCGCGGTGGGGCAGGGGTCAGTGCGTCGCCGGGGTCGCGCGTCCCGGCCGTCGGGTGGGGCCCGGGAGCCTGAGCGTCGTCACCGCACACCCTCCGTCCCGGACCACCGCGTCCGTCGAGTCGTCGATACGCATCGTCGATGCGTATCGAGAAACTAGCCCGGCCGGGTGGACCTGCACAAGGGGCCCGTCAAGTTCGTCCCCCGGAGGGCCGATGGTGGCTTCGTCGTCCTACCCGGGGAGCTGCCGTGCCCAAGACCGTCCGAGCCGCCGTCGTCGCCGCCACCGCGCTGGCGCTGACCTCGGCCCCCCTCGCCGCCGCGCACGCCGCCCCGGTCCCCACGCCCGCCCCCGCCCCCGCGGGCACGACCGTGCAGGTCGACGCGCTGCGCTGGGTCGACGGCCGGCCGGTGCTGGAGACGCGGACCGCGACCGACGCGGCCTCCGCGGCCCGGCTCGCCGCGCGGCTGGAGGCGGCCCCGGACATCAGCGACGCCCAGCCCCGCACCACGTACGCGCTGACCCCCTCCGCGGACGCCGCCCGGCTGAGCGGCCGCCGGCTGCTGACCACCGACCCCTACCTGAAGTACGCGTACCACCTGAACGCCGTCGACGCCTACGGCGCCTGGGCCGTCACGCAGGGCGCGGGGGTCACCGTCGCCGTCCTCGACTCCGGCGTCGACCCGCGCCAGCCCGACCTGGTGGGCCGGGTGCGGGACCTCGGCAACTTCACCCGCGAGTCCGCCGCGATCGTCGTCGACCACGGCACCGAGGTCGCCACCGTCGTCGCGGGCGCCTACGGCAACGCCGTCGGCGCGGCCGGTGTCGCCCCCGGGGTCACGATCCTGTCCGGGAAGGTCTGCGAGGCCGCCGGGTGCTCCAGCGACGCGGTCGTGAAGGGGATCACGGCCGCCGTGAACGCCGGGGCGGACGTCGTCAACCTCTCCCTGGGCGGGGAGACGTACAACCGCACGACAGCCGCGACGGTCCAGTGGGCCGTCTCGAAGGGCGTCGTCGTGGTGGCCGCCGCGGGGAACTCCGGCGACCAGGGCAACCCGGTCGAGTACCCGGCCGCCTACGACGGGGTGATCTCGGTGTCCGCCTCCACCCCGACCGGGGCGGCGGCCGCGTGGGCCCAGCACAACTCCTACGTCGACCTCAGCGCGCCCGGCGAGTCGATCCCCGCGGGGCTGCCGCTGACCGACGGGACCTACCCGTACGAGCCGGTCGCGGGGACGTCGTTCTCCGCCCCGCAGGTCGCCGCCGCCGCCGCGCTGGTGCGCTCGGTCGCGCCGGACGCCGACGTGGCCACGGTCGAGGGCTGGCTCAAGGGCAGCGCCACCCCCGCCTCGTGGGCCCCCGGCTACGGCACCGGCCTGCTCGACGTGGCCGCGGCGGTGGACGCCGCCCGCACCGCCACGGTCGGCGCCCCGGCCCCGGCCCCCGAGCCCGCGCCGGTGCTCGTGCCCCGCACCCCCCGGGCCCTGAAGCCCACCCCGGTGCCGCGGACGAGCTGACTCAGGACGGCCGGGCGAACTCCGTCCCGTCCAGCCCGTCGAGCAGTCCGGTCAGGGAGTCGAACACCGCGACGGCTCCCGCCCCGGTGAGCTCCTCCACGGAGAACCCGCCGGTCCGGACCGCGACGCTGCGCATCCCGGCGTTCCCGGCCGCCTCGCAGTCCCACGTCGAGTCCCCGAGCAGGACCCCGGCCCGCCCCGAGACCCGCTCCAGCGCGACCTGGAGCAGGTCCGGGGCGGGTTTCGTGGCGTCGGCGTCGTCGGACGTCGTCCACCCGGCCACCAGGTCCCGGGCGCCCAGCAGGTCGAGGTACGTCTCGACGTGCTGCTGCTTCCCCGAGGAGGCCAGGACGACGGTCCAGCCCCGGCGGCCGAGTTCGCGCAGCAGGTCGGCGGCACCCTCGAAGGGCTGCACCTCGCCGATGAGCCGGTCGAACTCCTCCACCCAGGCGTCGCGGGCGCCGTCGCCGTGCTCGGCCTCGAAACCCTCCCCCGCGACGGCCGGGACGAGCTGGTCCCCGCCCATGCCGATGGCGCGGTGCAGGCGCCAGACGGGCAGCGTCAGGTCGAACCGGCGGAACGCGCGGTACCACGCGATCGCGTGCTGGTAGTTGGTGTCGACGAGCGTGCCGTCGACGTCGAGGACTGCGGTGTCGGCCACGGGGGAACCCTCCTGGTGGTGGATCAGACGTCGAGGTCGATGCAGAACATCGACCGGGGGTCCTGGAGCATCGCGGGCGGTCGGACGTCCGAGCGCGCGGCGCGACCACCCCAGCGGGTCGCGCGGCGGTGCCGCACGGTGACGTCCCGGCCCGGGGCGAACTCGTACTCGCCGACGACCTCGCCGAGCAGCAGCGCGCGCTCGCCCTCGATGGGCACCGCGACCTCGTCGCCCGGGGCGAGCTCGTGGACGAAGGTGTCCAGGACGCGCAGTTCCTTGCCGGGCCGCCGGCCCGGGGCGACCTCCTTCAGCAGGGCCCGCAGCGAGGAACCCTCCGCGGCGCCGCGCACGTCGACGTCGATCCCCGACCCGGTGCCCAGCCCCACGACCCCGTCGACGAGGAACTCCCCGAGGGCTTGCGGCGCAACGGGACGCACCACCCACACGAGGCGCCCGGGCGCGGTCGGCACCGGGTCGGGCGCGGGCACGTCCGGCCACACGTAGGGCAGGTCGTCGGGTTCGTCGCCGAACAGGGGCCGGTAGAACGCGGGGTCCTTGCGCAGCAGCGCGGACCGGTGGCTGCGGTGCAGCGCCTCGTCCCCCAGCCACGGCGGCAGCGCCACCCCGTCCGGGGAGGTGACGCCGGGGGCGAACTCGGCGATCTGCGGGCCGGTGGAGTCGGCGCGGCCGGTCCGCGTCCACTCGGCGACGACCGCGAGCCCGTAGGCGACCAGGGCGGGGGTGAACCCCTGCCACATGCGGACCGCCGGGTGGTTGCGCCAGCCGTAGTCGGGCAGTTCGAGGGCCCGCAGCACCTGCAGCGTCTCGACCCGCTGCTTGCCCAGCCGCGGGCCGTCGAGGACGGCCGCGGACCGGGCGAAGTCGGGGTACGGGAGGAACGTCTGCACGTCCCCCACCGTCGCGCGCCGGGCGCCGGCCCGCACGCCGGGGCGCGGGCCGGGCCCCGGCGGTGCGGCCGGGACGACCCGCTCAGTACCCCCGTTCGGGGTCGACCAGCCCGAGCAGTTCCTCGCCGGCGGCGAACCGGCGCACGTTCTCGGTGACGCGCTCGGCCAGCAGCGGCACGCGCAGCGTCGAGGGGTTGGTGGAGTGCGGGGTCACGATCGCCCGCGGCTCGGTCCACAGCGGGTGCCCGTCGGGCAGCGGCTCGGGGTCGGTGACGTCGAGCGCGGCACCGGCGATCGTCCCGCCCCGCAACGCCTCCACGAGGGCGTCGGTGTCCACGAGCGTCCCGCGGGCGATGTTCACCAGCCACCCCTGCGGGCCCAGGGCGCGCAGTTCCGCGGCGCCCACGAGGGCGGTGGTCTCGGCGGTCGCGGGAGCGGCGAGGACGACGTGGTCGGCGGCCGCGAACACGTCCCGCACCCGGTCGGCGGCCCAGGTCTCGGCGGCGCCGTCCACCGGCAGCCCGCGCCGGGTCACGGCCAGCACGCGCGCGCCGAGGCCGGTGAGGGCCGGGATCATCGCGCTGCCGATGCCGCCGGCGCCGACGATCCCGACCGTGGCCCCGCGCAGCGACGTCTGCACCCCGTCGAGCGCGTCGTTGTCCCAGGTGGTGAGCCGGGCGGCGCGGCCGACGCCGCGGGTCCCGGCCAGCAGCAGCGCGACGGCGCCCTCGGCGACGGAGGTGGAGTAGGCCCCGGTGGCGGAGGTCCAGGTGCGGGCGGTGTCGACGACCCCGGAGGCGACCCACGCCTCGATCCCGGCCGAGGGCAGCTGGACCCAGCGGATCCCGTCGTGCAGCTCGGGCAGGTCCCCGTGGCCCCCGGACACGACCAGCGCCTCGGCGTCGGCGAGCGCCACGACCTTCCCGCCGCCGCGTTCGACCGCCTCGCGCAGGGCGGGGTTCTCGTCGGGTCCGATGTGCACGGCGGGGGTGGGCACGGGAGCTCCTCAGCGTTGCCGGGTGGTTTCCGGGCCCACCCTAGGTCCCCAGGCGTCGGCCGCCTCCGCGCTGCGGGTGCAGTCGCGGCCGGCGCGCTTGGCGGCGTAGAGGGCGGCGTCGGCGGCGACGAGGGCCTGCTCGGCGGTGGTGGCGTCGTCGAGGGTGGCGCAGCCGGCGGAGAAGGTGGTGGCCCCGCCGCGGGCGGCCCAGGTGGCCCGGAGCCGGTCGACGACGTCGAGGGCGGGGCCGGTCCCGCTGCCGTGCAGGAGGAGGACGAACTCCTCGCCGCCGAAGCGGGCGGCGTGGTCGCCGCGGCGCAGGCTGCCGGCGAGCATGGCGCCGAACTCGCGCAGGACCTGGTCGCCGCGGGCGTGCCCGTGGGTGTCGTTGAGCTGCTTGAAGTGGTCGAGGTCGCAGACGACGACGGTGTCGCCGGGGCCGAGGAGGGTCATGCGGTCCTCGAGGTCGCGGCGGTTGCCGACGGTGGTGAGCGCGTCGGTGCGGGCGTCGCGGCTGAGTCGGTCGGCGACGGCGCGGTGCCGGCGGGTGAGGTCGGCGAGGACCTCGGCGACGAGCACCCAGGCGCAGGCGGCGGCGGTGGTGCCCGCGACGGCGCGGGGGTCGAGGTGGCCGCCGGTGAGCAGGTGCAGGGGCGCGGCGGCGGGCAGCAGCCACCAGGCGGTGCGCCGGGGCAGGTGGAGGCCGACGTGGACGAAGGCGAGGGGGAACAGCGGCGCGCAGACCGCGGCGAGGTCGCCGGTGGTGCGCCCGAGGGCGGCCAGGGCGGTCACCTGCACCAGCGGGAGGGCCAGGGGGGCGCGGTCGGGCAGCCGCTCCCAGGGGACGGCCGCGCTGGCGGCGAGGGCGGCGACGAGGGCGAGGGCGAAGACGGCGAGCGCGGTCCAGTCGCCGGGGGACGGGCTCAGCAGGGGCGCGGTGAGGGCGACGACGAGGCCGGTGACGACGAGGAGGGCCCGTCCGGCGACGACGGCGAGACCGCCGGTGCGCTTCACCCGCCCACCTCCCGTTCAGGACGCTGAGTGCTCAGACGATCACACAGTGCCACGGAGTGATCTGCTGCCGGGGCTCGCCACGACGACCCGCCGCGAAATCCTCCCGCTTTCTCACGTTGTGTCACTGGCGTCACACGGTGAGGCACGACTACGGTGCAGCCCACGAGACCGGCTCGTGACCGGCCCGTGACACCGGCGAGAGGAGGCCCCGTGCCCGCCCTGACCCGCCGCGGCCACCGCCCGCTGTCCGCCGAAGCGCGCCGCGTCGTCGCCGACCTGCGCCGCGACGGCGTCGCCCGCACCACCCTGGTCGCGCTCACCGGGGACGCCGGCCTCCTCGACGACGTGCTCTCCCGCACCGACGACCTCATCGCCGACCAGTCCGCCGACATCGTCCGCCGGCGCCGCGTCGTCGCCGGCGACCCCGTCCCCCGCGGCGACCCGCTGCACGACCCCCACGAGGTCGAGCTCCTCGGGCCCCACCCGCCCGTCGACCCCGAGGACCCCTACGCGCGGTTCCTGCGCCACCCGCAGATCAGCGGCATCGCCGCCGCCCACTGCCGCCGGGACGTCCGCATCTGGGGCATGAACGGCCTGCTCACGCTCGCCACGGCCCCCGTGCGCGACGGCGACTGGGTCCACTCCCCCGGCGGGCCCGCCGTGGAGGTCCGCCTGCACCTGACCGGCGTCGACGACGGCGTCGGGCCGCTCACCCACGTCCGCACCTCCCACCGGCGCCGCGCCGCGGTGCGCGCGCTGGAACGGACCGGCCGCCGCATCGGTGACGACGACGTCACCCGCGTCTTCGGGCCCGGCGCGGTGGAGGTGCTGACCGGGGCCACCGGGACCGTCGTCTTCACCGACCCCCGCGGGCTGCACCGCCGGTCCCGCCCCACGGCCCGCGACCGCCTCGTGCTGCACGGCCGGTTCTGCGCCCGCGGCGGCCGCGAGCGCGCCGTGCTGCTCCCCGCCGAGGAGGTGCCGCGCAGCGCGCTCCCGGACTTCGCCCTGGCTTGAGCCCTCGTCCGAGCCCGGGGTCGCTCAGCCGCGGCCGAGGAGCTTGTCGACCAGGCGGCCGAAGAACCCCTTCTTGACCGGCGCGGGCCCGGTGACCTCCTCGGAGACCTCCTCGACGACCTCCTCGACGGGCTGCGGCGCGGGCCGGGGGGCGGGCACGACCGGCTCGGGACGCGTCTCGGGGCGCACCTCGGCCACGGGCTCGGCCACGGGCTGGACCACGGGCTGGACCACGGGCTCGACCACGGGCTCGGGCTCGTGGCGGCCCGCCGCGGTCAGGGTCCCGTGCAGCTCCTGCTCGGGGGTGTAGCTGGCCTCGCCGAGGATGGAGGCGGCGAACTGCAGCGCGGAGGCCTGCACCGGGGCCACGGTCTGCGCACCGCGGACCGGGACGTCCGGGGTCTCGTCGAGGGTGGACATCAAGCAGCTCCCGTGGGTCAGGGCGGTCGCCCCGTCGGTGACCGTCCACGCCCCATCGACGCCCGCGCGACGCGGCTGGAGGACCACCGCCGCACACCACCCGGACGGACCCACGCCGTCCCCGGCGGGACTCAGGCGGGGACGGCGCGCGCCGATGGGAGGCCGTGCGCGCACCCGACCTGGAGACGTTGCGTCCCGGCGACTTCGTCAAGGTGCGCGGCAACGCCAACCCCCTGCACAACGGCGGGCGGGCCGTCGTCGTCGCCGTCCACCGCGCACCGGGCCCGCCGTGGCGCGTCGTCGCGCTCGACCTGCGCTACTCCGCCCGCGGCGCGGCCGTCCGCGTGGAACTCGCCGACAGCGGTGAACTGGCCCGCTGGGAGACCCCGTGGGCCCCCACCCAGACCGTCGAGGACGAACCCGCCCGCCACCACCCGGTGACCAGCCCCGGCGTCGCGCACGTCGAGACGCCCCGCTCGCGGCGGCGCCTGCTCATCGCGGTCGCGGCGGTCCTCGCGGTCGTCGGCGGCCTCGCCACCTGGGAGCAGCAGCGCACCGAACCGAACCCGGTCGTCGTGCAGCGCGCCCTGCTCGAAGGGGTGCGGGGTTCGGGCACCGGCGCCACCGCGGGCCCGTCCAGCACGAGCACGCCCACGGCCACCGCCGCGCAGGTCGCCGCGACGGCGTCGGTCGTCGCGTACTCCACCGGCCCGGTCCCCGTGGTGGAGACCCCGGAGGGCGCGCGCACCCCCACCCCGCTGGCCGGGGTGGAACCCGCGCCGGGCTGCCGCGACGGGTACGTGGCGGACCTGCTGTCGTACCTGCCCCTGGGGCAGCTGGTCGAGGTGACCGGTGCGGGGTGGTTCCGCACCGACGACGGCCTCGACGTCAACGCCGAACTCGTCCGGCAGGGCGTCGCCGTGCCGGTCGAGACGACCGCCGGGTCCAGCCCCGCCGACGTGCGCAACCTCGCGGCGCTGCGGGAACTCGCCGCCGACGCGCCGTCCTGCTGAGGCGGGGTCACCACCGGGCCGGCCGGGGACGGGCCGACCCGGCCGCTCAGGTGCCGCAGAACGTCCGGTAGGGGCCGAACTCCTCCGGGGCGGGAACGGCGTAGCGCTCGAACCCGGCGCGCTCGTCGTAGGGCGCGTCCACGGCCTCCAGCAACCGCCGCACCGGTCCGAGGTCACCGGCGGTGGCGGCGGTGAGGGCCTCCTCGACGAGGTGGTTGCGCGGGACGTAGACCGGGTTCACCCGGTCCATCGCCACCGGGTCGGGGTCCAGGGCGAGCCAGCGCTCCAGCCAGCCGTCGAGCTCGGCGTCGGGGACCAGCGCACGCACGGGCGCGCGGTCCCCCCGTGCCGCGGCGGCCAGGGCGCGGAAGGACGACGTGTGGTCCGGACGGGCCCGGGTGAGCAGGTCCAGCAGGTCCCCCACCAGGGACGTCAGGACCGCGTCGTCGAGGTCGCCGGGACGGTGGGACAGGCCGAGCTTGGCGCGCATCCCCCCGGAGTAGGCCGCGTCGTAGCGGGCGCC
Organism: Kineococcus lubricus; assembly: GCF_050871965.1. Classification (NCBI taxonomy): domain Bacteria; kingdom Bacillati; phylum Actinomycetota; class Actinomycetes; order Kineosporiales; family Kineosporiaceae; genus Kineococcus; species Kineococcus lubricus. The sequence goes on from NZ_JBJLSK010000025.1 coordinate 52,251, forward strand.
GAAGGCACCCAGGGCCTGCTGCGCGAGCGCGACGGCCCGCTCCTGGTCCTCGTCCAGCAGCGGCAGCAGCGCCTCGGCGAGGCGGGCGAGGTTCCACTGCACCACGGCCGGCTGGTTGCCGTAGGCGTAGCGCCCGCCGTGGTCGATGGAGCTGTAGACGGTGGACGGGTCGAAGGCGTCGAGGAAGGCGCAGGGCCCGTAGTCGATGGTCTCCCCGGAGATCGTGGTGTTGTCGGTGTTCAGGACGCCGTGGACGAAACCCACGAGCATCCACCGGGCCACCAGCGACGCCTGGGCGGCGACCACCGCCTCGAACAGACCGAGGTACGGGTTCGCCGCCGTGGCGGCGCCGGGGTGGTGACGGCTGATCGCGTGGTCGGCCAGGCGGCGCAGCAGGTCGAGGTCACCGGTGGCGCGGGCGTACTGGAAACTCCCGACGCGCAGGTGGCTGGCCGCCACCCGGGCCAGGACCGCGCCGGGCAGCGCGGTCTCGCGGTGCACCTCGCGGCCGGTCGCCACCACCGCCAGCGCGCGGGTCGTGGGGATGCCCAGGGCGTGCACGCCCCGGCTGACCACGAACTCCCGCAGCATGGGACCGACGGCGGCCAGGCCGTCGCCGCCCCGGGCGAACGGCGTGCGCCCGGACCCCTTCAGGTGCAGGTCGCGGACACGCCCGTCGGCGTCGAGGAGTTCGCCGAGCAGCAGCGCGCGCCCGTCCCCCAGGCGCGGGGAGAAACCGCCGAACTGGTGCCCCGCGTAGGCCTGCGCCACGGGTTCGGCCCCCTCGGGGACCTCGGTCCCCAGGAGCAGGCCCAGCCCGTCGGGGCTGCGCAGCCAGTCGGGGTCGAGGCCGAGCTCGGCCGCCAGTTGCTCGTCGAGCACCAGCAGGCGCGGGTCCGGTGCCGCCGCGCCCTGCCAGGGGATCGCCATCTCCGGCAGTTCCCGCGCGAAGCGGTGGTCGAGGACGACGGTCGAGGACGGTGCCACGCTCACCCGATGACGGTACGCGCCCTCCGCCGGGACCACCCGTCGACGGTGGCGCTCCCCCGTGGCCGCAGCGGAGTCGACGACCGCCCACGCGCAGGCTCAGCCGCCGCGTGCGCTCAGCGCCGCCTCGTCCGTCCCCTCCGCGCCTCCCCGCAGGATCGAGGTCATCTTCTTGCCGCGGGCGAGTTCGTCGACGAGCTTGTCCATCCACCGGATCCTCTGCATCAACGGGTCGTCGATCTCCTCGACGCGGTGCCCGCAGATCACCCCGGTGATCTCCCCGGCGTGCGGGTTCACCGCCGGCGCCTGCGCGAAGAACGTCTCCAGGTCGACCTCCGCGTCGACGGCCTGCTGCAGACCGGCGGCGTCGTACCCGGTGAGCCAGCAGATCACCCGGTCCACCTCCTGCCGGCTGCGGCCCTTGCGCTCGGCCTTGGCCACGTACAGCGGGTGGATGCTGGCGAAGCTGACGCCGAAGATCCGGTGTCGCGGCACGGTGCACCTCCTGACGACGGGGCGGTCTCCCGCTGAGCATCACCGCCGTCCCGGCTCCCCGTCAACGCTCCGGCTGGTGCTCGCGACGAGGGGGCGGAGCCGTCGGCGCGGGAGCGGGACAGCAGGGGTGCCGGTGGCCGAGCCGGGCACCTCGGACGTCGCGCACCCGTCGCCCGCCCGCTACCGGGCCGGCTGCCCCTCCACCGTCACGGCGCGCCGCACCGCGGTGGACAGGGCCGCCCTGCGTCGCTCGTGCACCGCGTCGGGCTCCTCGGCCCCGGCGGCGAGCAGGATGCTGGCCGGGCTCCACGACATGGCCATGGCCACCACGAGCGACAGCACGTCGGCGGGGTCCAGACGCGGGTCGACGTGCCCGTCCCGCTGGGCCGTGGCGATGAGGGCCACCTTGGGCGCGCTGTGGTCCACGCCGTCGGCGAACAGGTCCCCGCCACCGCCGTGGCGCTCCAGCCGGGACCAGGTGGCCAGGCGCACGGCCTGCGGGTGCTGCAGGTAGGCGTCGTACAGAGCGGTGGCGTACCCCGGCAGGTCGGCGCCGTCCAGCGGCGCGGCGTTGACGATGAGTTCGAAGTGCTCGGCCAGCACGGCGTCGAACAGACCGTCCTTGCTGCCGAAGAAGCCGTACATCTGCGCCTTGTTGGACCGCGCCGCCGCCGCGATCCGGTCCACCCGCGCGCCGGCGATCCCGTGGGCGGCGAACTCCTCGGTCGCGGCGTCCAGCAGCCGTCGCCGGGTCGCTGCAGCGTCTCGCACCGGCCCAGGCTACTGAGACCGACTGGTCGGTTGCCTACCGGCCGACGACGGGCTAGCGTCACTACCAACCAGTTGGTAGCTATGCGTCAGGAGCCTCGTGCCCGATCCCACGTCCACGGCCGTGCAGCGCGCGCTGGACCTCGGCCCGTCCTCGACCGCCGCGCAGCGCACCGTCCGCACCACCACCACCGGGGCCCGCACCGGGCGGCCCCGGCGCATCGAGACCCGGCTGCACCGCCACGAGGAGCGGTGGTTCCTCAGCGGCCTGCCCGGCCGGCGCGACCGGTACGCCAACCTGCCGGCCGACCCGCACCTGGTCGTGCACCTCGGGCACGGGGTGCGTGCCGACCTGCCCGCCGTGGCCACCCGCGTCGACGACGAGGAGGAACGCCGGCGGATCTCCTCCTCGTCCGTCGCCGACCTGGACCGACCGCACGACCCCGCCCGACTGCCCGGACCCACCCGCCTGCAGGACCGGGTGGCCGGCAGCCCCCTGGTCGAACTCCACTTCACCGCCCCCCGGACCACCTCCGGGACGCCCGCCGACGTCACCACCGACAACCCGGGAGACACCCCGTGCGCACCGTGACCGCCTACCTGGCCACCGCCCCGAACACGCCGCTGCGCCCCACGCGGATCACCCGCCGCGACCTGCGGCCCGACGACGTCGCGGTGCGCGTCACCCACTGCGGCGTCTGCCACACCGACCTGCACGCCCTGAACGACCCCGACGGCGTCTTCCCGCTGGTGCCCGGTCACGAGTTCGTCGGCGACGTCGTCGAGGTCGGTCCCGCGGTGCGCGGGTTCAAGGTCGGTGACGCCGTCGCGGTCGGCAACATCGTCGACTCCTGCGGCACCTGCGACATGTGCCGGGCACAGCAGGAGAACTACTGCCGGGAGTTCCCCACCCTCACGTACGGCGGCCGCGACCGCCACGACGGAACACCGACCCGGGGCGCCTACTCCGACGAGTACGTGGTGCGCGAACGGTTCGCCTACCACCGCCCCGCTCACCTCGACCCCGCCGGCGTCGCGCCGCTGCTGTGCGCCGGGATCACCGTGTGGGAACCGTTGCGCCGCTGGGACGCGGGCCCCGGCACCCGCGTGGGGGTCGTCGGCCTCGGCGGGCTGGGGCACCTGGCCGTCAAGCTCGCCGCCGCCCTGGGCGCGGAGGTCACCGCGTTCACCACCTCGCCCGCCAAGGCCGCGGACGCGACCCGGCTCGGCGCCCACCGCACCGTGGTCTCCACCGACCCGGCGGCCATGGAGGCCGCCCGGGCCTCGTGCGACCTGGTGCTGGACTGCGTCTCGGCGCCGCACGACCTGGGCCCCTACCTGCAGGTCCTGGCGCTGGACGGCACCCTGTGCTCCCTGGGCCACCTCGGCCCGGTCACCGTCGAGACCACCGCCCTGCTCGTCGGGCGCAAGTCGCTGGCCTCGGCCGGCAGCGGCGGGCACCGCTACACCCAGGACCTGCTGGACTTCGCCGGCCGCCACGGCATCACCGCCGACGTGGAGGTGGTTCCCTCGGCGCAGGTCGGCACCGCCCTGCGGCGACTGGCGCACGGCGACGTCCGCTACCGCTTCACCCTCGACCTCTCCGACCTCCACCGCTCGTGAACCGCCGGCGACCGCCGAGGTGACCGTCCAGGTGACCGGGTCGATCGACCGGCGCGCCGACCGCCGCCGCCCCCGGGGATCACCTCAGCGGCCCGCGACCTCCGCGAGCGCCTCCTCGACGCGGGCCACCACGGCGGCCGGTGAGTAGTTCCGCTCGACGTGCGGGCGGGCCCGGGCGGCGAGGCCGGCCCGCAGTCCCAGACCGCGGGAGATCGCGGCGGCGAGGTCGGCGGGTGCGGTGGACGCCGCGATCGTGCGCGGGTCCAGCGCGCCGGCCACCTCGGGGTTCGCGCCGACGGGGGTCGCGACGACGGGCAGCCCGCTGGCGAACGCCTCCACGGTGACGATGCCGAAACCCTCCATCTCCAGGGTCGGCAGGACGAACAGGTCGGCGGCGCGGTACAGGTGCGGCAGGTCCTCCTCGGCGACGAAACCGGGGAACTCCACGGGCAGGGCGAGCCGTTCGGCGCGGGCGCGCAGTTCGGGCCCGAGGTACCCCGAACCGGCGACGACGAGCCGGGCGCGGGGGTGTTCGGCCAGGACCGCGGGGAACGCCTCGAGGAGGTTCTCCAGCCCCATGCGCCGCACGAGCCGGCGCACGGTGACGAGCACGGGGTCACCACCGGCTCCCCACCGCGTCCGGTCCCCCGGTCCGGGCGAGAACCGGTCGAGGTCCACGGCGAGCGGGACGACGTCGACGCGCGCCCGGGCCCCGGGGTGCACCTGCTGCAGCAGCCGCCGGACGTACCAGCTGGTGGCCAGGGTCCGGGCGGTGCCGTTGACGGCGGTGAGCTCGGCGCGCCGGGTGAGGTCGGCGACGACGGTCCCGGCGGCGCGGGCCAGCGGGTACTTCCCGCCGGCGGCGTCGAGCTTCACCTCCAGGGACGAGGGGGCGTGGAAGCGCAGGACGGTGCGGTCCCCGAGCCCGGCGCGGACGGCGGCGGCGGCGTGGAAGGTGGAGTGCGCGTAGATCGCGTCGAAACCCTCGCGGGCGTCGAGGGAGCGCAGCCAGCCGGGGACGCGGAGCAGGGTGGTGGCGGGGTGGGCGTAGTAGCCGCGGGTCCCGCGGGCGGGGGCGGGGTGGCGCAACAGCCGGTAGTGCCCGCGGTCCTCGGTGAGCGGGGCGTCGCGGTCGTGGCGGCGGGTCAGGACGGTGACGTGGTGCCCGCGGCGGGCGAGTTCGTCGACCTCGACGAGGACGGAACTGGCGACCCCGCCGCGGTGCTCGGGCGGGACCCCGTCGGTGATCACGAGCAGGCGCACGGGCCGAGCCTGCCAGACCGCCGTCCGGGGTGGTCGCGCCGGAGGGTGCGCGGGCCCTGCGGGATACTGGCGGGATGGACGGTTCGGCGGGGCGGGGACTCCCGGTGCTGCACCAGGGGGTTCCGCTCGACCGGGTCCTGCTGCGGGCGCTCCAGGCCGTGCAGCAGGCGGTCTGCGTGTCGGACCTGTCCCAGCCCGACCAGCCCGTCGTGTGGGTCAACGAGGCGTTCGAGCGCGAGACCGGGTACCCGGCCGGGGAGGTCGTGGGCCGCAACTGCCGGTTCCTGCAGGACGGCCTGGACGAGCTGGGGATCGACGCCCGCACCCCGGCCGCCCGGATCCGCCGGCTCGTCGAGGAGGGCCGCGACGGCACCGTCGTCATCCCCAACCGCCGCCGCGACGGGTCGGTCTTCGTCAACGAGCTGTCCCTGTCCCCGCTGACCGAACCCGACGGCTCGGTCCGCTTCTACGTCGCCGTCCAGCGCGACGTGACGGCGCGGGCCCGGGCCGAGCAGGCCCGCGACGTGGCGCACCGGGAGGCCGCCGAGCTGAGCGACCAGTTGCAGCGCCAGCTCGTGCCGCACCACCTGCCCCGGGTCCCGGGCTTGGACGTGGCGGTCCGCTACCAGCCCGGGACGCGCGCGGACGGGACCCGCGGTGAGGTCAGCGGCGACTTCTACGACCTGTGGACGCGCTCGGACGGCCGGTCGTTCGCCGTGATCGGGGACGTGTCCGGCAAGGGCCCGCGCGCGGCGGCGACGACGGCGGCGCTGCGGTGGGCGGTCCGCGGGGCGGGGGGCGGGACGCACCGCCCGGCGCAGCTGCTGAACCTGGTGGCCGAGGCCGTCCACGACGCGCTCGACGAGCGGTTCGCGACGGTGGCGGTGGTGGGGCTGGACCCGCTGGAGCCGTTCGCGACGGTGTCCCTGGCCGGGCACCCGCAGCTGGTGCTGCTGCCGGCGGACGGCCCGGCGCGCCTGGTGGGGCACCCGGGGACCCTGCTGGGCCCGTTCGGGGCGGTCGACGTGTTCGACACCGAGGTGCCGTTCGGGCCCGGGGACTGCCTCCTGCTGTACACCGACGGCGTCACCGAGGCGGGCGAGCCGGGGCGCGAGGCGCTCGGCGAGGAGGGGTTGCTGGCCGCCCTCGGCGGGTCGCGCGACCCGCAGGTGCTCGCCGACACGGTGCTGCGCACCGTCACCGAGCACGTCGCGGGCGGCCCGACCGACGACCTGACCCTCATGGTGGTGCGCCGGACCGCCTGACCCCTCCCCCTCGCCACCCCTCCCCCCCCCCCCCCCCGGGGGGGGGGGGGGGGGGGGGGGGGGGGGTGGGGTGGGGGGGGGGGGGCGGGGGGGGGGGGAGTGTGGGCGGGGGGGGGGGGGTCCTGGTGGGCGTGCGGGGCGGCGGCGGAGCGGGCGGCGGTGTCCGCGGCGCG
>NZ_JBJLSK010000026.1:0-52823 GCF_050871965.1 Kineococcus lubricus
CGGTGGCCAGCGGGACCGCGGGGCGGGCGCCCACCGCGGTGGTGGTGCACGCCCGTCGGGACGACCCGCGGCGCCGGACGCCGCTCAGCGGACCGTCACGCGCCGGTCAGCGACCGCAGCACGTACTGCAGGATCCCGCCGTTGCGGTAGTAGTCCGCCTCGCCGGGGGTGTCGATGCGCACGACCGCGTCGAACTCGACGACACCGCCGTCGGTCTTCGTCGCCGTGACCTTCACGGTCCTGGGGGTGCGGCCCTCGTTGAGCTCGGTGATGCCGGAGACGTCGAACGTCTCGGTGCCGTCCAGGCCCAGCGACGCGGCCGACTCCCCCGCCGGGAACTGCAGCGGGATGACGCCCATGCCGATGAGGTTCGAGCGGTGGATGCGCTCGAAGCTCTCGGTGATGACGGCCCGGACGCCGAGGAGCTTGGTGCCCTTGGCCGCCCAGTCGCGGGAGGACCCCGAGCCGTACTCCTTGCCGCCCAGGACGACCAGCGGGACGCCCTGCGCAGCGTAGTTCTGCGCGGCGTCGTAGATCGACGTCTGCTCGCCGCCGTTGGTGAAGTCGCGGGTGAACCCGCCGGAGACGCCGTCCAGCAGCTGGTTCTTCAGCCGGATGTTCGCGAACGTCCCGCGGATCATCACCTCGTGGTTCCCGCGGCGGGACCCGTAGGAGTTGAAGTCCTTGCGCTCGACGCCGTGCTCGGACAGGTACACCCCCGCCGGGGAGTCGGGCTTGATGGAACCGGCCGGGGAGATGTGGTCGGTCGTGACGGAGTCGCCGAGCAGCGCCAGGACGCGCGCGCCGGAGATGTCGGTGACCGGGGCCGGCTCGGCCTGCATGCCCTCGAAGTACGGGGGCTTGCGCACGTAGGTGGACTCGGCGTCCCACTCGAAGGTGTCGCCCTCAGGGGTGTTCAGGCCCTGCCAGCGCTCGTCGCCGGCGAAGACGTCGGCGTAGTCCTTGACGAACATGTCCTTGCTGATGGCCTCGCCGATGACCCGCTCGACCTCGGCGGCGTCGGGCCAGATGTCCTTCAGGTAGACGTCCTGGCCGGACTCGTCCTGGCCGATGGGGTCGTTCTCGACGTCCCAGTCCATCGTCCCGGCCAGGGCGTAGGCGATGACCAGCGGCGGGGAGGCCAGGTAGTTCATCTTGATGTCGGGGTTGATCCGGCCCTCGAAGTTCCGGTTGCCGGACAGGACCGCGGTCACCGCGAGGTCGTTCTCCTGGATCGCGGCGGAGATCTCCTCCGGCAGCGGCCCGGAGTTCCCGATGCAGGTGACGCAGCCGTAGCCGACGAGGTGGAAACCGAGCTTCTCCAGGTACGGGGTGAGCCCGGCCTTGTCGTAGTAGTCGGTGACGACCTTGGAGCCGGGGGCCAGGGAGGTCTTGACCCACGGCTTGCGGGTCAGGCCCCTCTCGACGGCGTTCTTGGCCAGCAGCGCCGCGGCGACCATGACCGAGGGGTTGGAGGTGTTGGTGCAGCTGGTGATCGAGGCGATCGCGACGGCGCCGTGGTCGATCTCGGTCCGCGTGCCGTCGGCCATCGTGACGGCGACCTTCTTCGAGGGCCGGCCGGTGGCGTGGCCGGGGGCGGCGGGCTCGTCGCGCTCGTCGGTGCTGGAGGCCGAGGGGGCGTCGGAGGCCGGGAAGCTCTCGGCGCTGGCCTCGTCCTGGGAGGACCCGGTGACGGCGTCGATCGCGTCGCTGTGCGCGCTGGAGGCGACGTTCCCCGCGGTGACCCCGTCGGTGACCTCGTCGGTGACCTCGTCGGTGACGTAGTCGCCCAGGGCGGCGCGGAACGCCTCCTTGGCCTCGGTCAGCACGATGCGGTCCTGCGGGCGCTTGGGGCCGGCGATGCTGGGGACGACGGTCGACAGGTCCAGCTCGAGGTACTCGGAGAAGACCGGTTCGACGCTCGGGTCGTGCCACAGGCCCTGCTCCTTGGAGTAGGCCTCCACGAGCGCGACCTGGTCGTCGCTGCGGCCGGTCAGGCGCAGGTAGTCGAGCGTGACGTCGTCGATGGGGAAGATCGCGGCGGTGGAGCCGAACTCCGGGCTCATGTTGCCGATGGTGGCGCGGTTGGCCAGCGGCACCGAGGCCACGCCCTGGCCGTAGAACTCGACGAACTTGCCGACGACGCCGTGCTTGCGCAGCATCTCGGTGATGGTCAGCACGACGTCGGTGGCGGTCGCGCCGGCGGGGATGGACCCGCTGAGCTTGAAGCCGACGACGCGCGGGATGAGCATCGAGACGGGCTGGCCGAGCATGGCCGCCTCGGCCTCGATGCCGCCGACGCCCCAGCCCAGGACGCCCAGGCCGTTGACCATCGTGGTGTGCGAGTCGGTGCCGACGAGGGTGTCGGGGTAGGCCTGCAGCTCGGAGCCGACCTGGCGGGGGAACACGACGCGGGCCAGGTGCTCGATGTTGACCTGGTGGACGATGCCGGTGCCCGGCGGGACGACCTTGAAGTCGTCGAACGCCGTCTGGCCCCAGCGCAGGAACTGGTAGCGCTCGCGGTTGCGGCCGTACTCCAGGTCGACGTTCTGCTCGAACGCGTCGGGGCGGCCGAAGACGTCGGCGATGACGGAGTGGTCGATGACCATCTCGGCCGGCGAGAGGGGGTTCACCCGGGTCGGGTCGCCGCCGAGGGCCCCGATGGCCTCGCGCATGGTGGCGAGGTCGACGATGCAGGGGACGCCGGTGAAGTCCTGCATGAGGACGCGGGCGGGGGTGAACTGGATCTCGGTGTCCGGTTCGGCGGTGGGGTCCCACCCGCCGAGGGCGCGGATGTGGTCGGCCGTGATGTTGGCGCCGTCCTCGGTGCGCAGCAGGTTCTCCAGGAGGACCTTGAGGCTGAACGGCAGCTTGGCCGAGCCCTCGACCTTGTCGAGACGGAAGATCGTGTAATCCGTCCCCGCTACTGTTAGGGTAGCCTTGGCTTCGAAGCTGTTGTGGCTGCTCACCGGGAGCTCCTCACTCGTCTTCCGTCGTCGTTGCCGTGTCGTCTCGTGCCGCCACCGATCGTCCCACCGGTGGCGCCCGGAGCGCTCGCGGGGTCGAGGGGACCCTCACGCTCATTTATCTCGACGTCAAGATACCACGGCGGGCCCGTCGTGGGCGGGAACCGGGGCGATCCCCCGGTCGTGCCGCACAGCGACGGACCACCTGATCGGGTGCACTCGGACGCACTACGGGCAGCTTGAACCAGGTGACGCTCAGTCAGCACAGTGGGAGCACCGCCCCCCGACGGACTGGAGCAGCCCGTGCACCCCTCGATCGCCCGCCCCACCCCGGCACCGGCCGCACCCGCCGGCACGCGCCGGGCCCAGCACCGCGCCCCCGGCCGCGGGCTGCCCGCCCGCCGCGTCCCGCGCGCCGTGGAGCTGGACGACGCCGGCGCCGCCGAGGTCCTCACCTCGGTCCTGGCCGGTCTGCGGTCCGTCCCCGACGTCCCCGCCGTCGACCTGCGCACCCGGCTGCTGGAGCTGGCGCGCTCGGTGTGGTCCCGCCTGGACCTGCCCGGCACGGTGCTGGTCGCCAAGGCCGGCGCCGTGGCCGCGCTCGTCCTCACCGCCGTCCTGGCGCTGTGGCTGTCCAGCGTCGGCCGCCTCGGCTGACCGGGGACCCGCCGTGCCCCCGCTGCAGCGCCGTCCCCGGCGCTACGTCCCCCGCCACTCCACCCGCGAGCCGCTGCGCCCCTGGGACGGGCGGCGGGTCGTCGACCTGACCACCACCGACGCCTCCCCCACCGACGTCCTGCGCGACGTGCTCGACGCCCTCGGCGGCCTGGACGCCGCCGAGGACCGCCGGGACGCGCCGGTCTAGGCGCGCACGAAGCGCGCCACGCACTCCACGTGGTGCGTCATCGGGAACAGGTCGAAGGCGCGCAGCCCGTCCAGGACGTACCCGCGCTCGGCGAAGGAGGCCGTGTCCCGGGCCAGCGCCGCCGGGTCGCACGCCACGTAGGCCACCGCGCGCGGGGCCAGCGCCGCGATCGCCTCCACGACCGCGCGCCCGGCCCCGGACCGCGGCGGGTCCAGGACCACCAGGTCGGTGCGGCGGGCGGTCAGCTCCCCGTCCTGCAGCGCCTCCTCGACCGCGCCCGCCCACAGCTCCACCTGGGCCAGCTCGTGCAGCGACTTGCGGGCGTCCCGCACCGCGCGCTCGTCGCCCTCCACGGCCAGCACCGAGCCCTCGGCGCCGACCGCGTCGGCCAGCAGCGCGGTGAACAGCCCCACCCCGGAGTACAGGTCGACGGCGTGCTCGCCCGGCCGCGGCTCCAGCGCCGCCAGCACGGCCTCGCCCAGGACCGCGGGAGCACCGGGGTGCACCTGCCAGAAGCCCGCGCCGCCGACCCGGAAGGTGTGCTCGCGCCCGCGCACGGTGACCCGCTCGCCCACCCAGGTCCGCCCGGAGACCCGGTGCAGCCCCTCGGCGGTGCGGACCGCGACGGAGGCGTCCGGCAGCTTCGGCAGGTGCGCGTGCGTGCCCGGCTCGGGCGTCACCACGACCAGCGGCGCGGCCCCGTCGGAGCCGGTGGCGACCTCCACGGTCTCCACGTTGCCGAACCGGGACGCCAGCACCCCCGAGCCCACCACGCCGGTCGTGCTGATCGGGCAGTCCTGCACCGCGACCACCTGGTGGGACCGGTGCCCGCGCAGCCCCGTGCGCCCCTCGGCGTCGACGGCGAACTGGGTGCGGGTGCGCCAGCGCAGGCCGTCGCTCCCGGCCCCGGGCACCTCCTCGACCGTGACCTCGAGCTCGGTGCCGGCCAGCCGCCGGAACTGCTCGGCGACCACGGCCGCCTTGAGCCCGCGCTGGCGGGCCGGCGCGACGTGCTGGAAGTCGCACCCCCCGCACAGCCCCGGCCGCGCCACCGGGCACGGCGGTTCGACCCGGTCGGCGTCGGCGGTCAGGACCCGCACGGCGTCGGCGCGCCAGAACCGCGCCCCCTCGGCGCCCTCGGTGACCCGGGCCACGACCCGCTCGCCGGGCAGGGCGTGCCGGACGAAGACGACCCGGCCCTCGTGCCGGGCCACGCAGTGGCCGCCGTGGGCGACCGGGCCGACCTCGACCTCGATCTCGGTGCCGCGGGCGTCCGGCCCGGCCGGTGCGGCCTGGCGGGTGCGACGACGGCGGGTGGGGCTGGTCACGGGTTCTCCTGGTGGTCGGTGCGGACCGGGCCGGGCTGGCCCCGGCGGACGGTGCCGGGGGCCGCGCGCTCGACGCGGTCCTCCAGCCCGGCGGAACTGCTGAGCTGCCAGGGCACGCTGGCGACCATGACGCCGGGCTGGTAGCGCAACCGCGCCCGCAGCCGCAGCGCGGACTGGTTGTGCAGGAACGTCTCCCACCAGTGCCCCACGACGTACTCGGGCACGTACACGGTGACCAGGTCGCGCGGGTGCCGCTGCCGCATGGACCGCACGAACTCCAGGACGGGCTTGGTCACGTCCCGGTACGGGGAGTCCAGGACCGTCAGCGGCACCGGCAGGTCCATCTCCTCCCAGCGCCGCTGCAGCGCCGCGGCCTCCTCGGGGTCGACCGCGACCGTCACGGCCTGCAGGTCGGTGAGCCGGGCCGCCCGCGCGTAGGCCAGCGCCCGGATCGTCGGCTTGTGGATCTTGGAGACGAGGACGATCCCCCGCACCCCCGTCGGCAGCGCCTTGGCCTGCCGCTCGGCCGGGATCTCGATCTCGCGGGCCACGTTCGCGTAGTGGCGGCGGATGAGCTTCATGTTCACGAAGACGAACAGCATCGCCAGGATCGCGATCCAGGCGCCCTGGGTGAACTTCGTCAGCAGCACGATGACCAGGACGAGGCCGGTCAGGGCCAGGCCGATGCAGTTGATGACGCGCGAGCGGCGCATCTGCGCGCGCCGGGCCGGGTCCTGCACCGTCCGCAGGTTGCGGTTCCAGTGCCGGATCATGCCCGTCTGGCTCATCGTGAAGGAGACGAAGACCCCGATGACGTAGAGCTGGATCAGCCGGGTGACCTCGGCGTCGAAGGCCACGATGAACGCGATCGCGACCAGCGCCAGGGCGATGATGCCGTTGGAGAAGGCGAGCCGGTCGCCGCGGGTGTGCAGCTGCTTGGGCAGGAACCCGTCGCGGGCCAGGATCGAGGCCAGCACCGGGAACCCGTTGAACGCCGTGTTCGCGGCGAGCACGAGGATGACGCCGGTCGCGGCGGTCACCACGTAGAAGGCGACCGGGAAGTGGTCGAAGATCGTCGCGGCGAGCTGGCCGATGACGGGGCCCTGCACGTAGGAGTCGCCGACCGGGACCCCGTCGCGCAGCAGCTGGGTCGCGGGGTCCTCCGCGAACCGGACGTGGGTCGCGTTGGCCAGCGCGATGATGCTGACCAGCATCGTCACGCTCAGGGTGCCCAGCAGCAGCAGCGTGGTCGCCGCGTTGCGGCTCTTGGGCTTGCGGAAGGCCGGGACGCCGTTGCTGATGGCCTCCACCCCGGTCAGCGCAGCCGCCCCGGAGGAGAACGCCCTCAGCAGGAGGAAGACCCCGGCCACGGTGGTCAGCCCGCCGGAGATGTCGTGCTCGGCGGTCAGCTCGTACTGCGCGCTCGCCGCCCGGGGCAGGTCACCGGCCAGCAGCCGGACGAAGCCCCACGCCGCCATCCCGAAGACCGAGAGCATGAACACGTAGACGGGGATCGCGAACGCGGCCCCGCTCTCGCGCAGCCCCCGCAGGTTGGCCGCCATCAGCAGCAGGACCACGCCCACGCCCAGCACGGCCTCGTGCCCGCGCAGGACGGGGATGGCCGTGGCGGCGTAGTGCGCCCCCGAGGAGACCGACACCGCGACGGTCAGCACGTAGTCGACGAGCAGCGCGCTGCCGACGGTCAGGCCCGCGTTGGGGCCCAGGTTGACGGTCGCGACCTCGTAGTCCCCGCCCCCGGAGGGGTAGGCGTGGACGTTCTGCCGGTAGGAGGCCACGACGGTGAACATGACGACGACGACGGCCAGGGCGATCCACGGCGAGAGCGTGTACGCCGCGATCCCCGCGATGGACAGGGTCAGGAGGATCTCGTCGGGGGCGTAGGCGACCGAGCTGAGGGCGTCGGAGGCGAAGACCGGCAGCGCGATGCGCTTGGGCAGCAGGGTCTCGGACAGCTTCTCGCTGCGGAAGGGTCGTCCGACGAGGACACGTTTGACCGCATCGGTCACAGAGGGCACGTCTGCCGATGGTAGGTGCACCGGCGGGGTGCTGCTGCCGGGCGGGTCCGCCGTGCCCCGGTGCCGCTCACAGGGGCACCGGGTAGCGTTCAGGACGTGCACTTCGTGATCATGGGCTGCGGCCGGGTCGGTTCGAGCTTGGCGCTCACCGTCGAGCAGCGCGGGCACAGCGTGGCGGTCGTGGACCAGAACGCCGACGCCTTCCGCCGCCTGGGCCCCGGCTTCGCCGGCCGCCGCGTGACCGGGGTCGGGTTCGACCACGACACCCTCGTCGAGGCGGGCATCCACGAAGCGGGTGCGTTCGCCGCGGTGTCCTCCGGCGACAACTCCAACATCCTGGCCGCGCGGGTGGCGCGGGAGAAGTTCGACGTCGAGAACGTCGTGGCCCGCATCTACGACCCGGGCCGCGCGGAGGTGTACGAGCGCCTGGGCATCCCCACCATCGCGACGGTCCGCTGGACCTCCGACCAGGTCCTGCGCCGCCTCGTCCCGCAGGGGGCGCTGAGCGAGTTCCGCGACCCCTCCGGGCGGGTCGTGCTCGTCGAGGTGCCCGTGCACGAGGGCTGGGTGGGACGCCCGCTGTCGGCGCTGGAGGCCGCGGCGGGGGTGCGCGTGGCGTACCTGACGCGCCTGGGACAGGGCGTCGTGCCCGCCCGCGGGATGGCCTACCAGCAGGACGACGCCCTGCACGTGGTCGTCGCCGACGGCCGGGTGGGCGCGGCCTCGGCCGTGCTGGCCGCCGCACCGGAGGAGGGAGCCTGATGCGCGTCGTCATCGCCGGCGCCGGGATCGTCGGGCGCTCCATCGCCCGGGAACTGCTCGGCAACGGGCACCGCGTGCTGCTCATCGACCGCAGCCCGGCCGCCATGAAGATCACCAGCGTCCCCGACGCGCAGTGGCTGCTCGCCGACGCGTGCGAGATCGCCAGCCTGGACGAGGCCGAGCTGGCCGACTGCGACGTCGTCGTGGCCGCCACCGGGGACGACAAGGCCAACCTCGTCGTGTCCCTGCTCGCCAAGACCGAGTACGGCGTCCCGCGCACGGTGGCCCGGGTGAACAACCCGAAGAACGAGTGGCTGTTCGACGAGGCCTGGGGCGTGGACGTCGCGGTGTCGACCCCGCGCCTGATGACCGCCCTGGTCGAGGAGGCCGTCAGCGTCGGCGAGCTGGTGCGGCTGTTCACCTTCCAGCAGGGCCGGACGTCCATGTCCGAGTACACCCTGGAGGACGGCAGCCCCGTGCTCGGGCGCACCGTCGGGGAGGTCGAGCTGCCGCAGGACACCGTGCTGGTGGCGATCGTGCGCGGTGAGCGGCCGCTGCCGCCCACCGCCGACGACGTCCTGGAACCCGGCGACCACCTGCTGTTCCTGTCCGTGCCCGGCGCCGAGGCGGACCTGCGGACGATCCTCGCGGCCCCCTGACGGCGGGCGGGCGCGCTGGCAGGATCGGGTCATGGACCCGCAGCGCGCCGCCGCCCGGCCAGGTACACGCTCCGAGGTGCACGTGGCCGACAGCCACGACCGCATCCGCGTGCACGGTGCGCGGGAGAACAACCTCAAGGACGTGAGCGTCGAGCTGCCCAAGCGCCGGCTCACGGTCTTCACCGGGGTGTCGGGGTCGGGCAAGAGCTCGCTGGTGTTCGCCACGATCGCCGCGGAGTCCCAGCGGATGATCAACGAGACGTACTCGACGTTCGTGCAGGGGTTCATGCCGTCCCTGGCCCGGCCCGACGTCGACGTCCTCGACGGGCTGACGACGGCGATCATCGTCGACCAGCAGCGCATGGGCGGTGACGCCCGCTCGACCGTCGGGACGGCCACCGACGCGCACGCGATGCTGCGCATCCTGTTCAGCCGGCTCGGGGAACCGCGCATCGGCGGCCCGCAGGCGTTCTCCTTCAACGTCGCCTCCGTCACCGCCAAGGGCGCCATGACGGTCGCCAAGGGGACGGGGCAGAAGAAGGTCCTCGCGGACTGGTCGCGGACCGGGGGGATGTGCCCGCGCTGTGAGGGCCGCGGGCAGGTCGACGACCTGGACCTGACGGAGCTGTTCGACGCGGCCAAGAGCATCGACGAGGGCGCGATCAAGGTGCCCGGGTACTCCATGGACGGCTGGTACGGCCGCATCTACCGCAGCTGCGGGTTCTTCCCCTGCGACCGGCCCGTCGGGGAGTTCACGCCCGAGCAGCTGCGGGCCTTCCTGCACGCCGAGCCGGTGCGCATCGAGGTCGACGGCATCAACGTCACCTACGAGGGCCTGATCCCGAAGATCCGCCGGTCGATGCTGTCCAAGGACGTCGACTCCCTGCAGCCGCACGTGCGGGCCTTCGTCGAGCGCGTCGCGACGTTCACGACCTGCCCGGACTGCGACGGGACCCGGCTGGCCGAGGGCGCCCGGAACTGCCGCATCGGCGGGGTGAGCATCGCCGACGCGTGCCGCCTGCAGGTCTCCGACCTCGCCGCGTGGGTCGCGGGGCTGGACGAGCCGTCGGTGGCGCCGCTGCTGGCGAACCTGCGCGGCCTGCTGGACGCGTTCGTCGAGATCGGCCTGGGGTACCTGTCCCTGGAGCGCGCCTCGGGCACGCTGTCCGGTGGGGAGGCGCAGCGGGTCAAGACGGTCCGCCACCTGGGGTCCTCGCTCACCGACACCACGTACGTCTTCGACGAACCCACGACCGGGCTGCACCCGCACGACGTCCAGCGCATGAACGACCTGCTGCTGCGCCTGCGGGACAAGGGGAACACCGTCCTGGTGGTGGAGCACAAACCCGAGGCCATCGTCATCGCCGACCACGTCGTCGACCTCGGGCCCGGGGCCGGGCCGGCCGGGGGGACGGTCTGCTACGAGGGGACGGTGGCGGGTCTGCGGGCCAGCGGCACCGTCACCGGCCGGCACTTCGACGACCGTGCCGCCCTCAAACCGCGGGTGCGGGCGGCGACCGGCACCCTGCCGGTCCGCGGCGCCCGCACGCACAACCTGCGCGACGTCGACGTGGACCTGCCGCTGGGGGTGCTGCTGGTCGTCACCGGGGTCGCCGGGTCGGGCAAGAGCTCGCTGATCCACGGCGCGGTGTCCCCCCGCGAGGGCGTCGTGACCGTCGACCAGAGCCCGATCCGCGGGTCGCGGCGCAGCAACCCCGCGACGTACACGGGTCTGCTCGAACCGGTCCGCAAGGCCTTCGCGAAGGCCAACGGCGTCAAACCCGCCCTGTTCAGCGCGAACTCCGAGGGGGCCTGCCCCACCTGCAACGGCGCCGGCGTCGTCTACACCGACCTGGCGATCATGGCCGGGGTGGCGACCACCTGCGAGGAGTGCGAGGGACGCCGGTTCCAGGCCGCCGTCCTGGAGCACCGGCTGGGGGGTCGGAACATCGCCGAGGTGCTGGCCATGCCGGTGGCCGAGGCGGAGGCGTTCTTCGGCGCCGGGGAAGCGCGGACCCCGGCGGCGCACACCGTCCTGGCGCGCCTGGCCGACGTGGGCCTGGGCTACCTGACCCTGGGCCAGCCGCTGACGACCCTGTCCGGCGGTGAACGGCAACGGCTCAAGCTCGCCACGCACATGGGCGAGGCCGGCGGTGTCCTCGTCCTGGACGAACCCACCACGGGCCTGCACCTGGCCGACGTCCGGCAGCTGCTCGGCCTGCTCGACCGGCTCGTCGACTCCGGCAAGTCCGTCGTCGTCATCGAGCACCACCAGGCGGTCATGGCGCACGCCGACTGGATCGTCGACCTGGGCCCGGGCGCCGGCCACGACGGGGGCCGCGTCGTCTTCGAGGGGACCCCGGCCGACCTCGTCGCCGCGGGGTCGACGCTGACGGCCCAGCACCTGGCCCGGTACGTCGGGGCGCCGGTCGCGCGGACCGTCAGCGGCTGAGGAACCCGCTGATCCCGGCCGCGAACCGCGGGTCGCGCAGGGCGGTGCCGTGGTCGCCGCGGACCAGGGTCAGCCGCGCCCCGGGGACGGCCGCCGCCAGCACCTCCGGCCGCGCCGCCAGCAGGTCCTCGTCCCCGGCCACCACCAGCGTGGGCGCCTGCACGGCGTCGAGGGCGATCGGGCGGTCGTGCACCGCGTCGGCCTGCGCCGCCAGCGCCAGCAGGTCGTTGCCGGTGGAGGCGGCGAAGTCCCGGAACCCGCGGACCACCGGGTCGGTGAGCGCCCCGGGGTCCCCGGTGCGCAGCGCGACGGCGAGCCGGGAGGCGGGCAGGACGCGCGTGTCCACCCCGCCGAGCTCGACCAGGCCGGCTCCGACGCCGCCGAGGACCAGCCGGTGCACGCGGGCCGGTCCGGTCGCGGCGACGAGGGAGGCGACCACGGCCCCCATCGAGTACCCCACGAGGTCGGCGTCGGGCACCCCGAGCGCGTCGAGCACCTCGACCACGTCCCGGGCCATCCGCGCCTCGCCGTACCGGGCCGGGTCGTGCGGGGCCTGCGACCGGCCGTGACCGCGCGCGTCGACCGCCAGGACCCGTCGCCCGGCGGCCAGCAGCGCCTGCGGCAACCCGGACCGGGGCCACTCCAGGTGGGCGCTGGCGCCGAACCCGTGGTGCAGCAGCACGGGGCGGTCACCGGCGGCGGCCGGTCCGCTCCACTCGTGGACGGCCAGGGTCAGGCCGTCCGAGGTGCGCACCGCGTGCGTGCGGTCGGCGGCGGGCGGGTCGAGGTCGTTCGTGAGCACGGCGGGTCCTCCGGGACGGGTGCCGGCGACGGTACGCCGTGGACGCGGGCCCGGTGGTCCCGCCGCCCCGGCCGGTCGTGCGTCCGCGGGCCGGGAGTGCCCGATGATGGTGCGGTGACCTCCGCCCCCTTCCCCGACGCCCCCGTCCAGTCCTACAAGCTCCGCCGCGGCCGGATGGGGATCGTCCGCCAGGAGGCGCTCGCCGAGCACCTGGGGCGGTACGAGGTCCCGGCGGGCACGGGCGTGCTGGACCTCGCCGCGCTGTTCGGGAACGCGAACCCGGTGGTCCTGGAGATCGGGTCCGGGATGGGCGACGCCACCCTCGCCATGGCCCGGGCCACCCCGGACGTCAACGTCCTGGCCGCCGAGGTCCACACCCCGGGCATCGGGGCGCTGCTGCAGGGGGTCGTGGAGCACGGGCTGACGAACGTCCGGCTGCTCGAGGGCGACGGCCGCACGCTGCTGACCGAGCGGATCGCGCCACGCAGCCTGGCCGGGGTGCGGGTCTACTTCCCCGACCCGTGGCCCAAGGCCCGCCACCACAAGCGCCGGCTGATCGGCCCGGAGTTCGTCGAACTGGTCGCCGACCGCCTCGTGCCGGGCGGGACGCTGCACTGCGCCACCGACTGGGAACCGTACGCCGAGCAGATGGTCGAGGTGATCGGCGCCTCCGCGCGGTTCACCCTGGACCCCGACCGCTCCCGGCCGTCGTGGCGGCCGGTGACGCGGTTCGAGCGCCGGGGCCTGGCGCTGGGGCACGTCGTCAACGACGTCCTGGCGACGAAGGGACCCTCGGCTCGCCCTACGACTCGACCTTGACGAGCCGGCGGCGCTTCACGGTGTAGCCCTCAGGCAGCGTCCCCTCCTTGAGCATCCGCAGGGGGCAGCGCTTGCACTTGTCCTTCGACTCGCAGCACTTCGACTTCGGGGTGAGGGCCTTCTTCTTCGACACCGCAGGAACCTAACAGGGCTCCGGCGGCGGGCCGTTCAGTCCTCGACGGCCGCCGCGTGGGGGGCCTGCAGGGGGGTGCGCCCCTTGAGCAGCATCACCCCGGCGACCACGATGCCCAGCAGCAGCAACGGCCAGCCGAGCGCGAGCTTGGTCACGGCCAGCGCCGTGGTGTTGCCCGCCAGGTACAGCGGCAGCTGCACCGCCACCCGCACGAGGTACCCGGCCAGCAGCAGCCCGGTCAGCTTCTGGCACAGGGACACGATGCCCCGGTCGCGGCGCCACGCGGTCGGTTCCTCGGTCACCGCGCCCACGAGGAAACCCACGACGGGCCAGCGGGTGACCATCGAGACGACGAACACGACCGAGAGCGCCAGGTTCAGCAGGATGCCGGGCAGGAAGACGTCCTGCGCCCGGCCGGTGCGGGAGGCGATGAAGGCGGCCACGGCCGTCACGAGGATGCCCCCGACCGCGAACTGCAGGGTCTCGCGCCGGGCGATGCGGACGACCAGCGCCACGAGCATCACCGCGATCGAGGCGCCGACCGAGACGAGCAGGTCCCGGGTCGTCAGCCAGCCGACGAGGAACGCCAGCGGGGCGACGGCCGAGTCGACCATCCCCCGCCAGCCGCCGAGGGCCGCCGACAACCGCTGACGGACGAGCTCCTCGACGGTCTGGGGTGCGCTCACGCGGCCCCTACGCCTTCTCGGCGCACACGAGCTCGTACACGGGGTTGAAGATGACCCGCTGACCGTCGTCGCACGCCACACGCCCCCGGGCCTTGACCCGGCGGCCCGGCTCCACCCCGGCGATCCGGCGGCGGCCCAGCCACACGAGGTGGATGGACCCCGACCCGTCGAACAGCTCGGCCTCCAGGGCGGGCACCCCGCCCCGCGGCCGCAGGGTCACCGACCGCAGCGTCCCACACACGCACGCCTTGGTGCGGTCGCGGATCTGGTCGCAGGGAGTCCCGCCGTTGCGCACGGCGTCCTCCTGCGCCTCCTCGGCGGCCAGGTCGGACTCGGAGGCGGTGAAACGCGCGAGCGCACGCCTCCACAGCGGCGTGCTCAGCACTGAGGACTTCGACACGGCACCCACAGTAGGCCCTCCAGGAGCGGACGAGGGTGCAACGTCACCCGGACCGTCGTTGTTCCCGGGGTCCCGCCCCGGTCAGCGCACCTCGGTGATCTCGGGTCCCCGCTCGAACGGCTTGAGGTCGTCGGCGGCCGCGGCCTGCTCGGGCTGCGGCGCGGCCTGCTCGGGCTGCTGCGGCAGCTCCAGCGGGATCAGCTCGCGCGGGGCCATCGCCTCCTGCCCGCGCACCACGACGGTCTCGCGCACCACCGACTCCAGCTCCTGCGCCGCCGCCGCGTCGTGCGCGGCCGGGCCGGTGAACACCGCCCGCAGGAACCAGCGGGGGCCGTCGATCCCGGCGAAGCGGGTGGGCTGGTGGGCGGTGCGGCCGTCCTCGGTGCGCACGGGCAGCCGGCACAGCAGCTCCCGGCCCAGCGGCCCGTCCTGCTCCTCGCAGGCACCGCCCTGGGCCACGACGGCCTCGCCGATCTCG
This sequence comes from Kineococcus lubricus, assembly GCF_050871965.1. Classification (NCBI taxonomy): domain Bacteria; kingdom Bacillati; phylum Actinomycetota; class Actinomycetes; order Kineosporiales; family Kineosporiaceae; genus Kineococcus; species Kineococcus lubricus. The sequence goes on from NZ_JBJLSK010000026.1 coordinate 14,387, forward strand.
GTGCGGATCTCGTCCCAGACCCCGCTGGAGCGCGGCGCGGCGAACGCCTGCAGCTGCACGCTGGAACCGTTCAGGCCGATCGTCACCGCGATGACCCGGCCGGTGGCCTCCTCGACCTCGAAGCGCAGCTCCATGCCCTGGCGGCCCACCAGGCGCAGCCCGCCCAGCGACAGCCGGTCGTCGTCCTCGGAGACCTCGGAGACGTCGAACGGGCCGCCGGAGCGGTCGAACGCCTCCACGGCCACCGCGCGCGGCGGGGCGTCGGCCTCGGCGGCCGCGCGCGCCTGCGGGTCGTCGACGACCCCGGAGGCGGCCGTGGCCGGTTCGGCGCCGGACTCGGCGGTGGTGACCGACTCGGAGACGGCGGCGACGGGGTCGGAGGTGCCGGCGGTGTCGGCGACCTTGCGGCGGCGGAACAGGCTCACGGTCGCTCCTCGGAGGGGTGGGTCGGGATGGGGTCGGGCAGGCTCGGCACGAGGGCGTCGGAGCCGCCGGTCGAGCCGTGGCCCCCGGCGCCGCGCACCGACTCCGGCAACTGCGGCACGGGGACGAAGCGGACGCGCTCGACGCGCTGGACGACGAGCTGGGCGATCCGGTCGCCGGCCCGCAGGTGCACCGCCTCGCGCAGGTCGGTGTTGTGCAGCGTGACGCGGATCTCCCCGCGGTACCCGGCGTCGACCGTGCCGGGCGCGTTCAGCGTGGTCAGGCCCCGCTTGGCCGCCAGCCCCGAGCGGGGCACCACGAAGGCCGCGTAGCCCTCGGGCAGGGCGATGGACACCCCGGTGGGGACGTTGACGCGCTCACCCGGTCCGACGACCACGTCCACGCGCGTGGTCAGGTCCGCCCCCGCGTCGCCGGGGTGGGCGTAGGTGGGCAGGGCCTCGGGGACCGCGAGCACGGTCTCCACCGCCAGGTCCACCGGCGAGGTGGCTCCCGGCGCCGCGGGTGCGTGGGGCTGTTCCGTCACGGGGCTCGACCCTACCCGTCCCGGTCCGCGTGCGACCCTGAGCGGGTGCAGAGCGCGACACGCCCCTCCCGGCCCCACCCGCAGCCGCAGCAGGGCTGGGACGGGCGGGAGCGGTGGTGGCCCGCGGTGACGTCCTGGCTGTCGTGGCTGCCCGCCGTCGTCGGCGGCGGGCTGGTCGCCCTGCCGATCTGGGGCTGGTCGGGTGCGGCGGTCGGCGCGGCGGCCGGGGCGCTGCTGGCCGCCGGCGTCCTGCTGAGCCTGGCCTGGAGGACCGAGCTGACCGACCGCGAGTTCCGCGTCGGCCGGGCGCGGCTGCCGCTGGACGTCGTCTCGCAGGTCGACGTCATCGCCCGCGGGGAGCGCCGGCAGGCCCTGGGGCCCGGGCTCGACGCCCGGGCCCACCTGGCGGTGCGTTCGTGGATCGGCCCGGCCGTGCGGATCCACCTGGACGACCCGGCCGACCCCACGCCCTACTGGGTGGTCTCGACCCGCCGTCCGCAGCGACTGGCCGCCGAGATCAGGCGGCGCAGTCGTTGCAGATGATGCGGCCGTCGCCGGAGTCGTGCAGCTGGCTGCGGTGCACCACCAGGAAGCAGCTGGTGCACGTGAACTCGTCCTGCTGGCGCGGCAGGACCCGCACCGACAGCTCCTCGTTCGACAGGTCCGCGCCCGGGAGCTCGAAGCCCTCGGCCGCCTCCGTCTCGTCCTCGTCGACGGCGCCCGAGCTCTTGTCGGTGCGACGCGCCTTGAGCTCCTCGATGGAGTCCTCGTTCAGCTCGTCGTCGTTCTTGCGCGGTGCGTCGTAGTCGGTCGCCATGACCTCGCCTCACACTCCATGCCGTCTCGTCGTGCAGCCACCGGGTGCCCGGTGCCGCGGGGTCAACGCCCCGACCGCCCGTTCCATGCCCGGCCCTGCTCGTCCCCACCCGTTCCCACGCCCGTGTCGAGCGTGAGCGAGCACGCATCATGACCTACCGGCGTGCGACGTTCGAACCGGGGCGGGTCGCGGGCCGGGGGCGCCGCCACCGCCGCCGCGGCGCCGCTGCGCCGCCACCCACGGGAGCGCACTGTCGTCCCAGCGGTCACATCCCCGCTCACGCAACGCATTTGACCGTCCACAACCGGACACTCGAGGAGTTGGACGAGCGCCGCCGGCGACGTAGTGTGCTCACGTCCCCGCCGATCCGGCCGTTCGACCCGCGCTCCCCGGAGCCCGTTCCCGAGCGCGAGGCCGTGAGGAGCTCCCGACAGCCGCAGGGAGGTGCCGTGCCCGTGACCGAAACCAGCACGTCCGTCGACCCCACGTCCGTCCCGACGTCCACCGAGGCGTCCACGCCGACGACCGCCGCGACCGACACGTCACCGGCGTTCGTGGCCGAGCTCTCCGATCGCGTCCGGCGCACCCGCGCCACGATCGACTCCGCCGCCGCCGCAGGCGACGACGACCTCGCCCAGGCCCTCCTGGACGACCTCGAGGGGCTCGTGGAGCTCGCCAGCGCCCACGACGTGGCGCTGCCCGACACCGTCGAGTACCTCGCCCGCAACCAGCACGGGGTCATCGACCTCACCGCCACGCACCTCACGACGCCCGCCGCGTGCGCCCCGGCGTGACACCCCGCCCGACCAGCTGAGCGCGGAGAGCCTGACCCTCGACCCGAGGGTCAGGCTCTTCCGCGTCCGCTCAGCCCAGCTCCAGCGCCGCCCGCAGCGCCGGGTGCAGGCCCGGGCCCGCGGCCAGCAGGCCGTGGCTGCCCGCGGCGGCCCCGGAGAAGTCGGTGACGACCGCGCCCGCCTCCCGGGCGATCAGCCACCCCGCCGCGAAGTCCCACGGGTTCAGGCCCCGCTCGTAGTAGGCGTCGACGCGGCCGGCGGCCACCGAGCACAGGTCCAGCGACGCCGTCCCGACCCGGCGCAGGTCGCGCACGCGCGGCAGCAGACCCGCCAGCACCGCGGCCTGCTCGGCGCGCCGCTGCGCGTCGTAGCTGAAGCCCGTCGCCACCAGCGCCTGCCCCAGCGCGGGACCGTCGCCGCAGCGCAGCTCCCGGGTCCCCCGGGCGTCGGACAGGGTCGCTCCCACCCCGAGCGCGGCGGTCCAGGTCTCCCCCGCGGAGGGGTCGACCACCGCCCCGGCCAGCACGGTCCACGTGGCCGGGTCCGGGCGGCCCTGCGCGCGGACGACGGCGACGCTCACCGCGTACGACCGCAGGCCGTAGAGGTAGTTCACCGTGCCGTCGATGGGGTCGACGACCCACGTCAGGCCGCTCGTACCGGCCTCGTGGCCGCCCTCCTCGCCGAGGAACCCGTCGTCGGGGCGGGCGTCGCGCAGGTGCTGGCGCAGCAGCTGCTCGGAGGCGGTGTCCATGGCCGTCACGACGTCGGTGGGGCTGGACTTCGTGGCGGCGACCTCGACCCGGTCGGGCCGCCCGTGGGAGATCAGCTCACCCGCGGCGGTCGCGACCCGCACGGCCAGGTCCCGCAGCTCGGCGGGCTCGGGGGTCGGCACCGCTCAGGCCGGGGCCGGGGCGCGGTAGTCCTCGCCCGTCGCGGCCGGCACCTGCGCGCGCAGGTTGCGGCAGCAGTCCACCGGGCACACGGTGTGCGACGGGCCGAGGCCGCCGGTCGCCGGCTGCTCGGGGGCCGCGCCGCGGGCCTGCGCGGCCCGCTCCTCGATCAGGTCCACCAGCCCGGCGACGAACTGCTCGTGGGCGCCCACGGTCGCCGCGCGGGCGAACGGCAGGCCGATCTCCTCCGCGGTCTCCCGGGCCTCGGTGTCGAGGTCGAACTTGACCTCCATGTGGTCGCTGACGAACCCGATGGGCGCCACGACGACCCCGGGGACGCCGTCGGCGTGCAGGGCGCGCAGGTGGTCGTTCACGTCCGGTTCGAGCCAGGGCTGGGTCGGCGGGCCGCTGCGCGAGCAGTAGGCGAGGTCCCAGGCCACCTCGCGCCCGGCCAGGGCCGAGGCGCGGCGCGCGACCTCGGCCGCGACGTCGAGGTGCTGGCGCACGTACGCCCCGCCCCCGGCCGCCGGCGGACCCGAGGCGTCGTTCATGGCGTCGGGGACGCTGTGGGTGACGAACACGACGCGGGCGCCGGCGCGGGCGGCCTCGGGCAGCTGCTCGAGCGCCTGCGCGACGCCGCGGGCGTTGACGTCGGTGAAGGCCGGGTGGTTGAAGTAGTGCCGGATCTTGTCGACGGCCAGGTACCGGCCCTCCTCGGCGAGGGCGGCGAGGGCCTTGCCGAGGTCCTCGCGGTACTGCCGGCAGCTGGAGTAGGACGAGTAGGCGCTGGTGAAGACCGTCAGCACCCGGCGGACGCCGCTCTCGTGGGCCTCGCGCAGCACGTCGGTGACGTAGGGGGCCCAGTTGCGGTTGCCCCACAGCAGGGGCAGCCCGGTCAGGCCGCGCGCGTCGAGCTCGGTGCGCAGCTGCGCCAGCAGCTCCTTGTTCTGGTCGTTGATGGGGCTCTTGCCGCCGAAGTGCAGGTAGTGCTCGGCGACGTCCTCCAGGCGCTCGCGGGGGATGCCCCGCCCGCGCGTCACGTTCTCCAGGAACGGCATGACGTCGTCGGGACCCTCGGGGCCGCCGAAGGACAGCAGCAGGACGGCGTCGTACGGGGTGGCGTCGCTCACGCCCTCATCATCCTCTGCCCGGGCAGGTCGCCGCGCCCGGGTCCACCCGAGGCGGCGTCGGAGGTGGCAGAGTGCATCCGCGATGATGGCCCGCATCACGTTTCCGGGAGGGCGCCCCCTATGCAGGACCTGAGGCTCGTCGGGGTCCACGACGACGGTGAGCACGTCGTGCTGGTCGCGACCGACGGCAGTCGCTACCGACTGCGGGTGGACGAGGCGCTGCGCGCCGCCGTGCGGCGCGACCGGGCGCGGTTGGGGCAGTTGCAGATCCAGATGGAGGCGCAGCTGCGGCCACGGGACATCCAGGCGCGCATCCGTGCCGGGGAGACGGCCGAGGAGGTCGCCCTGGCCGGGGGCCTGTCGGTGGAGCACGTGCGCCGGTACGAGGGCCCCGTGCTGGCCGAGCGCGCGCACGTCACGGGCCTGGCGCGGCGCACGCCCTACGGCCGGTCCTCCCTGGCGGGCAGCCTCGACGACGTCGTGGTGGCGCGGCTGTCCGCGCGGGCCGTCGACCCCGAGGGCGCCCGCTGGGACGCGTGGCGCACCGAGGAGGGCGGCTGGATCGTGCAGTGCGAGTTCGTCGCCGGGGGTCGCGGGCGGGTGGCGCGCTGGGGTTTCGACCCGGCCGCCCGGGTCCTGTCCGCGCACGACGACGAGGCGCGCTGGCTGTCGGAGGAGGAACCGGCCGAACCGGGCCCGCTGCCGGCCCGGCGGCTGGTCTCGGTGCCCGGTGAGGGCCCGCGCCCGGGGGCCGAGCGGGTCTACGACGTCGAGGCCGACGGCGGGGTGCGCACCAGCCAGACCGACGTCCTGCTCGACGCCCTGGAGTCCGCCCGCGGGGTCCGGCCCGGGCAGTCCGCCCCGCCCGGGCAGGGCAGCGCGGCCGTGGCCCCGCGCACCGACGCCCTGACGGCCGATCCGCCGCCGGCGCACCCGGCGGCCTCCTCCCCCGGCGACGTGGTCGACCGCACCGTGCTGCCCGACGCCCACCTCGAACCCGACGACGGCACGGGCGAGGCGGACGACGACGCGGACGACGACGCGGCGACCGGCGCGGGCGGCGGGTTCGACCGGGCCCGCGGCGCCGCCGAGGTCGACGGGACCGGGACGCCGCCGGCCGACGACCGGGCGCTCGCGGACGCGGTCCCCGCCGCCGAGGACCCCGGCGCCGGGGGCACGACCGCCGAGGACACCGCCGAGGGCACCGCCGAGGACACCGCCGGACCGGCCCCCGCCGACCCCGTGCCCACGCCGAACCCGCAGCGCCGCAACCGTTCCGCCCGCCGCGGCTCCCCCGCCTCGAAGCGGTCGAGCGTCCCGAGCTGGGACGACATCATGTTCGGGACGAAGAAGGACTGAGCCCGCCGACGGCGGGGTCCGCGGCGGGGACGCGGACCCGGCCGGCGAGCGCGGCCACGAGCAGCGACGTCACGACGAGGGCCCCGAGGGCGGCCCGCAGCGAGAACGCCTCGGCGAGGAAGCCGACGAGGGGTGGGCCGACGAAGAACGCCGGCCACTCCCCGAGGTTCACGAACGTCACGGCGCGGCCGGGGGCGATGCCCGGCTGGTTCCCGGCCAGGCCCATCACGGTGGGGAACACGCAGCCGCACCCGACGCCGACGAGGGCGAACCCGGCCAGCGCGGTGGGCACGGACCCGCCCGCGACGGCCAGCAGGACCCCGGCGGCGGTCGTGAGCGCGGAGATCCGCAGGAACCGCACCCGCCCCAGGACGTCGACGAGCCGGTCCCCGACCGTGCGGGTCAGGGCGATGGACAGCGAGAAGCACACCAGCGTGAGCGACCCGGTGGCGACGCTCGCGCCGATCGAGACCGAGTACTGCGCGCTCCACTGGACGGCCGACCCCTCGGTCACCGCCCCGAGCAGGGCGATGACGGCGAGCAGGACGATCTGCCGCGTGGGGCGCCCCCGCGCCCGGCGCCCGCCGGCACCGCCCGGTGCGGCCGCCGGGCGCGGTGCGCGGGGGACGGCGGAGGCGGTGCAGCACAGGGCGACCGCGAGCACCACGTGGCAGACGACGAGCTGCTGCCAGGGCGCGGTGCCCAGGCGGCCGGCGAGCACCCCGGCCAGTCCCCCGCCCAGCTGCCCGATGCTGAACCAGGCGTGGAACGAGGACATGATGCTGCGGCCGTAGCGGCGTTCGACGGTGACCGCGAGCGCGTTCATCGGACCGAAGAGCAGTCCGGTGGCGCAGCCCTGCACCGCCAGCGCCGCGGCGAGGACCGCGACCGAGGACGACCCGGCGGCCAGCGGGGCCGTGAGCAGGAGCAGCGCGGCCCCGGGCAGGGCCAGGACGCGCGGGCCGGTGCGGGCGATGACCCGGGTCAGGACGAGCAGCGCCAGCAGCGTGCCCAGCGGCATCGCCAGGACGACCAGACCCCACCGGGCGTCGTCCAGCCCGAGCTGGGCCTTGACGGTGGGGATGCGCCCGGACCAGCCGCCCATCACCGCCCCGGCGGTGAAGAAGAGGACGACGACGGCGGCGCGGGCCCGGTGCGGGGACGGCCCCTGCGTCCGGTCGCCGGGGACGGGACGGGGTACGGGGCGCACCCCGGCAACCTAGCCGCAGGTCAGCAGGGCACGGTGAACAGCGGCACGAGCCGTTCGGCGTCGGACAGGGCGCCGTGCTGACCGATGAGCCGCAGGGTCTCCGGGCGCATCGTGGCCGAGTTCACCACGGCGATGTCGTCGCGCATGACGGCCAGGACGTCGCCGATGCGGCCGCCGACGCGGTCCTCGACCGGGCCGAACCAGCCGGCCGCGACGGCCTGCTCCCGCAGCAGGACCTCGGCCGAGGCGCCCAGCCGGCGCGCCCACTGCTCGGCGACCTGCTGCGCCGCACCGGGTTCGGTGTACAGCTGCACGGTGCGCGGTTCCCCGCCGCAGTGCCGCACCCCGGCCAGGAGCCCGGGTTCGGCGGCCAGGTCGAGGCGCCGCGGGGCGTGGACGTCGACCATGCCGTGGTCGGCGGTGACCACCAGCAGGGTGCCGCGCGGCAGCCGGCGGGCCAGGGCGGCCAGGGCCTCGTCGACCCGTTCGAGCTCGGCGGTCCACTCCCCCGAGTCCACCCCGGCGCCGTGCCCGGTGTGGTCGAGCTTGCCCCAGTACAGGTAGGTGAGCTGCCGGGGCGCGGAGCGGACCGCGGTGACGGCCGCGTCGACGCGGGCCTCGAGGCGTTCGGGGGTCCCCACGAACCGGCCGCCGCGCAGCGCGGCCTCGGTCAGCCCCGAGCCGTCGAAGTGCGGCGGGGCGACGCGGACGACGTCGACCCCGGCGGCGGCCACCCGCTGGAACAGCGTCGGGTGCGGCTGCCAGCGGCGGGGGTCGACGTCGGCGTCCCACTGCAGCTCGTTGAGGAGCCGGTCGCGGTCGGGGTCGAGCACCTCGTAGCCCACGAGCCCGTGCCCGCCCGGGGCGAGCCCGGTGCCCAGCAGGCCCATGCTCGTGGCGGTCGTGGTGGGGAACCCGGCGGTCAGGACGCGGTGCAGGCCGTCCGAGCGCCAGCGCCGCATCGTGCCGGTGTGCCCGGAGCGGGCGGCGAGCAGCAGCTCGCCCATCCCGTCGACCAGGACCAGGCACACGCGGTCGGCGGCGGGCAGCCGCAGCTCGGCGCCGGCGTCGTCGAGCTCGGCCACCCCCAGCGCGCGGCCGACGGCGGGCAGCAGGTCGGCCAGGGTGTCCCGGCCGTACGCGGGGGCGGGCAGGCCGGCGGGGGTGGGCACGGTCAGCGCGCGGTGACGGCCGACAGCGCGCGGGCGAAGTCCAGCGCGGCCGTGACCGCGGCGGCCCCCTCGGCCGCGCTGGCGATCCGCACCGTCAGGTCGTCGCCGGTCAGCGACCCCGTGTAGCCGTGGTCGGCCTCGCAGTCCGGGTCGGGGCAGGACGCCGGCTCGAGGTCGACGCGGTGCAGCGCGCCCCAGCCCAGCGTCAGGCTGACCTCGGTGGGGGTGCCGCCGGGGCGGTGGTCGGCGGGGCGGGTGACGACCTGGGAGACCACGACCGAGGTGACCCGCGACAGCGGCACCGACTCGGTCGAGCAGACGGCGTACGGCTCGGTGGCGGTGTCGTCCGGGCCGTGGTCGTCGGCGTGCGCGACGACGAGGCGCGTGGGGGTCGTGGCGAGCACGGTGACGTGCCGCCGCACCTCGTTGGCGTCGAAGGTCGTCTCGGGGTGGACCAGGTGGGCCTGGACCGGTTCGCCGGCCACGGAGGTCCGCAGGCAGTCGGCCACGAGGTCGGGGTAGTACCCGGCTCGCTCGAGGTCCTTCAGCAGGGCGACCGGGAGGTCGGACCCGGCACGGGTGTCGGTGCGGTCGCGCATCCCCCCATCATCCCGCACGGCTAGAGGGGCAGGGTCCGGCGGTCGGGGTCGGCGCGGCCCTGCGGGGAGGCCACCCGGACCACCACGTCCAGGCAGGTCGCGCCCCGCTCGGCGACCAGCACCGGGGTCAGCCGCAGCTCGGCGATCTCCGGGACGGCGTCGGCGAGCACGGCGACGCGGGCGATGACGTCCTGCAGGGCCGGGACGTCCAGCCGCGGTGAGCCGCGGTGCCCGAACAGCTTGGGGGCCGCCTTGATCGACCCGACGAGGTCGGCCACGTCGACGTCGGTCAGCGGCGGGATCCGGTAGGCGACGTCGCCCATCAGGTCGATGGGGTCGCCCTCGACGCCGAACGCGAGCACCGGCCCGAACAGAGGGTCCTCGGTGCTGCGCACCAGGCACGGCACCCCCAGGGCCGCCATCGGCTGGACCGCCAGGGTCCGGGCCGCGGCGCCGAAGACGTCGCGCATCTCCCGCACGGCCCCGCGCAGCGCCTCGGGGCTCGACAGCCCCAGCCGCACCCCGCGCAGGTCCTGGCGGCCGGCGAGCTCCTCGCCGACGGTCTTGAGGGCCACCGGCCACCCGAACCGCTCGGCGGCCTCGACGGCCTCCTCGACGTCGCCCACCTCGGCCCGCGGCAGCAGCGCGATCCCGACGGCCTCCAGCAGCGCCGCCCGGGCCTCCCGGCCCAGCGTGGTGCCCTCGGGGTGCTCGGCGAGCGCGTGCTCCACGACCGCGCGGGCCAGCGGCAGGTCGACGCCCTCGGGGGCCACGGGGTGGCCGCGGTCCTTGCGGCGCCAGTCGGAGTACCGCACGACGGCCGCGAGCGCCCGGACGGCGTCCTCGGGGGTGGGGAAGCTGGGGACGGTGGGGCAGTCGTCCTCGGTGGCGTCCGAGCCCAGGACCCCCACCCGGGCGGCGGAGACCGAGCGGGTGCCGAGGAAGCAGGTGACGCACGTCTTGCCGCCCTCGGCGGCGGTGCGGGCCACGGCGGTGGCCACGGCGGCGTCGACGGTGGCCGTCGGCGGGACCCAGCTGGCGACGACGGCGTCGACCTGCGGGTCGGCGAAGGCGCGGCGCAGCGCGTCGGTGAAGACGTCGACGCCGGCCTCGGGGTGCACGGAGGTGGGGCCGTGCACGACCTGCAGGCCCCAGCTGACGCAGGCGTCGGCGGCCAGGGTGCCCAGGGCGTCGGAGTTGCCGACGATCGCGATGCGGGACCCGGCGGGCAGGGGCTGCTCGACGGCGACCTGGGCGACGTCGAAGAGCTGGTGGACGTTCTCGACGCGGATGACCCCGGCCTGGCGCAGCATCGAGTCCACGACCTCGAAGGGCACCTGCGAGCGCCGCACGGTGTGCCCGGGCGGGACGCCGAAGCCGGAGGCGCCGGACTTCACGACGATGACGGGTTTGCGCCGGGCCAGGCCGCGGGCGACGCGGCTGAACTTGCGGGGGTTGCCGACGCTCTCGAGGTAGAGGCCGACGGCGGCGGTGGCCTCGTCGTCGTGCCAGAACTGCATGAGGTCGTTGCCGGAGACGTCGGCGCGGTTGCCGGCGGAGACGAAGGTGGAGATGCCCAGGCCGCGGCGGTGCGCGGAGCTGAGGACGGTGACGGCGAGCGCCCCGGACTGGCTGAACAGGCCGAAGCGGCCCGGCGGGGGGACCTCCTGGGCCAGGGAGGCGTTGAGCCGGACGTCGGGGGCGGTGTTGACGACGCCGAAGGAGTTGGGCCCGATGACGCGCATGCCGTTGGCGCGGGCGATGCGGACGAGCTCGCGCTGCAGCTCGACGCCCTCGGGGCCGGTCTCGGCGAACCCGCTGGAGACCACGACGAGGCCGCGCACCCCGGCGGCGGCGCAGTCGCGCACGGCGGCCAGGGTGGCGGCGGGGGCGACGGCGATGACGGCGAGGTCGACGGGTTCGCCGACGTCGCGCACCGAGGGCAGCAGCCGGACGCCGAGGAGCTCCTCGCCGGCGCCGGCGGCGTTCACGGCGTGCACGGCGCCGGTGAAGCCGCCGGAGACCAGGTCGGCCAGGAGCCGGTGCCCGACGGTGCCGGGGGTGCGCCGGGCGCCGACGACGACGACGGACTTGGGCGTGAGCAGGGCCGTGACGCTGCGGGCCTCGGCGCGCTGCTCGCGGGCGCGCATGACGTCGACGGAGCGCTCGGTGGCGTCGATGTCGAAGGAGACGTCCAGGACGCCGTCGACGTAGCCCTGCCGCACCTCGAACCCGGCTTCGCGGAAGACGCCGATCATCTTGGCGTTGGTGGGCAGGACGTCGGCGGTGAAGCGGCGGATGCCGCGCTCGCGGGCGGCGGCGGCCAGGTGCTCGAGCAGGACCGAGCCCAGGCCGCGGCCCTGGTGGGCGTCGGAGATGTTGAAGGCGACCTCGGCCGAGCGGGGGCGGCCGGGCCGGACGGGGGCGGCGTCGAAGCGGGCGATGCCGACGATGTCCTGCCCGACGGTGGCCACGAGGGCGACGCGGTCGACGTGGTCGACCTGGGTGAAGCGGGCCAGGTCGCGGCGCGACAGGCGCGGCATGGGGGCGAAGAAGCGGAAGTACCGCGACTCCTCGGACTGGCGCTCGTGGAAGGCCGCGACGGCGTCGGCGTCGTCGGGGCGGATGGGGCGGACGTGGGCCGTCCCGCCGTCCCGCAGGGCCACGTCGGCCTCCCACCGGGTCGGGTAGCCCACGGGCGGCAGCGGCATGCCCTTGATCCTAGGACGATGGGCCCGTGGAGTTCGGGGAGGTCCTGCGGGGCCGGCGCATGGTCCGGCGGTACGACGGGGCGCCGGTGGAGGACGCCGTGCTGCGCCGGGTCCTGGCGGCGGGGCTGCGGGCCCCGAGCGCGGGCAACAGCCAGGGCCGGGACCTGCTGGTGCTGCGCTCGGCCGCGGACCGGGAGCGGTTCTGGGCCGCCACGGCGGGCCCGGGCCCGGCCGACGCCTGGCTGAGCGGCATGCGGACGGCGCCGGTGGTGGTGCTGCTGCTGGCCGACCCGGGGGCGTACGCGCGCCGGTACGCCGCGCCGGACAAGCCGGGCCCGGACCGGGACGCGGCCACCTGGGAGGTGTCCTGGCCCGACGTCGACACGGGGATGGCGGGGCTGCTGGTGCTGCTGGCGGCCGTCGACGCGGGTCTGGGCGCGTGCCTGTTCGGGGTGCCGTCGGCGGCGCTCCCGGCGCTGCGGGAGGCCTTCGGCGTGCCGGGCGACCGGCGGTTCGTGGCGGCGGTGACGGTGGGGCACGCGGCGCCGGACGAGGCGTCGCGGCCCTCGCGGCGGCACCGCCGGACGGTGGCCGACGCGGTGCACGAGGGGCGGTTCGGCGTGCCCTGGAACGGCTGAGGCCCGGCGGGGCGGCAGAATGACGGCATGCCCAGCCGATCCGCTCCTCCGCCGTCCGACGTCCCCGAACGGATCGTCGACATCGACGTCGAGCAGGAGATGCAGGGCGCGTTCCTGGAGTACGCCTACTCGGTCATCTACTCGCGGGCGCTGCCCGACGCCCGGGACGGGCTGAAACCGGTGCAGCGCCGGATCTTGTACATGATGCAGGACATGGGGCTGGTCCCGGCCCGGGCGCACGTGAAGTCGGCCCGCGTGGTCGGCGAGGTCATGGGGAAACTGCACCCGCACGGCGACGTCGCGATCTACGACGCGCTGGTCCGCCAGGCGCAGCCGTTCACGATGCGGCTGCCGCTGGTCGACGGGCACGGGAACTTCGGTTCCCTGGACGCCGGCCCGGCCGCGCAGCGGTACACCGAGGCGCGGATGGCACCGGCCGCGCTGCTCATGACGACGGGCCTGGACGAGGACGTCGTCGACTTCGTCCCGAACTACGACGACCGCCTGAAGGAACCGGGGGTCCTGCCCGCGGCGTTCCCGAACCTGCTCGTCAACGGGGCCAGCGGGATCGCGGTCGGGATGGCGACGAACATGCCGCCGCACAACCTCGTCGAGGTCGTCAACGCGGCGCGCCACCTGATCAAGCACCCGGGCGCGGACCTGCCCGCGCTGATGCGCTTCGTGCCGGGCCCGGACTTCCCGACCGGTGGGCGGGTCGTCGGCCTGGAGGGCATCAAGGACGCGTACGCGAACGGGCGCGGGACGTTCCGCACCCGGGCGACGGTGAAGATCGAGAAGATCGGCCGCCGCCAGGGCATCGTGGTCACCGAGCTGCCCTACGGCGTCGGCCCCGAGCGCCTCGTCGAGAAGATCGCCGACAACGTCAAGAACAAGCGCCTGCAGGGCATCGCCGACGTCACGGACCTGTCCGACCGGCACAAGGGCATGCGGCTGGTCATCGAGGTGAAGAACGGTTTCGTCCCCGAGGCCGTGCTGGAGCACCTGTACCGGCTGACGCCGATGGAGGAGACGTTCGGCATCAACAACGTCGCCCTCGTCGAGGGGCAGCCGCGCACGCTGGGGCTGAAGGAACTGCTCGAGGTGTTCATCGGGCACCGCGTGGACGTGGTGCGCCGCCGGACGCAGTTCCGGCTCGACAAGGCGCGCGACCGGCTGCACCTGGTCGACGGCCTGCTCCTGGCGATCGTCGACATCGACGAGGTCATCGCGATCGTCCGGTCCTCCGACGACGCGGCGAGCGCGCTGGCCCGCCTGGTGGAGCGGTTCTCGCTGTCGGAGGACCAGGGCCGGTACATCCTGGACATGCAGCTGCGGCGGCTGACGAGGTTCTCCCGGCTGGAGCTGGAGCGCGAGCAGGCCGAGCTGCGCGCCGTGATCGCCGGCCTGGAGTCGATCCTGGCCGACGAGACGAAGCTGCGGACGCTGGTCAGCGACGAGCTGGGGCAGGTGGCCGCCGAGCACGGGACGCCGCGCCGCACGGTGCTGCTGACGTCCTCGGGTCCCTCCCCCTCGGCGTCGGCGACCCAGCTGGAGATCGAGGACGACCCGTGCTGGGTCCTGATGAGTTCCACGGGCCTGCTGGCCCGGACGAGCTCGGTGGAACCGCTGGGGACCGAGGGGCGCCGGTCGCGGCACGACCTGGTGGTGGCGGCGGCCCCGGCGACGGCGCGCGGTGACGTGGGGGTGCTGACCTCCGCCGGCCGGCTCGTGAGGGTGTCGGTGCTGGAACTGCCGACGCTGCCGCCGGTGGCGGGGCGGCCGAACCTGTCCGGCGGCACCGGGGTGAAGGAGTTCGTGACGTTCGGCAAGGGCGAGCGCGCGCTGACGATCGTGCCGTTGCCGGTGGCCGGCGTGGAGGACCCCGACGACCCGGGGTTCGCGCTGGCCACGGCCACCGGCGTCGTCAAGCGCGTCGTGCTCGAACCCCTGGGCAACAAGCCCGAGGTCGACGTGATCGCGCTGAAGGACCTCACCGCGCGGCAGAAGGACGAGGTCGTCGCGGCGGTGGCGCTGTCCACCGGCGAGGAGGAACTCGTCTTCATCACGACCGACGCGCAGCTCCTGCGGTTCCCGGCCTCGCTGGTGCGCCCGCAGGGCCGGGGCGCGGCGGGGATGGCGGGCGTCAAGCTGTCCGCCGGGGCGCGGGTGGTGACGATGACGGCGGTGGCGCCGGACGCGGCCGACCCGGTGGTCGTGACGATCGCCGGGGACTCCGCCGGCGGCGCCTCGCAGGTCGGGTCGGCGAAGGTCACCCCGTTGTCGGAGTACCCGCCCAAGGGCCGCGCCACCGGCGGGGTCCGCTGCCACCGGTTCGCCCGCGGGGAGGACACGCTGCTGCTGGCGTGGGCCGGGGCGAGCCCGGCGGAGGCGGCCACGTCCACCGGGACGGCGGTCGCGCTGCCGGAGGCGCGGGGCCGGCGCGACGGGTCGGGCACGGCGCTGGAGCGCCCGGTGGCCGCGATCGCGGGGCCGCCGCAGACCTGAGACCGCGCGGGCCGGGGACGGGACGGGGACGGGCGCGCCAGCGCCCGTCCCCGCCGCCGGGAGGGCCCGGGTCAGCCGATGAGGGCGCGGGCGAGGTCGCCCCACTGCGCGAGGGGGAACTCCTGCCCGGTGGCGGTGAGCACCTGGACGGCGACCTCGTCGGCGCCGGCGTCGACGTGGCGGGCGATCCCGGCCACGACGGTGGCCGTGGAACCCCACGGGACGAGCTCGTCGACCAGCCGGTCGCTGCCGCCGTCGGCGAAGTCCTCGTCGCCGTAGCCGAAGCGGCGCAGGTTGTTCGTGTAGTTCGGCAGGGCGAGGTACCCCGTGGTGTGGCGGCGGGCGATCTCCCGGGCCCGGACCGGGTCCTCCTCCAGGACGACCGCGACCTCGGGGGCCAGCAGGAGCCCCTGCCCCAGCACCTGGCGCGCGGACGACGTGTGCGCGGGCGTCGTGAAGTACGGGTGCGCGCCGAGGGCGCGATCGCGCGCCAGGCGCAGCATCCGCGGACCCAGCGCGGCCAGCGCGCGGCGCCGGACGGGGACGGACCCCGCGGCGTCGAGCGCGTCGAGGTGCTCCACGGTGCGGGAGTACGGCTTGGCGTAGTCGGCCCCGGACCGCTCGACGATGGCGGCGTGGCTGTTGCCCAGCCCCAGCAGGAAGCGGTCGGGGTGCTCGTGCTCCAGTTCCGCGAAACCCCGCCCGGTCTCCTCGGGGGTCGCGGCGTAGACGCTGATGATGCCGCTGGCCACGCCGATCTCCTCGGTGGCCCCCAGCAGCAGCCCGAACACCGGGTGCACCCCGGGGTCGAAGCCGCCGGAGACCCAGATGCGGGAGTACCCCAGGGCCTCCACGTCCCGCGCGGCGGCGCGGGCCTCGTCGCGGCGGTCGGGGTCGGCCCAGGGGGCGCCGCCCCACAGGCTGATGCGGGCGCGGGCGGCGGGGACGGTGCCGGCGGGGACGGGGAGGTCGCTCACGGCGCCACCCTAGGCACGCGGCTCCGCTCGCGCCCGGCTGGCCGGGCCGGGCCGGGAGCGGACGGGTCGCGGTCGCGGTCGCGGGGTCGCCGCGGACCTCGCAGCGCGCACCGGGGCGATCGGTACTGTGCCCGGGTGGACGACCTGGGCACCGCTCCCCCGGACCGGCTGGGCACGACGACGCTGCCGGACGGCCGGTCGCTGGCGTGGAGCGAGTGGGGGCCGGCGACGGGCCGGGCCGTCCTGCTGTTCCCCGGCGCGGCGACCGGCCGGTCGCTGGGTTTCGGCACCCACCTGCTCGACGGGCTGGGCGTCCGGCTGGTCTCCTGGGACCGGCCGGGCCTGGGCGCCTCGGACCCGGCGCCGGGCTGGACGCTGGACGACGCGGCCGCCGACGTCGCCGCGCTCGTCGCCGACCGCGGGCTGAGCGACGTCCACGGGGTCGCGTTCTCGCAGGGTTCGGTGTTCGGCTTCGCTTGCGCCGCAGCGGGTTTCCTGTCGCGTCTGAGCGTCGTGTCGGGGACCGACGACTTCGCGGACCCGGTGACCGCCGAACGCGCCGACCCCGCCGTGCTGCGGTTCTGCGCCGCCTGCCGGGACGACCCGCGGGGCGTGCGGGCGCAGCTGGAGGCGGTGGACGCCGCGTCGATGTGGGACCTCGTGCTCCAGGGGTCGTCGGACCTGGACGCGCGGGTGTACCGGCAGCCGGGTTTCGCCGCCGCGTACTCCGGGGCGCTGGCGGAGGGTTTCGCGCAGTCGGCCGCCGGGTACGCCCGCGACACCCTCCTGGCGATGGCGCCGTGGCCGTTCGACGTGGGTTCCCTGACCCTGCCGGTGGACCTGTGGTTCGGCGCGCACGACGCCTCCGGCGTCCACTCCCCCGACCACGGCGAACGGCTGCACGCCCGCGTCCCGGGGTCGCGGCGGCACGTCGTCGCCGACGCCGGCGGGTCGCTGCTGTGGACCCGCGCCCGCGACGTCCTGACCGCGCCGGTCCCGGCCCGGCCCACCACCCCCGACGGGTCGTACCTGGAGGGCGTCCGGGCGGGCATCGAGCGGGCCGCGGCCACCGCGGCGCCGCTGACGTCGGTGCACCGCGGGGCGCCGGCACCCGTGCTGGACGCCACCGAGGCCGCGGTGGAGGCCGTGGCGGGCGACCTGCTGGCCCTCAGCCACGACCTGCACGCCCACCCCGAGGAGGCGTTCGCCGAGCACCGGTCGGTGCGGGCCGTCGCGGACCTGCTGGCCCGGCACGGGGTCGAGGCCGAGGTCGGGGTGCACGGCGTGGGCACCGCGCTGCGGGCGTCGGTCTCGCACGGGGACGGGCCGACGGTGGCGGTGCTCGCCGAGTACGACGCGCTGCCGGGCCTGGGGCACGGCTGCGGGCACAACGTCATCTGCGCCACGGCCGTCGGCGCGTTCCTCGGCCTGGCCCACGCCCTGCGCTCGGGCGCGGTCGGCGGGACGGCGGTGCTGCTGGGCACCCCGGCCGAGGAGGGCGGGGGCGGCAAGGAGTTCCTGGCCCGCGCGGGGGCGTTCGAGGGGGTCGACGCCGTCGTGATGCTGCACCCGTTCTCCTACGACGTCGCCGCGCAGCCGTTCCTGGGGCGGCGGCAGGTGCGGGCGACGTACCACGGGGTCGCCGCGCACGCCGCGGCGCAGCCGTTCATGGGCCGCAACGCGCTGGACGCCGTCGTCGCGGGCTACAACGGGATCGCGATGCTGCGCCAGCACATCACGCCCGACGACCGGGTCCACGGGATCGTCCTGGACGGCGGGCAGCGCCCCAACGTCGTGCCCGACCGGGCCGTCGCGGAGTACTACGTGCGCTCGGCCGCACCGGCGACGCTGGCCGACCTGTGCGCGCGGGTGGACGTGGTCCTGCGGGCGGCGGCGGCGATGACGGGCACGGGGGTGGACCTGGAGTGGGACCGGCAGCCGGCGTACCTGCCGATCCGGGCGAACCTGGGACTGGCCGCGCGCTGGACCGCCCACCAGGCCCGGCGCGGGCGGACGTCGCTGCCGCCGGGGGTCGTCCCGACGACCCTGACCGGCTCCACCGACCTGGGCAACGTGAGCGTGCGGGTGCCCGCCATCCACCCGATGCTCGCCGTCGCCTCCCCCGGCGTGTCCCTGCACACGGCCGCGTTCGCGGCGGCCGCGGCGTCCCCGGCCGCCGACGCGGCCGTGCTCGACGGGGCGGTCGGGCTGGCGCTGACCGCCCTGGACGTGCTCGCCGACCCCGGCCTGCTGGCCGCCGTCCGGGCGGAGTTCGAGGCCGCGGGCGGCGTCATGGACGTGGAGGGTTTCCTCGGCTGAGGCCGGGAGGCGTCGTCGGTGACGCTGCGGTGGTGGGCCGTCCCGCTGGGGTCACCACGGGGGACGGGTCTGCGAAAACCGGTCCCGCCCAGGGGGTCGGCGCCGTTAGAGTCCGCAGGCACCGCCGCCGACGAGAGGAAGAACTCCCCGTGAACCGCCCCCGTTCGCTCACCGCCGTCGTCCTGGCCGCCGCCGCCCTGACGCTGTCCGCCTGCGGGGACCCGGTCGTGGGGACGGTCACCGCCAAGGAGCACGACGCGGCCGAGACCAAGCACGGCACCCGCAAGGACTGCACCACGTCCACCTCCTCCACGGGGACGAAGACGACGAAGTGCAAGACCGTCCCCACGACCACCCACGAGGCGGAGGAGTGGGAGCTGACCGTCGCCGAGGACGACGGCGACACCGTGGAGGTCGGCGTCGCGCAGGAGGTGTACGACCGGGTCGAGGTGGGTGACCGGTACGACGAGGCCGCGGAGGCCGCGCGCTGACGTCGCCCGGTCCCCCGGGGCGGGCGGCTCAGAGGTAGTTGCCGGTCAGCGGGGCCGGTTGCCACCGGCCCTCGCGCACCACCTGCAGCACCGCCTCCGTCGTCAGGTCGGCCCCGCGCCCCAGGACGGTGCGGCGCACGACCTCCCGCAGGTCGGCTCCCGTGACCGCCGGCGGCAGGTGCGCGGCGACGGCGGCGCAGTCGACGGCGGAGTCCCCGAAGCGCCCCAGCAGCCGGCGCAGGATCGCCTCGCAGGCCTCCCGGTCCGGTGGGCCGAGGTGGACGACGGCGTCGAAGCGGGCCGAGCGGGTGGCGGCGGCGTCCAGGGCCGCGGGGTCGTTGGTGCTCGCGATCGTCAGCACGTCGCGGTACTCCTCGGTGCCGTCGAGGACGGCGAGGAAGTCGGCCAGCGCCGTGCCGCGCGCCCCGGCCTTGCGGTCCCCCAGGTACAGGTCGACGTCCTCCAGCACGACGACGCTGGGGCCGAGGTCGGTGGTCTCCCGGTACACCTGCCGCAGCACGGTCGAGGCCGCGGCCGCGTCGACGATGATGACGGTGAACTCCCCCGCCAGTTCCCGGGCCACCACCCGGCTCAGCGCGGACTTCCCGACCCCGGGCGGCCCGGCCAGCAGCACCCCGCGGTTCGTGCCCAGCCCCAGGTCCCGCAACAGGTCCGCGCGGCTGGTCAGCGCCGCGACGTTGGCGTCGATCTCCGTCCACACGTGCGCCGGGAGCACGAGGTCGTCGCGGCCGCCGGGGCCCAGCGCGGTGGGCTTGAGCTTCAGCGGCAGGTGGGCGTCGGCGTGCAGGACCCGGCCCCGGTAGAAACCCTTGTCGCGGCGCGCGGTGGCCAGCAGCGCGTCCGCGACGGTCCGCGCCGCGCCGTGGTCGCCGGGGCGGGACAGGACACGCAGCGAGGCCGGCTGCGGTTCGTACTCGTGCTCGGCCAGCTGCACCACGACGTCGGCGGTGCTGGCCGTGCCGGCGGGGAAGAACGCGGCCGCCGAGGTGGGCACGGAGACGTGCTCGTCGAGCAGGTCGATCCGTTGCCACGTGGGGGGTTCGTCGTCCTCGACGGGTCCGAGGGCCGCGTCGTGGGCCTCGACGAGGTCGGCCAGCGCCGCCCCGACGGAGACGGCCCGGGTGTTGGTCAGGTCCACGCGCTCGGAGACCAGCGAGGTGTGCGGCAGTCCCAGGTGGGTCTCGACGAACCCGTTGGCCGTCGAGGTGCTGCGGCTGCCCCCGGACAGCAGCTCCCCCAGCACCGCGACGGCGCGGCGCACCTCGGCGGACTCGGAGGACAGTCGCCGGGCCAGGGCGGGGGCCAGTTCCTCGTCGGGCCCGGTCGCGGTGTCGCTCATCCGCCGACGCTACGGGGTACCGGGTCCGCGAGCCAGGGCGACCGGCTCGACGGGCCGCGGCGACGTCCCCGCCACGGGCTCTACGGGCCGGTCCCGGGCCCGTCGAAGGGCCGGAACTCCACGTCGGCCCAGATCCGCTCGCGCGCGTCGGGGGTCCGTTCGAGGGTGTCGCGCGAACCCCAGACGTGGACGGGCACCCCGGCCTCGGAGATCCGCGGCCACCCGGGGTCGCCGTCGGCGGCGAACCCCGTCCAGGCCGCGACGACCCGGCGCGACAACGCCGCGGCGGCCGGGGTCGGGAACAGCCCCCGCACCCGGCTCCCCAGGCCCGGGACCCGGCGGGCCAGCGGCAGCACCGGGACGGCGTGCAGGAACAGCTCCATCGCCTGCGGGTTCCCGAACGCGAACGGCACGTCGAGGCCGTGGGTGGCGCCGAACCGGCCGCCGAGCACCGGGGAGCGCCAGGTGAACCGGGCCAGGTGGGTGCGGCCGCCGCGGGCGGTGTGGGCGCGGGCGAACCGGCGGGACGGTTCGGCGAACAGGGCGTCGGACAGCAGCGCGTCGCCGAGGGCACCGGGGTCGGCGCCGGGCAGCAGCTCGCGGTACCGGTCGACCGCCGCGGCCGGCAGGCCGACGGCCGCGGCGAACTCGGCGACCTGCGCGAAGTCCTGCGCGACGGGCGCGAAACCGCTGCGGGAGAACAGCGTCCACTCGTCGGCGACGGTCTGCACGAGCAGGTCGACGCCCGGGTCGCCCCCGGCGTGCGGGCCCTGCATGAACGGCCCCCGCACGACCTCCCCGTCCACGACGGGGTGGTACAGCAGCGGGACCGCGCCGCGCGGCCCGGCCGCGGGGTCGGCGGCGAGGTCCTGGGCGACGGCGTCGGAGGCCGCGAGCAGGCGCACCGGCGGCAGCCCGGCGAAACCCTCCCGGGTGGCCGGGACCCGGGCCGCCCGGGCGACGCGGGCGGCGACGTCGGCCGCCTGCCGCTGCGTGTACGTCTCCCCCGTGATGCTCGCCGCGATGGCCCGCGAGAACAGCCCGCGGGCCGCGGGTGCGCACATCAGCGCGGCCACCGAGGCGGCCCCGGCGGACTGCCCGGCGATCGTGACCCGGTCGGGGTCGCCGCCGAAGGCACGGACGTTCTCCGCCACCCAGCGCAGCGCCGCGATCTGGTCGAGGATCCCCCGGTTGTCCGGGGCCCCGGGCACCGCGCCGAAACCCTCGAACCCCAGGCGGTAGTTCATGGCGACGACGACGAAACCCCGCCGCACCCAGGCGGCCGGGTGGTACCCGGGGGCCGACGCCGACCCCGAGACCCAGCCGCCGCCGTGGATCCACACCAGGACCGGCAGGCCGCGCGGGAGGTCGGCGGGGACGTGGACGTCGACGGTGAGGTGGTCGTCCCCGGCGGTGTGCGTCCAGCCGTAGCCGGAACGGGGGTCCTGGGGGGCGACGGGCGAGGGGTCGCGGGCCTCGCGCACCCCGCGCCACGGCTCCGGCGGGACGGGGGCGGCGAACCGGCGCAACCCCGTCGGCGGTGCGGCGTAGGGGACGCCGCGGAAACTCACCACCCCGCGCTCGGCGGCCCGGCCGCGCACCCCGCCCGCGGTGGTCACGACGACCCTGGCCACCAGCGCACCTCCGGGTAGTTCCTGCGGATCCCTCGGCGAGGCCGGGGGGACGTCCCGCCGAGGGATCCTGCTGCGAGGTTACAACGCGAGGACCTCGGGATCGGCCGAACGCGCCGCCGCGTCGCGCGCCGCGGTGGCCGAGTCGGCCGCCAGCGCCGCGCGCGCCATCTCCCGGCACGTCCCCAGGTCGGTCCGGGCCAGGGCGTGGCGGACCGCCGGGACGGCCGCCGGGGCCATCGACAGGCTCCGCACCCCGAGGCCGACGAGCACGAGGGCCAGCAGCGGGTCGCGCGCGGCCTCGCCGCACACCCCCACCGGGACGTCCACCCGCCCGGTGGCCTCGACGAGCTGCAGCACCGCCGGCTGCCACGGGTCGAGCAGGTCGGCGAGGTCGCCCTCGAGGCGGTCGGCGGCCATCGTGTACTGGGTGAGGTCGTTGGTGCCCAGGCTCACGAAGTCCAGGCCGGCGGCCACCAGCTGCTGCGCCCGCAGGGCCGCGGCGGGGACCTCGACCATCGCCCCGACCGTGCTCAGACCGGCCCGCCGGGCCTGCTGCGCGAACTGCGCGGCCTCGGCGGGCGTGGAGACCATCGGGGCCATGACCCACGGCTGCGTCCCGGTCCGCTCCGCGGCCGCGGCCAGGGCGCGCAGCTGGGTGTCCAGCAGGTCCGGGTGCCGTCGGGCGGTGCGCAGCCCGCGCACGCCCAGGGCGGGGTTCTCCTCGGCCGCGACGTCGACGAAGGCGAGCGGTTTGTCGGCGCCGGCGTCCAGCGTGCGGACGACGACCTTGCGGTCGCCGAACGCCGTGAGCACCCGGGCGTACGCCTCGGTCTGCTCCTGCAGCGTCGGGGCGTCGGCCCGGTCCAGGAACAGGACCTCGGTGCGGAACAAACCGACGCCCTCGACGTCCTGCGCCGCAGCGCGTTCGGCGTCCTCGAGGGTCCCGACGTTGGCCAGCAGCTGCACCGCGGTGCCGTCGGCCGTGCGGCCGGGGCCCCCGGCGGAGGCCGCGAGCGCCTCGCGGGCGGCGCGGCGCGCGGCGACGGCCTCGCGCAGGTCCGCCGGCGGGTCCGGGACCAGCGTCCCGGCCCGGGCGTCCAGCGCCACCGTGGTGCCCGCGGCGACGTCGGTCGCCCCCGGCACCCGCACGAGGCAGGGGATGCCGAACTGGGCCGCGATGATCGCGGTGTGGCTCGTCGGGCCGCCGAGCTCGGTGACGATCCCGACGACCAGGGACAGGTCCAGCGCGGCGGTGTCGGCCGGGGCCAGGTCGCGGGCCACGACGACCGACGGCTCGCTCAGGCGCGGCACGCCCGGTTCGGGCAGGCCCAGGACCCGGGCGACGACGCGGTCGCGGACGTCGCGCAGGTCGGTGACGCGCTCGGCCAGGTAGGGCCCGGAGGCGGCCAGGACGGCGCAGAACTGCTCGACGGCCTCGTCGACCGCGGTCGCCGGGCCCGACCCGGCGGCCAGGCGCTGGTCGACGACGGCGAGCAGCCCGGGGTCGGCGGCCATCAGCGCGGTGGCCTGCAGCACCTCGGCCGTCGTGCCGCCGGCCGAGGCCGCGCGCTCACGCAGGGTCGCGGCCACCGCCTCGAACGCCTCGCGCACCCGGGGCCCGGCGCCGGGGTCGGCGGGCTCGGCGGCCGGCGGGCGGGCGGGCGGGGCGAGGACGACGGCCGTCCCCACCGCGGCGCCCGTCCCGACGCCGACCCCGGACAGCTCAGGCATCGTGGTCGGTCTCGACCAGCGTCGCGAGGGACTCCAGCGCCGCGTCGGCGCCCTCCCCCTCGGCGGTCAGGGTGACCTGGTCGCCGTGCTTGGCGCCCAGGCCCATGACCATGAGGATGCTGCGGGCGTCGACCGGGTCGCCGTCACCGACGGCGATGGTCACGGGCAGCCCGGTGGCCGCGGCGGCCTGGACGAACAGCGAGGCGGGGCGGGCGTGCAGGCCGACGCGGGAGGCGACGACGGCGGTGCGGGTGGCGGGCACGGGGTTTCTCCTCAGACGGTGGCGGGCTGGGTGGTGGTGGCGGCGGTGTCCTGGACCTGGGGGGCCTTGCGGTGCAGACCCTTGAGCAGGACGACGGCGGCGGCGGTGACGACGGTGCCGAGGACGATGGCGAGCAGGTACAGCAGCGGCTGGCCGACGAGGCCGAAGACGACGACGCCGCCGTGCGGGGCGCGCAGGGTGTTGCCGAAGGCCATCACCAGGCCGCCGGTGACGCCCGAGCCGATCATCGCGGCGGGGATGATGCGCAGCGGGGCCGCCGCGGCGAACGGGATCGCGCCCTCGGTGATGAAGAACGCCCCGAGCAGGACCGCGGCCTTGCCGTTCTGCCGCTCGGCCTCGGTGAACAGGGTCTTGCGGACGAACGTGGCCAGGGCGATGCCCAGCGGCGGGGTCATGCCGGCCGCCATGACCGCGGCCATGACCTTCAGCTCGACGGGGCTGCCGGAGGCGGTGGCGACGGTGGCCAGGCCGGTGGTGGCGAACGTGTACGCGACCTTGTTGATCGGCCCGCCGAGGTCGGCGGCCATCATGACCCCGAGGATGACGCCGAGCAGGACGATCCCGCTGCCGGACAACGAGTTCAGCCCGTCGGTGAGCTGGTCCATGAGCCAGGCGATCGGCCGGCCCAGGACGACCAGCATCGCGCCGGCGGTGAGGAACGTCGCCACCAGCGGGATCACGACGACGGGCATGATGCCGCGGACGGCGTTCGGGACCTTCAGCCGGGCCAGGCCCAGGGCGACGAACCCGCCGAGGAAACCGGCGACCAGACCGCCGAGGAACCCCGCGCCGACGGCGACGGCGATGGTGCCGCCGACGAAACCGGGCGCCAGGCCGGGCCGGTCGGCGATGCCGAAGGCGATGAACCCGGCCAGGACCGGCACGAGGAACCCGAAGGCGGAACCGCCCAGGACGAACAGGAGCCCGGCCCAGTCGTGGCCGGAGGCGGGGTCGAAACCCTCGATGAGGTCGGCGGCGGTGACCGTGTTGATCGTGTAGCCCCCGATGAGGAAGGCGAGCGCGATCATGATCCCGCCGGCGGCGACGAACGGGATCATGTAGCTGACCCCGGTCATGAGCCACTGCCGGACCCGGGTGCCCACGCCCGCGTTCGAGGTGACCTTGGTGGCCGGGGCCGGGCCGGCGGCCGGCGCCGGCGTGGCCCCCTTCGGCGCGGCCTCGACGGCGGCGACCGCGGCGGCCACGACGCCGGGGGCGTCGGCGACGGCCTTCTTCACCCCGACGTCGACGAACGGCAGCCCGGCGAACCGGTCCTTGTCGCGGACCTCGAGGTCGGCGGCGTAGATGACGCCGTCGGCGGCGGCGATGACGGCCGGGTCGAACGGGGCGGATCCCGCCGCCCCCTGCGTCTCGACCTGGACCTCGTGCCCGGCCTCGCGGCCGGCGACCTCGAGGGCCTCGGCGGCCATGTACGTGTGGGCGATGCCCGTGGGGCAGCTGGTGATCGCGACGAACTTCATCGTCCGTACACCTCTTCCAGGACGGTCGAGGCGACGGCGGCGGCGTCGGGGGCCTCGAGCAGGGACTGGCGGAAGGAGACGTGCACGAGCTTGCGGGCCAGGGCGGCCAGGATCGTCAGGTGGTCGGCCTCGCCCTCGGCGGGCGCGGCGATGAGGAACACCAGGTTGGCCGGGCCGTCGGGGGCGCCCCAGTCGATGCCCGTCCCGTTCACGACCCGGCCGATCGCCAGGCTCGGCACCGTGACGGCCGCCGAGCGGGCGTGCGGCAGGCCGATGCCGCCGGGGATCCCGGTGGCCATCTGCTCCTCGCGGGCGGCGACGTCGGCGAGGAAACCCTCCAGGTCGGTGACCCGGCCGGCGTCGACCAGGGTCTGCGCGAGCTGGCGCGTCGCGTCGACGCGGTCAGCGGCCCGCAGGTCGACGAGGACGAGTTCGGGGGCGGTGAGATCGGTCATCGCTGAAGGTCCTTCACGAGGGTGTCGGGGTGGGGGTCTTCCAGGGTGCGCACGGCCTGCGCCGCGGTGGTGGTGCCCGGGGGTCCGGGGACGGTGCTGCCGGGGAGCAGGACGGCGGCGCGCCCCCAGGCCACGGCCGTGGCGAGCCGCTGCGCGGCGCCGCCCCGGGCGTGCAGGAAACCCGCGAGCGTGCAGTCGCCGGCTCCCACGGTGCTCAGCGGGACGAGGGTCGGCCCCCCGGCCCACACGGTGCCCCCGTCGCCGACCAGCAGGGCACCGGCGCCGCCGAGGCTGACGAGCACCTCGCCGACCCCGCGGGCGCGCAGTTCACCGGCGGCGGCCACGACGTCGCCGACGGTGTGCAGTTCGCGGCCGAGGAGTTCGGCCAGTTCGTCCTCGTTGGGTTTGAGGACGTCCGGGGCGGCGTCGACGGCGGCGGCCAGCGCGGTTCCGCTGGTGTCGACGGCGGTGCGGACCCCGGCCGCCCGGGCGGCCCGCACGAACGTCGCGTGCAGGTCGCCGGGGGCACCGGGCGGCAGCGACCCGCTGGTGACGAACCAGTCGGGGCGGGTCGCCAGCTCGGCGACCACGCTGCGGTGCAACGCGTCCACGTCGGCGGGAGTGAGTTCGGGGCCGGGTTCGTTGAGCTTGGTCGTCGTCCCGTCGCGCTCGACGACGGTGGTGTTCGTGCGGATCGTCCCGGCGATGGCGACGGTCACGGCGCGGACCCGCTGCGGTTCCAGCAGCGCCTCCAGCCGGTTCCCGTCGATCCCGCCCGAGGGCAGGACGGCGGTGGTGTCGTGGCCGTGCCGGGCCAGGACGCGGGCGACGTTGACGCCCTTGCCGCCGGCCTCGACCGAACCGGCGAGGGCGCGGTGGACCTCGCCGCGGGTGAGCTCGGTGAGCTCGACCGTGTGGTCGACGCTGGGGTTGGGGGTGACGGTCAGGAACCTCACGCCCTCACCACCCGGGGTCCGGCGGCCTCGACCTCGCCGAGGAGGTCGGGGTCGGTGGCGGTGTCGGTGATCACGGTGTCGACGGCCTCCAGGTCTGCGACGTGGGCGAAGTCGTCGCGGCCGAACTTGGTGTGGTCGGCCAGGACGACGGTGCGCCGGGCCGAGGAGATGAGGGCGCGCTTGACGGCGGCCTCGGCGAGGTCGGGGGTGGTGAGCCCGCGCTCGACGGTCAGGGCGTTGGTGCCGAGGAAGGCGACGTCGGCGAAGACCTCGGCGAGGGCGCGCTCGGCCCAGCCGCCGACGGCGGCCAGCGTCCGGCCGCGGACGGTGCCCCCGACCAGGTGCAGGGTGAGGTTGGGCCGGTTCGCGACGATCTGCGCGACCGGCAGGGCGTGCGTGACGACGGTGAGCTCGCGGTCGGTCGGCAGCAGCTCGGCGAACCGGGCGGTGGTGGTCCCGGCGTCGACGAGGAGGGTCCCGGCCTCGGGCAGCTCGGCCAGCGCGGTCTTGGCGATGCGGTCCTTCTCGGCGCCGGCGACGTCCTGCCGCTCGGGCACGGCGAGCTCGGCGCCGAGGCGCTCGAGGGGGATGGCGCCGCCGTGCACGCGGCGCAGGACACCGCGCCGTTCCAGGACGGTCAGGTCGCGGCGGATCGTCTCGGGGGTCACGTCGAACACGTCCGCCAGGGCGGTGACCTCCACCCGGCCGGCGCTGCGCGCCGCGTCGAGGATGGCCTGGTGCCGCTCCGGTGCGTACATGGTCTGACTCCTGAACCGACGTCGTCGTCTCCGCGTGCTGGGGACAGTTGTACGCCCGATTCGGACACGAAGTCAACACAACGGACACGAACGGACATCCGGGGCCCGCACACGCGGAACCCCCGGCCCGAGAGGTCGGACCGGGGGTTCAACCGGGTGCGGGAGGCCCGGCGGGTTCGAGGGGTCAGGCGTCGATGCGGTCGCGGTCCAGCTTCTCGGCCCCCGCGATGATGAAGTCCTTGCGCGGGGCGACGTCGTTGCCCATGAGCAGCTCGAAGACCCGCTCGGCCACGGCGCCGTCGGACACCGTGACCCGGCGCAGCGTCCGGTGCTGGCGCTCCATCGTGGTCTCGGCGAGCTGGTCCTCGTCCATCTCCCCCAGCCCCTTGTACCGCTGGGGCTCCTTGTACGTGCGGCCCCGCTTCTGCAGGTCGGCGGTCACCCTCCGCAGCTCGGCGTCGGAGTACGTGTAGATCACCTCCTTGCCCTTGCGCCCGGACTGCGTCACCTCCAGCCGGTGCAGCGGCGGGACGGCCGCGAAGACCCGCCCGGCGTCGATGAGCGGGCGCATGTAGCGGAAGAACAGCGTCAGCAGCAGCGTGCGGATGTGCGCGCCGTCGACGTCGGCGTCCGTCATCAGCACGATCTTGCCGTAGCGCACCGCGTCGAGGTCGAAGCTGCGCCCCGACCCCCCGCCGACGACCTGGATGATCGCGGCGCACTCGGCGTTCTTCAGCATGTCCGTGACCGAGGCCTTCTGGACGTTCAGGATCTTGCCGCGCAGCGGCAGCAGCGCCTGGTACTCCGAGTCCCGCGCCCCCATCGCCGTGCCCAGCGCCGAGTCGCCCTCGACGAGGAACAGCTCGGTGTTCGCGACGTCGTCGGACCGGCAATCCTTCAGCTTCGGCGGCAGCGAGGAGCTCTCCAGCGCGTTCTTGCGGCGCTGGGTCTCCTTGTGCAGCCGCGCGGAGATGCGCGACTTCATCTCCGTGACGACCTTGTCGAGCACCGCCGTGGCCTGCGCCTTCTCGTCCCGGCGCGGGCTGGTGAGGAACTCCCCGAGGCGGACCTCGACGACCTTGCGGACGATCGCGCGCACCGCCGCCGTCCCCAGGACCTCCTTGGTCTGGCCCTCGAACTGCGGCTCGGCCAGCCGGACGGTCACCACCGCCGTCATCCCGGCCAGGATGTCGTCCTTCTCCAGCTTCTCGTCCCGGCCGACCTTCAGCCGGCGCGCCTGGGCGTCCACCTGCTTCTTCACCGCGGCGTACAGCCCCTGCTCGAAGCCCGACAGGTGCGAGCCGCCCTTGGGCGTGGCGATGATGTTGACGAAGGTCCGGACGGTCGGCTCGTAGCCGGTCCCCCAGCGCAGCGCGATGTCCACGGCGCAGCGGCGCTCGACGTCCTGCATGCTCATGTGGCCGGACTCGTCGAGGACCGGAACCGTCTCGGTGAAGACGTCCTCGCCCTGCAGGCGCCACACCGAGGTGACCGGCGCGTCCGGGGTGAGGAAGTCGGCGTACTCGCTGATGCCGCCGTCGTGCTGGAAGACCTCCTCGCTCGGCTCACCCGTCCGCTCGTCGCGGATGACGATGCGCAGGCCGGGCACGAGGAAGGACGTCTGCCGGGCGCGCGCGGTCAGGTCCTCGTGGGAGAACCTCGCGTCCTTGAGGAACACCTGGCCGTCGGCCCAGTACCGCACCCGGGTCCCGGTCACCCCGCGCTTGGCGCGGCCCACGACCCGCAACCCCGTGGCGGGCGTGAACGGCGCGTCCGGCCCGTCGCCGTCGTAGTGCCCCGGGGTCCCGCGCCGGAAGCTCGCCGCGTACGTCTTGCCGCCGCGGTCGACCTCGACGTCGAGCCGGGACGACAGGGCGTTGACGACCGAGGCGCCGACGCCGTGCAGACCGCCGGAGGCCGAGTAGGACCCGCCGCCGAACTTCCCACCGGCGTGCAGGTGCGTGAAGACGACCTCCACCCCCGACAGGCCCGTGCGCTTCTCCACGTCGACCGGGATGCCGCGGCCGTCGTCGTGGACCTCCACCGACCCGTCCGGGTGCAGGATCACGGTGATGTTGGAGCAGTGACCGCCCAGCGCCTCGTCGACGGAGTTGTCGATGATCTCCCACAGGCAGTGCATGAGGCCCCGGGAGTCCGTGGAGCCGATGTACATGCCGGGACGCTTGCGGACCGCCTCGAGCCCCTCGAGGACGAGGAGGTTGGCGGCGGTGTACTTCTCCTCGCCGGAGGTCCCGGCGGACCCGTTGGACGAGGCGGAGCTGGGGGGAGTCACCCGGGCAGGGTACGTGGGGGCACCGACACGACGGCGCAGGCGCCTGTCGCGCCGGTGTGAGCGACGCCACCTCCGCTACGAGCGAACGCGTTGCTCCGACGGCGTGGGAACGCGCGCGCCCGGGCGACGGTTGGGGAAGAGTGTCCGGTGGGAGCAGCAGCTGCCCGCCAGCGTGCACGACCCGGAAGGAGTCGCGGAATGACCACCGCCATGACCACCCTCAGCAGCAACGCCCCGATGACCGCCTCGGACCGGTGCGACCGGTGCGGTGCGCAGGCCTACGTCAGGGTCGTGCTCTCCGCCGGTGGTGAGCTCCTCTTCTGCGCTCACCACGGCCGCGAGCACGGTCAGGCCCTGCGCGCCGCGGGCGCCGACATCCACGACGAGTCGCAGAAGCTCGCGACCACGTCGTCCACCGCGGCCCCCGACGAGCGCTGATCACGATCACGCCGCACGGCCGACGAGCCCGGAGTCACCGTGGGTGACGCCGGGCTCGTCGTCGTCGCGGTCGCCCTGGCCGTCGGGCTGGTCGGGATCGTCGTCCCGGTCCTGCCCGGGACCGTCCTCATCGCCGTGGCCGCCCTGGTGTGGGCGATCGGCACCGGCGGTGCCGCCTGGTGGTTCTTCGCCGCCGCGGCCGTCCTGCTGGCCGGCGGGCAGGTCGCGATGTACCTGCTGCCCGGCCGCCGGATGACCCGGGCGGGCATCCGGCGGACCACCCTCCTGCTCGGCGGCCTGCTCGGGGTCGTCGGGTTCTTCGTCGTCCCGGTGCTGGGACTGCCCCTCGGGTTCGTGCTCGGGGTGTTCCTCGGCGAGCTCCTGGGCACCACCGCGACCCCCGACCGGGCCCGCCGGGCCTGGGGCTCGACGGTGGTCGCGCTGAAGAACGTCGGCCTGAGCGTGGCGATCGAGGGGGCCGCGGGGCTGGTGGCGACCGGGGTCGTGGTCGCCGGGGCGCTCAGCCTGCGCTGAACGCGACCTGCTGGTCCACCACCCAGGTGACGCCGAACCGGTCGGTGAGCATCCCGTACAGCGGGGAGAACGGCGAGGGTCCCAGCGGCGTCCGGACGTGGACGGCTCCCCGGGCCAGGCCCTCGTAGGCCGCGGTGACCTCCTCGGCGGTGTCGCAGCGCAGCGAGACGTAGACGGCGTGCCGGCCGGGGTCGAAGTCCCGGTCGGTCTGCACGTCGTAGGCCATGACGTGGAACCCGCTCGCGGCACGCACCTCACCCCACACGACGTGCTCAGGCTCGCCCTGCGGGTCGTGCGCCTGACCGTAGGTGACGATCACGGGCTCGGCCCCGAAGACGGCGCCGTAGAACCGCAGGGCCTCCTCGGCCCGGCCGCGGAAGTTGAGGTGCGTGGTGGTCGTGATGGGCACGGTGGCTCCTCCGATCGCTGGGTGTCCCCGGGTGCTCCCGGGGGACACCGACGACCATCCCGGGTGCAGCGGTCAGGTCCTGACCTCTTCTCGCGCGATGCTCGACCTCGTGAGCACACCCCCCGGACGTCTCCTGGCGCTGCTGTCGCTGCTGCAGGCCCGCCGCGACTGGCCCGGGCAGGTCCTGGCCGAGCGCCTCGAGGTCAGCCCGCGCACCGTCCGCCGCGACGTGGAGCGCCTGCGTGAGCTCGGCTACCCCGTCACCTCCACGAAGGGTCCGGACGGCGGCTACCGGCTGGACGCCGGCGAGGACCTGCCTCCCCTGCTGTTCGACGACGAGCAGGCCGTGGCCCTCACCGTGGCCCTGCGGATCGCGGCCGCCGAGGGCGGCGGGATCGGGGACGGGGCGGCCCGGGCCCTGACCACCGTCGGGCAGGTGCTGCCGGCCCGGCTGCGGCACCGCGTCGAGGCGCTGTCGGAGGCCACCTTCGCCGGTCGCGGCGGGACCGGGGTCGACCCCGCCGTCCTGCTGGCCGTCGGGGACGCCGTCCGCGCCCGCGCGGTCCTGCGCTTCGACCTGCGCGACGCGCCGCGGCGGGCCGAACCGCACCACCTGCTGCACCGCGCCGGCCGCTGGTACCTGCTCGCCTGGGACCTCGACCGCGACGACTGGCGGACCTTCCGCCTGGACCGGATCACGCTCAAGGTGCCCACCGGGCCGCGGTTCACGCCCCGGCCGGTCCCCGGCGGGGACCCCGCGACCTTCGTCGAGGCCCGGTTCAAGGGCTCGACGAGCCGGGACGCCTGGCCCTGCACCGGCCGGGTCGTCCTCGCACGGCCCGCGGCCGAGGTCGCCGAGCTCGCCGGGGACGGCACGGTCGAGCCGCTGGACGACCGGACCTGCCGCCTCGTCCTCGGCTCGTGGTCGTGGATCTCCCTGGCCGGGGCGATCGCCCGCTTCGACGCCGAGGTCCGCGACGTCTCCCCCGCCCCGCTGCGGGCCGCCTTCGGCACCCTCGCCGCCCGGTGGCAGCGGGCCACCGGGTGACGAACGCGCGACGGCCCAGCCGGGGTCGTCCCCGGCCGGGCCGTCGCGCGCGGTGGTGCCGTCAGTCCAGGTAGTCGCGCAGGACCTGCGAACGCGACGGGTGACGCAGCTTCGACATCGTCTTGGACTCGATCTGGCGGATCCGCTCGCGGGTCACGCCGTAGACCTTGCCGATCTCGTCGAGCGTCTTGGGCTGGCCGTCGGTCAGGCCGAAGCGCATCGAGACCACGCCGGCCTCGCGCTCGGACAGGGTGTCCAGGACCGAGTGCAGCTGCTCCTGCAGGAGGGTGAAGCTCACCGCGTCGGCCGGGACGACCGCCTCGGAGTCCTCGATCAGGTCGCCGAACTCGGAGTCGCCGTCCTCGCCCAGGGGCGTGTGCAGCGAGATGGGCTCGCGGCCGTACTTCTGGACCTCGACGACCTTCTCCGGGGTCATGTCGAGCTCCTTGGCGAGCTCCTCCGGAGTGGGCTCGCGGCCCAGGTCCTGCAGCATCTGCCGCTGGACGCGGGCGAGCTTGTTGATGACCTCGACCATGTGCACCGGGATGCGGATGGTGCGGGCCTGGTCGGCCATCGCGCGGGTGATGGCCTGGCGGATCCACCACGTCGCGTACGTCGAGAACTTGTAGCCCTTGGTGTAGTCGAACTTCTCGACCGCGCGGATCAGGCCGAGGTTGCCCTCCTGGATCAGGTCCAGGAACAGCATCCCGCGGCCGGTGTAGCGCTTGGCGAGCGAGACGACCAGACGCAGGTTGGCCTCGAGGAGGTGGTTCTTGGCCCGGCGGCCGTCCTCGCTGATCCACCACAGCTCGCGCTTGAAGATGGGGTCGATGTCGTCGCCGGAGTGCAGCTTCTCCTCGGCGAACAGGCCGGCCTCGATGCGCTTGGCGAGCTCGACCTCCTGCTCGGCGTTGAGGAGGGCGACCTTGCCGATCTGCTTCAGGTAGTCCTTGACCGGGTCGGCCGTGGCCCCCGCCGTCGACACCTGCTGGGCCGGGGCGTCGTCCTCGTCGTCGTCGCGCAGGACGAACGCGCCGCCGGTCTTCTTGGCGGTCGTCTCCGACGCCTCGGCCGGGTCGGCGACCGCGTCCTCCTCGACGGCGAGGTCGTCGTCCTTGAGGTCGTCCTTGAGGTCCTCGGTGAGGTCCTCGACGGGTTCGTCGCCCTCGTCGTCCTTGGCCTTGGCGGCGGTCTTGGCGGTCGCCTTGACCGCCGGCTTGGCGGCGGCCTTCTTGGCGGCCGCCTTGACCGGGGCCTTGGCCGCCTTGACGGCGGGCTTGGCCGTGGCGGCACCGTCCTCACCGTCGACCGGCGCGGCGGCGCGCTTGGCGGCCGGGCGGGCGGTCTTGGTGGCCGTGGCCGTGGAGGTGGCGCGGCGCGCCGAGGCCGCCGCCACGGCGCGCTTGGGAGCGGCTTCGGGCACCTTGACGGTGATCCCGTTGTCGTCGAGGGCGCGCAGGACCGCCTTCATCCGCTGCACGGGCAGCTGGGCGTCCTCGCAGGCGACCCGGACCGACTGCGCGTCGACGTAGCCGTGGGTGGTTCCGTGCTGCAGGAGCTCCTGGAAGGGAGCGGAAGCGAACTCTGGCGGGAGCGGCCGGGAGGTCGGTACCGACGACACGGACTGCCTTTCGTCGTGGGCGGAACGGGCTGCGCGGGCAGCAGCCGACAACGTCAACACCGGCGGGCTCGAGCTTATGCCCACGTGGGAGACAAACCACGATTCTTGCACGGATCGGCGGTCGGAGCGGCGCGACACCACTCGCGCGGCGTCGTGGGGATGGTCAGTCCTCGGGCTTGACGGCCAGCACGGGGCACGGGGCGTCGAGCAGGATGCGCTGCGCGCTGGCCCCGAGGATGAGCTTGCCGACCGGGGTCCGCCGGCGCAGGCCGATGACGATGAGCGAGGCCCCGGTCTCCTCCGCCGCGGTGATCAGGTCGTCGGCCGGGTCGTCGGAGTCGGGGACCTCCCGCAGCTGCGCCTCCAGGCCCGCGGCGCTCAGCCGGGCGCGCACCCGCTCGTGGACCGCGGCCAGCTGCTCGGCGTCCTCGGCGTCGACCTCCCGGCCCGGACGCCGGCTGTGCACCACGACCAGCGACGTGGCGAGCTGCTCGGCGGCCTCACCGGCCCGCTCCAGCGCGGCCCGCCCCTCGGGGTTGGCCACGTACCCGACGACGATCCCCATGCCGCAAACCTCCAACGTCGTAGACGATGCGTGACCGTACTACGCGCCACCCAGGGCGACCTCACCGGCTCGGCCGGAGGCCGAGCCGGACGGCCTGCCCGACCAGACCGGCCAGCCGGTGCGACGGGTCGAGCTCCAGCGCCCGCTGCGCGCACCCGCCGGCGGGCGCGGACGCCCCGCACTGCCAGTGCAACCACGCCGCGACGGCCCAGGCCCCCGCCGCGGACCGGTCCACGGCGTGCCGGGCGACGTCGACGGCCACGGCCGCCGCCGCCGAGGCCCGGACCGGGTCGAGCTCCTCGGCGAGGGCGCGGTCGATCAGGTCCACGGCGTCACCGCCCGCGGCCCCCGGGGCCCGGCCGGGGTGCAGCACCGCGGCGCGGGCCCGCTCGGTCACCGGGCCGCGGGCACCGCTGAGCAGCACCGCGTCCCGCACGCCGGTGTCGGCCAGCCCCGCCAGCACCCGCCCGCACCACGCCGCGTCCGGTACCTGCGCCACCCGTGAGCCCAGCCGCGCCTCGACGGCGGCGTCGAAGGCGGCGACGAGGGCGGGCCCGGCCGGTGCGCGCCGGGCGCGGCGGCGGGCCGCGGCCGCCGCGGCCAGCCGCTCGGGCCCGTGCGGCGCCGTCGGCGGCAGGACCCCGGCGCGGTCGGCGGCGGGGGCCAGGCCGCGCCCGACGGCCTCGGCGGTCACGCGCCCGGCTCCCGCGCCGTCGCGCGGGGCGCCGCCCGGCGGGCAGCAGGGCCGGTGGCAGGTGAGGGAACGCCAGCGGTCGGCGGTGACGAGCAGGACCTCCGCCGGGGCCGGGCCCGCCGGACC
This sequence comes from Kineococcus lubricus, assembly GCF_050871965.1. Lineage (NCBI taxonomy): Bacteria > Bacillati > Actinomycetota > Actinomycetes > Kineosporiales > Kineosporiaceae > Kineococcus > Kineococcus lubricus. Next base: position 49,352 of record NZ_JBJLSK010000026.1, read on the forward strand.
GCCTCCGAGGTCGGCCAGGACGTGGCGGACGGTCGCCGCGGCCCGGTCCCCGGGGGTCAGGACGCCCTCGCGCAGCCGGGCGTCGGGGTCGAGGACGAGCAGGTGCACCTGCGAGCCCGGCCGCACGTCCCGGCGCAGCACGGCCAGCAGCGGGCCGGTCGCGGCGGCGACGTCGCCGGGAGCCGGCGAGACCGGCAGGTCGACGCGCAGCCCGCCGCTGAGCGGGCGCCCGCCGCCGGGGCCCGGGGTCCCGAACTCGAGGGCGACGAGGCTGTCGGCGGGGTGGAACCCGAGGCAGTACGGGACGAGGGCGACGAGCTCCTGCGGGCCGTGGGCGCGGAGGGAGGTCGCGGTGGGCGGCTCGTGCGGGGAGGTCACGGGCCCCACCCTCGGCGGGCCCGGTCCGCGCCGGCCCGCACCGTCCACAGGCCGGGCCCGTCCTCAGCCGGCGCGTCCCCTGTGGGGACGGGGACGCCGGGCCTGGTCGCCGTGCTCGCGGCGGGCCCGGGCGTAGTCCTGGGTGGCGGTGCGGACGGAGGCGGCGACGAACGCCGCGACGAGACCGTCGTCCACCAGACCCAGCAGCGGGGTCCACAGCTCGGGGACGGCGTCGACGGGTGAGAGCAGGTACACCGTCCCCAGGGCCGCCGCGGCGAGCCGTCGCCGCCCCGGACCGGTCCAGCGCCCGGCCGCGGCGTCGCGCACCATGGCGGGCAGCAGCCGCAGGCGGACGGCGGTGCGGGCGTCCACGGCGGGCACCGCCCGCAGGGCCCGTCTCACCGGCGGCCGGTCACGGGGTCTGCGCCGCGCGCGGCGGCAGCGCGTGCTCGGCGGCCTTGGCGATGCGGCGGAACATCACGGTGTCGACCCCCGCGCCGACGGCTCCCCCGACGACCGGCAGCGCCCGCTGCGGCAGGCGCAGCAGGCCCTGGGTGCCGAAGCGCGCGATGATCCGGAACCCGACGCCCTTGTTGACCAGCATCAGCACCGGAGCGGGGACGCGGGAGGTCAGCAGGCCGGTGAGCCGGCCGGTCAGCCGGCCGCCGGTGGGCAGACCCGCCGCCTTGAGGACGTCGGTGGCGTCGGCGCCGACGAGCGTCAGCAGGATCGCCGAGCGCACCTCGGGCCGGCTGGTGTCGTAGCCGCGCAGCTCGGCCATCGCCGCCACGGCGCGCACCGCCAGGACGTGGAACCCGAAGACGTTGGCGGGCAGGGCCACCGGCAGGGTCAGCAACCCGCCCAGGCCCGTGACGAACCCGTTGCCGGCCACGAGCCGGGTGTGCTGGCGCTGGACCGCGTGGATCGCCGACTCGGCGCTGGGGTGGTGCTCCCGGGCGGCGGCGGCGACCTCCGCCGCGCCGTCGAAGGGGCCGAGACCGTCGATGCCGACGGCCAGCAGGCGCTGGACGAGGTCGGCGGCGCGCCGGTCCAGGGCGGACCCCTCCGGGGTGCCGGAGGTCGTGGCGGGGGACGTGGCGTCGTCGCGGGGGAGGTCGGGGCTCACACCACGACGCTAACCGTTCCGCCGCCGCGCGCACCCAGGGACGACGGGGACGACGGGGACGACGGGGACGACGGCGTCAGCGGGCGTTGCGCTGCTCGCTCAGGTACTGCGCGACCTCGGCCACCCCGGCGTCGACGTAGCGGCGGCGCGCCCACGGCCGCGGCAGGCGCTGCCCGGCGGCCACCGGCGGGCGGTCCAGCTGCGGGAAGCGGTTCGCGTCGACGCTGCGGCGCAGGGCGCGGCGGTCGCGCAGGAAGGGCACCACGAACAGGGCGAGCAGGCACATCTCCAGGAAGGTGGACATGCTCAGTACCTCGGCAGACCGGCCCGGGAACTTCAGTCCCGCCCGGGACGGCCGCCGCGGGGCGGCCGGGGACGCCGTCACCTGGTTGGATCGACCGGTGCCCGACCGCTCCTCCCCCGCCCGCCGCCGCCGACCCGCGCTCCCGGCCGCGCGGCCCGTGGAGGGCGAGGAGGCCATCTCCACCGGGACGGTGCGCCTGGAGCAGGACCGGGACGACCCCGACGGCTGGACGGTCGTCGTCAACGGCGTCCCGAGCTCCTACGTCGACGTGGCCGACCCGACGAACCTGGTCTTCGAGTACCACCAGTGGACGGCGGCCGTCCTGGACGCCGTCCGGGACGACGGGCCGCTGCGCGCCGTCCACCTCGGCGGGGCCGGGTGCGCGTTCCCCCGCTACCTGGCCGCGACCCGGCCCGGCTCGCGCCAGCTCGTCCTGGAGGTCGACGCCCGGCTCGTCGAGGTGGTCCGGCGCAGCTTCGGCGCGGCGGGCGCGGCCGGGTTCAAGCTGAAGGTGGCCGACGCCCGCGCCGGGCTGGCGCCGGTCCCCGACGGCACCCAGGACGTCCTGGTCCGGGACGCCTTCGCCGGCGACCAGGTGCCCGGGCACCTGCGGACGGTGGAGTTCCTGCGCGAGGTCGACCGCGTCCTGGCCCCGGGCGGGCTGTGGATCGCGAACCTGGCCGACCGGCCGCCGATGCCGAACTCGCGCGCCGAGCTCGCCACCGCCTTCGAGGTGTTCGCGCACGCGGCGGTGCTGGCCGAGCCGGGCGTGTTCCGCGGCCGCCGCTACGGCAACGCCCTGCTGGTCGCCTCCCAGGCCGAGCTGCCCGAGCAGCCCCTCGTGCGGGCGCTGTCGGGCGGGGCGGCCCCGGCGCGGCTGGTGCTGGACGCCGAGGCGCGGCACTTCTGCGCCGGCTCGAGCGTTCTGCGGGACGTCGACGTGCGCCCGCCGTTCCCGCCCCCTTCCCCCACACCACCGGAGGACTCCCCCGCATGAGCACCACGGCCGAGACCGCTGTCGCTGAGACGGGCGGCCTGACCGGGTTCGTCCTCGACACCGTCGACGCCCTGGGCGCCCCCGGGGTCGGGCTGCTGAGCTTCGCGGAGGTGGTCTTCCCGCCCATCCCCAGCGAGATCGTGCTGCCGCTGGCCGGTTTCCTCGTCCAGACCGGGTCGATCAACCTGGTGGCGGTGTTCGCGCTGTCGACCCTCGGGTCGTACCTGGGCTCGCTCGTCCTGTACTGGGTGGGCAAGGTGATCGGCCTGGACCGGGCGGCGCGCATCGCCGGCCGCGTCCCGCTGATGGACGCCTCGGACGTCACGAAGTCCGCCGAGTGGTTCCACCGCCACGAGGGGGCGGCGGTGTTCACCGGCCGGTTCGTGCCCGGTGTCCGCAGCCTCATCTCCCTGCCCGCCGGGGCGGCGCGGATGAGCCTGCTGAAGTTCTCGCTGTTCACCGTCGCCGGCAGCGGTCTGTGGAACGCGCTGCTCATCGGCCTCGGGATGGCCCTGGGCACCCAGTACGAGCTCGTGGAGCAGTACGGGCACTACGTCGACTACGCCTTCTACGCCGCGATCGCCGCGGTGCTGCTGTGGGCGGTCGCGCGGCGGGTGCGCACCCGCCGCGCGACCGCCCACAGCAGCACCGCGGCGATCGCGGCGTA
>NZ_JBJLSK010000027.1:0-48539 GCF_050871965.1 Kineococcus lubricus
GCCGCGGGCGCGCGCGGGGGGCGGGGGGGCGGGGCGCCCCGCGCCCACCCCCCCCCCCGCCCCCCCCCCCCCCCCCCCCCCCCCCCCCCCCCCCCCCCCCCCCCCCCCCCCCCCCCCCCCGTCCCACGAGGAGCTCCAGCGGTCCCCGCCCGACCACGAGCCGCCAGAGCGTGGCGAACACCAGGGCCCCGGCCACGTGCGCGGCGAGCAGGCTCGTGGACTGGTCGTCGGTGCCGGCGAGCGCGAGCACGTGGGCGGTGTAGACCGTCAGCGGCATCGCGCCCACCGCCGCCACCGGGAAGAGGAACCGGGTCACCGCGGCCGGCAGCAGGCACGCCGCCCCCAGGACCGCGAGCGCCGTCCCGCCGGTGTGCAGGAGGTCGAAGGGCGTCCCGGAGTGCGGGGCGACGACCGCCAGCCACCAGCGGCTGTCGGTGGGCACGGTGCCGTAGAACCGCAGGAGGTCGGCCGCGGAGGGCCCCGCGACCCCCTCGAGCGCGGCCCGGCCACCCGCACCCAGCAGCAGGGCGCTGCCGGCCCACGCCCCGGCCGCCGTCACGGCGCCCGCGCCGAGCACCCCCAGCGCGGCGCGCGGCGACCGCAGGTCGGCCCGGGAGACCGCCAGACCGAGCAGCAGGTACCCGGCCCAGCCGATCACGGGGTAGTACCCGGTGAGGGTGAGCGCCTCGAGCAGGTCGCCTGGGCGGGCCAGCCAGTCCAGCGTCGGCTGCTCGAACCGCGGCTGCAGGCCTCCGGCGGCGCGCACGGCGAAGGAGACGAGCGGGGCCAGGACCAGCCAGCCGACCGCGAGGACGGCCAGCCGGCGCGCCGGCCACCACAGGAACGGCAGGACGACCACGAACGCCACCCCGTAGTAGGGGAGGATGATCGCGACGCGGCTGCCGGCGTCGACGAGCAGCAGGCCGACGAGCGCGACGAGCAGGCCGCGGACGACGACGCCCGCGCGGGCGCCGCGCCGCTGCGCCGGGTCCGCGGACCGACGGGTGGCCAGACCGAGGGAGACCCCGGCCAGCACGGCGAACAGCCCCGACGCGCGGCCGTGGGCGAGGGCGTAGAGCACACCGCCGGCCCCGGGGGCGTCCTCACCCGGCAGGACGTGGATCGTCATCATCCCGACGACCGCCACGGCGCGGGCCAGGTCGACGCCGGTGACGCGCCCGGGGGCGGGGCCGCGGGCCGGGGCGCGGTCGGGGAGGCGGATCACCGGCCCAGTCTGCCGGGCACGGTGCCTGCCCGGGCCTGCTGTCGGCGTGTCGGCGATGCTCCCGCCGCCGCCCGGGAGACCCTGGGACCCGGCTGGGTGCTCGCCCGGTCGGAGCAGTCGCGCCCGGGTACGGTGACCGCATGGCCACCCGGACGAACACGCGGACGACCAGCGGCAGGGGAGGGTCCACCAAGGTGGCGACCGGTTCTCGGGGTGGCACGAAGGCGAACGCGAACGGGTCCCGGGCCAAGAGCCCGGCCAAGGCCCCGGCCAGGACCCCGGCCAAGGCGCCCGCCCGGTCCGGGGCCCGGCCCGCCGCGAACCGCACCCCGGCCCGCCGCCCGGCGCCAGTGCCCACCGGCCCGTCCTGGCCGGTGCGGGCGGTCACGGCCGTCTGGATGGGGTGCGCGCACCTGGTGGGGGGCGCCGCGCGGCGCATCGGGACCGGCGCGCGCGACCTGGACCCCGAGCTGCGGCGGGACGGTGCCGGGTTCGCGCTGCTCGCGCTCGCCATCGTCGTCGCCGCCCGCGAGTGGTGGGGGCTGCCCGGCCGCGCCGGGCAGGTCATCCACACCGTCGCCGCGGGCACGCTGGGTGAGGTGGCGCTGGCCCTGCCCGTCGTGCTCGTCGGGTTGTCGGTGCACCTGCTGCGCCACCCCGACCACACCCAGACCACCACGCGCGCCGTCGTCGGCTCCCTGGCGCTGACGCTGTCGGCCGCCGGGCTCGTGCACCTGGCCACCGGGTCGCCCGCGCCGACGGGGCCGCAGGGCGCGAGCGTGGTCACCGACTCCGGCGGGATGCTGGGCTTCCTGGTGGCCGGTCCGCTCACCACGGCGCTGACGCCGTGGGTCACGACGCCGATCCTGGTGCTGCTGGGCTTCTTCGGCGTCCTGGTGCTCACGGCCACCCCGGTGCACGCCATCCCCTCCCGCCTGCGCGAGGCGTACGAGCGCCTGACCCACCACCCGCACCGCGAGGAGCCCGGTGAGCGGACCGGCCGGCGGGACCTGCCGGCGTCGGCGCTGGCCCGGCAGCGGGCGGCGCGCGCCGTCGAGGCGGCCCCCGAGGCCGCTGCCGAGCCCCGCCGCCGCCGGAAGAAGGACGACGCGGCGGTCGCCGAGCGGGTCGGGGACGAGGCCTTCGAGCAGGCCGCGATCACCGACGCCGCCGTCTCCGGGAGCACCCCGGAGGCCGACGCGGACAGCGGCCCGCGGCCGCGCCCGGGCCAGCGCCGGCCGGTCGCCTCGGACGTGCCGTCGGTGCGCGAGGCCCTGGAGGAGCGACCGCGCGTGGACGGCGCGTCGGTGCCCTCGACCCCGCCGAAGGACCTGGTCGCGCCGCCCTCGACGCCGCTGCCGCCGCGCATCGAGCAGCTGACCCTGGCCCCGGACGTGACGTACACGCTGCCGGAGGCGGCCGCGCTGACGCCGGGGACGCCGCCGAAGGAGCGCAGCGCCGCCAACGACCGGGTCGTCGAGGCCCTGTCGGGGGTGCTGGACCAGTTCGACATCGACGCCCGGGTGACGGGCTTCTCCCGCGGCCCGACGGTCACCCGCTACGAGGTGGAGCTCGGGCCGGGCACGAAGGTCGAACGGGTCACGCAGCTGTCGAAGAACATCGCGTACGCGGTGGCCAGCGCGGACGTCCGCATCCTGTCGCCGATCCCGGGCAAGTCCGCCATCGGCATCGAGATCCCCAACTCCGACCGCGAGACCGTCTCCCTGGGTGACGTGCTGCGCTCGAAGGTGGCGACGTCGACCGAGCACCCGATGGTCATGGGCGTCGGCAAGGACGTCGAGGGCGGTTTCGTCGTCGCCAACCTCGCCAAGATGCCGCACCTGCTCGTCGCGGGGGCGACCGGCGCCGGCAAGTCGAGCTTCGTGAACTCGATGATCACCTCGATCCTCATGCGGGCCACCCCGGACGAGGTCCGGATGGTGCTCGTCGACCCCAAGCGCGTCGAGCTGACGATCTACGAGGGCATCCCGCACCTCATCACGCCGATCATCACGAACCCCAAGAAGGCCGCCGAGGCCCTGGAGTGGGTCGTGCGCGAGATGGACCAGCGCTACAACGACCTGGCCGAGTTCGGCTTCAAGCACGTCGACGACTTCAACAAGGCCGTCAAGGCCGGCAAGGTGCAGGTGCCGGAGGGGTCGCAGCGGGTGCTGCAGCCCTACCCGTACCTGCTGGTGATCGTCGACGAGCTGGCCGACCTCATGATGGTCGCCCCGCGCGACGTGGAGGCCTCGATCCAGCGCATCACGCAGCTGGCGCGCGCGGCGGGGATCCACCTGGTGCTGGCGACGCAGCGGCCGTCGGTGGACGTCGTGACCGGTCTGATCAAGGCGAACGTGCCGTCGCGGCTGGCGTTCGCGACGAGCTCGCTGGCCGACTCCCGCGTCGTGCTGGACCAGCCGGGCGCGGAGAAGCTGGTCGGGCAGGGCGACGCGCTGTTCCTGCCGATGGGGTCGTCCAAGCCGATGCGGGTGCAGGGCGCCTGGGTCACCGAGAGCGAGATCGAGGCCGTCGTCTCGCACGTGAAGTCGCAGCTGCAGCCGGTGTACCGCGACGACGTGGTGGTGACGGCGCAGAAGAAGCAGGTGGACGAGGAGATCGGCGACGACCTCGACGTCCTGCTGCAGGCCGCCGAGCTGGTGGTGACGACGCAGTTCGGGTCGACGTCGATGCTGCAGCGCAAGCTGCGGGTCGGGTTCGCCAAGGCGGGCCGGTTGATGGACCTGCTGGAGTCGCGGGGGGTCGTGGGGCCGAGCGAGGGCTCCAAGGCCCGTGACGTGCTGGTGCGGCCCGAGGACCTGCCGGGCGCGCTGGCGCTGATGCGCGGTGAGGAGCCGCCGGTGGCGCAGGACCCGGTGGGGGAGCCGGAGGTCGTGGAGGTCGAGGGCGGCGAGGACGCCTGGGAGCTGCTCGACCGGCGGTGAGGCGCCGTCCGCGACACGTCACGGAGAGCGAGCAGTCTGTCGCATTCCGGTGACTCTCCGTGTAACTTTGAGTCATGGACGCGCCCCGACCCCACGAGCCGGTCCGGCCGTCCAGCGAACGGTCCTCCGAGCGGCCCGCTGACCGGCCCGGTGAGCGCCGGGAGGCCGAGCGGCGCGACCTGGACCTGCTGGTCTGGGACGCGCCGAACATCGACATGACGCTGTCCTCGATCCTCGGCTCCCGGCCCGCGTCCTCCGACCGCCCGCGCTTCGACGCCATCGCCCGCTGGTTCCTGTCCGAGGCCGGTGACCACGAGGTCGAGGGCTGCGTGTTCACCAACGTCCACCCCACGAGCGCGGTGTCCCTGCGGGGCTGGATCGAGGCGCTGCGCAGCTTCGGGTACGCGGTGTTCGCCCGCCCCAAGGTCCACCCCGAGGACGACGTCGACGACGCGATGCTCCAGCACATCGCCTCCCGGCGGGCCTCGCACCGGCTGCGCCGGGTCGTCGTCGCCAGCGGCGACGGCCGCAACTTCCTGACCCCGCTGGAGGAGCTGCACCGCGCCGGGGTGCGCGTGGTCGTGCTCTCCTTCGCCGAGGTCGCCGGGTACGCCCAGGAGTCCCCGCTCCTGGAGTTCGTCGACCTCGAGGACGTCCCCGGCGCCTTCCAGGTCTCCCTCGGGCGCACCCGGCTGACGGCGCTGCCCCCCGACGGCGGCTGGTTCCGCCCCACCCGGCCCATGCGCGCGCTGCTGGAGGAACCCGCGCCGCCGGAGAGCCCGGCGCCCCCGTCCGACGCGCCCGCCGCCGCGCCGGAAGGGCTGGCGCGCAACACCTCCGAGGCCGCACCCGGCACCGAGGACGCCCCGCGCCCGGCGGCCCCCGAGGTCGGCGAGGTCGGCCGCGTCCCGGTCGCCCACCCCCAGCGGGCCCGCAGCGCCTGAGCCCGGCCCACCCGGCCGGCGGGCCCGTCGCCCGCCGGTGGGGCCGTACCCTGGAGGCGTGCCTCCCCTCCCCGGACAGCAGCGGTCCGTCGCGCTCGTGACGCTCGGCTGCGCCCGCAACGACGTCGACTCCGAAGAACTCGCCGGACGGCTCGCCGACGCCGGCTGGACCCTCGTCGACGACGCCGACGGGGCCGACGTGGCCGTCGTCAACACCTGCGGGTTCGTGGAGCAGGCCAAGAAGGACTCCATCGACACCGTGCTGGCCGCCGCGGACCTCAAGGAGGCCGGCCGCACGAAGGCGGTCGTGGCCGTGGGGTGCATGGCCGAGCGCTACGGCAAGGACCTCGCCGAGTCCCTGCCCGAGGCCGACGCGATCCTCGGCTTCGACTCCTACGGCGACCTGTCCTCCCACCTCGAGGCGATCCTGCACGGGGAGAAGCCGCAGTCCCACGTGCCGCGCGACCGGCGCTCGCTGCTGCCGCTGGCCCCCGTGGACCGGCAGGCCGCCCGCGCCGCCGCCGCCCGGGCCGCCGCCTCGGCCGAGCCGGACCTGCCCGAGGGCGTGGCCCCGGCCAGCGGCCCGCGCGTGGTGCGCCGTCGCCTGGGCTCGGGCCCGTGGGCGCCGGTGAAGATCGCCGCCGGCTGCGACCGCCGCTGCACCTTCTGCGCCATCCCCGCCTTCCGCGGGTCCTTCGTCTCCCGGCCCGCCGACGAGGTGCTCGCCGAGACGCACTGGCTGGCCGAGCAGGGCGTCAAGGAGGTGTTCCTCGTCTCGGAGAACACCACCTCCTACGGCAAGGACCTCGGGGACCTGCGCGCCCTGGAGGCGCTGCTGCCGCGCGTCGCGGCCGTCGAGGGCATCGAGCGCGTCCGGGTGTCGTACCTGCAGCCGGCCGAGGTCCGTCCCGGGCTGCTCGACGCGCTCACCGGCACCCCCGGCGTCGTGCCCTACTTCGACCTCTCCTTCCAGCACTCCGCGCCGAACGTGCTGCGCCGCATGCGCCGCTTCGGCAGCACCGAGGCGTTCCTGGCGCTGCTGGATCAGGTGCGCGAGCGCTTCCCCACCGCGGGCATCCGGTCCAACGTCATCGTCGGGTTCCCCGGCGAGACCGAGGCCGACCTCGACGAGCTGTGCTCCTTCCTCGAGCGGGCCCGCCTCGACGTCGTCGGGGTGTTCGGCTACTCCGACGAGGACGGCACCGAGGCCGAGACGCTCGACGGCAAGCACCCCGAGGAGGTCGTCGCGGCCCGCCTGGACCGGGTGAGCCGGCTCGTGGAGGAGCTCGTCGCCCAGCGCGCCGAGGAGCGCCTCGGCGAGGTCGTCGAGGTGCTCGTGGAGTCGGTCGTCGACGAGGACGGCGACCCGCACGTCGTCGGCCGCGCCGCCCACCAGGGTCCCGACGTCGACGGCGAGACCGAGCTGGACCTGCCGCCGGGCTTCGCGGTCGCCGTCGGTGACGTCGTCCGCGCCCGGGTCACCGGTGTCGCCGGGGCCGACCTGCTCGCCGAACCGGTGAGGGCTACGGTCGGGGCATGAGCACCAGGACGGGATCCGAGCGGCTGGGGGTGCACCGCGGGCACGTGCCCAACGCCCTGACCGTCCTGCGGCTGGTCTTCGTCCCGCTGTTCGTGTGGTTCCTGGCCGTGGACGGCGGGACGGACTGGCGGTGGCGGCTGGCCGCCTCGGCCGTCTTCGTGGCCGCCAGCATCACCGACCGCTACGACGGGCACCTGGCCCGCCGCTGGGAGGTCGTGAGCGACTTCGGCAAGATCGCCGACCCCATCGCCGACAAGGCCCTCATCGGGGCCGGGCTGGTCGTGCTGTCCCTGCAGGGCCGGCTGTGGTGGTGGATGACGATCGTCATCCTGGCCCGGGAGCTGCTCGTCACCCTGCTGCGGTTCATCGTCATCCGCCGCGGGGTCATCCCGGCGGCCAAGGGCGGCAAGATCAAGACCGTCGTCCAGACCGTCGCCGTGGGGCTGTTCGTGCTGCCGCTGCCGGCGGCGCTGGACCCGGTGTGCCTGGCCGTGATGGGCGTGGCCGTCGTCCTGACCCTCTGGAGCGCCTGGGCGTACGTGGTGGCCGGGGCGAAGCTGCTGCGTCCGTGACCTCCGCGGCGGACGTCGTGGCCGCGCTGGTCGCCGCGCGGGTGCGGGTCGCCACCGCCGAGTCCCTCACGGGCGGGCTGCTGTGCGCGACCCTCGTGGACGTGCCGGGGGCCTCCGCGGTCGTCCGCGGCGGCGTCGTCGCCTACGCCACCGAGCTCAAGACCGCGCTGCTGGGGGTGCCCGACGAGGCGCTGGCCCGCACCGGCCCGGTGGACGGGTTCGTGGCCGAGGAGATGGCCCGGGGCGCCTGCGCGCGGCTGGGGGCCGACCTCGGCGTCGCCACGACGGGTGTGGCCGGCCCCGGCCCGGCCGACGGGTTCGCGGCCGGGACGGTGTTCCTGGGCGTGGCCGCGCCGTGGCTGTCCGGCGGCGCCCGGCACGTGCGGCTGGCTCTGACCGGGGACCGCGCGCGCATCCGGCGGGAGACCGTCGCCGCGGCCCTGGCCGCCGTCGCCGCGACGGTGGCCGACCGCCCCGAGCGGGTCGAGGAACAGGACGGCGCTCCCGGGAGTTGAGCCTGACGTGCGCAACTCTGCTCCCACCACCACCTCCGCGCCCCGGCCGGGGTACGGTAGTGGTTCCACTACTGGCAGCCACCGAGTCGTCTCGGACACCCGTCCGGTCCTGCGCGGACTGCCACCTCGACTCCCTGAGGGAGGCCGCCGCATGGTCGTGCTCCGCCGGACGATCGGTGACGTGCTGCGCGATGAACGGCGCGGCCAGCAGCGGACCCTGCGTGAGGTGTCCTCCACCGCACGCGTCTCCCTCGGCTACCTCAGCGAGGTCGAACGCGGCCAGAAGGAAGCCTCCAGCGAGCTGCTCGCCTCCATCTGCACCGCGCTCGACGTCCCGCTCTCGCAGGTCCTCGGCGAGGTGACCCGCCGCATCGCCGTCGAGGAGGGCCCCGCGACCCACCGCCGGTACGCCGCCGAGGGCATCGTGCCGACCCCGGCTCCCGAGCCCCAGCGCCCGGTGGCCGGCACCCCCGCGCCCGCGGCGACGACCGACCTCGACACCGACCTCGACACCCTCGTCGAGCAGGCCGTCGACTCCGTCGTCGACCACGCCATCGACTCCGCCCTCGCCGAGGTGCCCAGCCGCGAGTTCGCGGTCGAGCTCGAGGGCCTGCCCGACGAGCTCGAGCTCATCGTCCGGCGCCGCCTCGTCTCGGCCGCCTGACTCAGCGGCGGGTCCGGTAGGACCTGCCCGCACCCGGCCGTCCGGAGCTGCCCAGCGGGCGCTGCGGGCGGCCGTCGTCCGTCGGGGCCGGCCCGCGCTGGCACCCCGGGCAGTAGAACGCCGTCCGGTCCTGCGGCGGCCGCCCGATCATCGCGACGCGGACCGTCCCGGCGCACCGCAGGCACGGCAGCCCCGAGCGCGCGTGGGCGAAGTTCTGCCGCCCCCGCCGCAGGTCACCCGTCGTCACCTGGTCCGCCCGGTCCTTGTTGAGGTCCAGCAGCCGGTGGACGAGCGCCACGAACGCCGCCGGGTCCGCCACGCGCGCGACCGGTGCCCACGGGGTCAGGCGGGCCAGGAAGCACGCCTCGGCCATGTAGAAGGTCCCCACCCCCGCCAGGACCCGCTGGTCCAGCAGCGCCGCCCCCAGCTCGCGGTCCGGGTCCTCGGTGAGCCGGCGCACCGCCTCGACGGGGTCCCAGCCCGGGCCGAGCAGGTCCGGGCCGAGGTGCCCGACGAGCTCGTGCTCGCCGTCGGTGGGGACGAGGTCCAGCATCCCCAGCTTGTGACCGACCGCGGTCCACTCCGGCGTCGCCAGCACCGCGCGCGTCCCCGACGCCGAGCGCCGCCCCCGCGGGTCGCCGGTGCGCTCGACGTACCAGGACCCCTCCATCCGCAGGTGGCTGTGCAGGGTCAGCGGCGGGTCCTCACCCCCGGCCGCGACCCGCGTCAGCAGGTGCTTGCCGGCGCTGACCGTCCCCAGCACCGCCCGGCCCGACAGGTCGACGGTGGCCAGGCTCGGCCAGCGCAGCTCGCTGGACAGGAGCGTGCGCCCGGTCAGCGCCCGGTCCAGCCGCCGGGCCGTGCGCCAGACGACGTCACCCTCGGGCACCGCTCAGCTCCGGATCCGCAGGCCCCGCGGGGTGGCGTGGAAACCGGCGGCCTCCAGCGCCCTCCCCAGCGGCGAGTCCGCCACCAGCACCCCGCTGCCGTCGGCCTTCTCGACCGTCAGCCGGCCCAGGACGCCCTCGCGGACGGCCAGGGCGAGCACGTCCGCCGCGGCCTGCAGGACCGTCTCCTCCGCCGTCCAGGACAGCACCGACCGGCCCCCGCGCTCGACGTAGAGCACCAGGTCGCCGTCGACGACGACCACCAGCGCGCCCGCCTTGCGGCCCGGGCGGTGCCCCGTCGCCCCCTCGGTCGCCGCGGGCCGCTCCGGCCACGGCAGCGCCGCCCCGTACGGGTTCGCCGGGTCGGTCGCCGCCAGCACCAGCGCCCCCGGCCCGCTGTCGCGGTCCTGGCCGCGCCGCTGCGACGGGCTCGCCCCGCCCACGGGCCGCGCGCTGTCCCGCAGGCGGTCCACCGCCCCCGTCGTCGCGAACTGCGAGGCACCCAGACCCTCGACGAAGTACCCCCGCCGGGCCCGGCCGGCCTCCTCGAACGCCGACAGCACCTTGTAGACCGCGGCGAAACCGCCCGGGACCCGCTCGCTGCCGACCGCCCCGCGGGTCAGCACCCCGTGCCGGTCCAGCAGCACCTCGGCGCTCGCGTGCGCGCGCACCGTCGCGTCGGTCTCGACCTCCGGCAGCAGCGACCAGCGACCCGCGGCCGACGGCGGGCCGCTGCGGGAGGGCAGCTCCACCCGGCGCACCCCGCGGCTCCGCGCCGGGCGCGCGTACCGGCTGCGCGGTGCGGAGGCCCGCGGCTTGTGCGCCCCCCGCCCGCCGAGGCGGTTGCGCAGCGGCGCGAGGGTGTCGTTCGTCAGCCGCCCGGCCCACACCAGGTCCCACAGCACCGTCGCCAGGCCCGTGTCGTCGGTCGACCCCACCGCGTCGGACAGCGCGCGGAAGAAGTACGCCCCGCCCCCGCCGAGCGCGTCCAGCACCGCCCGGTGCAGCTCGGTGTCGACCTCCACCTCCGACTCCGCCGGGTCCGGCAGCGTCAGCGGCGCCAGGTCGGCCGGGTGCAGCGACACCCAACCGTCGTCGCCGGGCAGGGCCCCGTGCCCGGACCACACGACCTCTCCGGCCGCGGTGAGCTCGTCGAGCATCGACGGGGTGTACCCCTCGACGCGGGCGGCCAGCACCAGCGGTTCCAGGGCGCTGGCGGGCACGACGGCCCCGGCGAGCTGCTCCACGGCCCGCAGGACCCCGTCGACGCCGCGCAGCCGCTGCCGCAGGCCGGTGCTGACCCCCTGCCAGGCGGGCAGGAAGCGGGCCAGGTCGCGCGGGGGGACCGGTTCGACGTCGGCGCGCAGCGCCGCCAGCGACCGTCGCCGCAGGATCCGCAGCACGTCGGCGTCGCACAGCTCCAGACCCGTCCCGCCGGGCCGCAGCTCGCCCTCCACCAGCCGGCCGACGGCCTGCAGCCGGCGCAGCGCCTCGTGCGCGACGGCACGCCCCACCCCGAACCGGGCGGCCGCCTCGGTCACCGTGAACGGCCCCCGGGTCCGGGCGAACCGGCCGAACAGCTCCGCCAGCGGGTCGGCGACCGGCTCGGTGAACGCCTCCGGGATGCCGACGGGCAGGGGGGTGCCCAGGCCGTCGCGCAACCGCCCGGCGTCCTCGATGACGGCCCAGTGCTCCTCACCGGCGATGCGCACCCGGATCAGCCGCCGCGCCTCCTCCAGGCCCGCCAGCCAGCGGGCCGGGTCGGCGGTGCTGCGGGCGGCGACCTCCGCGGTCGTCAGGGGCCCCAGGACGCGCAGCAGGTCGGCGACGTCCTCGGCGTCGGTCGACTTCCGCTCCGGGACCAGGCGCTGCAGCTCGTCCTCGGTGCGCTGCACCGCCTCGGGGTCCAGCAGGTCCCGCAGCGCGGCGCCCTCGCCGCGGCCGAGCAGCTCGGCCAGCAGGCTCGGGTCGAGCGCGAGCGCGGCGGCCCGGCGCTCGGCCAGCGGGGAGTCGCCCTCGTAGAGGAACTGCGCGACGTAGCCGAACATCAGCCCGCGCGCGAACGGCGACGGCTGCTGCGACTCGACCTCGACCACCCGGACCGTGCGCGCGGCGAGGTCCCGCATGAGCTGTTCCAGGCCCGTGACGTCGAAGACGTCGGACAGGCACTCGCGCACCGTCTCCAGCACGATCGGGAAGCTCGCGAACCGGCTGGCGACCTGCAGCAGCGAGGCGGCGCGCTGACGCTGCTGCCACAGCGGCTGGCGGCGACCGGGCTGACGGCGGGGCAGCAGCAGCGCCCGCGCCGCGCACTCGCGGAACCGGGCCGCGAACAGCGCCGACCCGCCGATCTCAGCCGTCACGAGGTCGGCGACCTCGTCGGCCTCCAGCGCCACCAGGTCGGCGACGTCGGGGGCCTGCCCCTCCGGCAGGTCGAGGTCGGGCAGCCGCAGGACGATGCCGTCGTCGGCGGGCATGGCCTGCACGTCGACGCCGAACCGTTCCCGCATGCGCGCACCCAGCGCCAGCGCCCACGGGGAGTGGACCTGCCCGCCGAAGGGGGAGTGGATGCAGACGCGCCAGTCGCCGAGCTCGTCGCGGAACCGCTCGACGACGATCGTCCGGTCGTCGGGGACGTGCCGCGTCGCGGCCTGCTGTTCGGTCAGGTAGGTCAGCAGGTTGCCCGTGGCCCAGTCGTCCAGGCCCGCGGCCCGGACCCGCTCGCGTGCCGCGTCGCCGCCGAAACCCCCGTCGAGGGACCCGAGCTCGCGGACGAACTCGCCGAGGGCCCGGCCCAGCTCCGCCGGCCGGCCCAGCGCCTCGCCGTGCCAGAACGGCAGCCGCCCGGGCTGGCCGGGGGCGGGGGTGACCAGCACCCGGTCGTGGGTGATGTCCTCGACCCGCCAGGCCGAGGACCCCAGCGTGATGACGTCGCCCACCCGCGACTCGTAGACCATCTCCTCGTCGAGCTCCCCGACCCGCCGTCCCGGGCCCTCGCCGGAGGCCAGGAACACGCCGAACAGCCCGCGGTCGGGGATCGTCCCGCCGCTGGTGACGGCGAGCCGCTGCGCGCCGGGCCGCCCGGTGAGGGTGTCGGTGACGCGGTCCCACACCAGCCGCGGGCGCAGCTCGGCGAACTCGTCGCTGGGGTAGCGGCCCGAGAGCATGTCCAGGACGGCGTCCAGGATCGGCCGCGACAGCGTCGCGAACGGCGCCGCGCGCTGGGCCAGCGCCAGCAGGTCCGGGACGGTCCACTCGTCCATCGCCACCATCGCGACGACCTGCTGGGCCAGGACGTCCAGCGGGTTCGCCGGGATCCGCAGCTCCTCGATCCGGCCGTCGCGCATGCGCTCGACGACGACGGCGGTCTGCAGCAGGTCCCCGCGGAACTTCGGGAACAGCACGCCGCGCGAGACCGCGCCGACCTGGTGGCCGGCGCGGCCGACGCGCTGCAGGCCGCTGGCCACGCTCGGCGGGGACTCGACCTGCACGACGAGGTCGACGGCGCCCATGTCGATCCCTAGCTCCAGGCTGGAGGTCGCGACGACGGCGGGCAGCCGGCCGGCCTTGAGGTCCTCCTCGATGAGGGAACGCTGCTCCTTGGACACCGAGCCGTGGTGGGCGCGGGCCAGCACGGGGGGCTTGCCCGCGGCGGCGCCGGCCTGCCCCATGAACTCGGCGGGGACCGGCGCCGGGGCGTCCTCCTCGCCCTCGGGGTTCAGGCGCTCGTCCCAGATCTCGTTCAGCCGCGCCGTCAGCCGCTCCGAGAGCCGCCGCGAGTTCGAGAACACCAGGGTCGAGCGGTGGTCGGCGACGAGGTCGACGATGCGCTCCTCGACGTGCGGCCAGATGCTCGCCCGGCGGGGGTTGCCCGCCGCCTGGCCCGTCAGGTCGTCGGGGTCCTCGGCGCCGCGGCCGGAGTTGTCCAGCTCGCTCATGTCCTCGACGGGGACCACGACCCTGAGGTCGAACTCCTTCGTCGAGGGCGGCTGCACGACCGTCACGGGCCGGCCGCCGGAGACCCACTCCGCGACCGTCCGCACGGGACGGACCGTGGCCGACAGCCCGACGCGCTGGGTGGGTTCGCCGCCGGCCGCCGTCACGAGGGCGTCCAGCCGCTCCAGCGACACCGCCAGGTGCGCCCCGCGCTTGGACCCGGCCATGGCGTGCACCTCGTCGAGCACCACGGTGCGCACCCCGCGCAGCTGCTCGCGGGCCTTCGACGTCAGCAGCAGGAACAACGACTCGGGGGTGGTGATGAGGACGTCCGGCGGGGTGCGGGTGAACCCGCGCCGCTCCTCCGTCGAGGTGTCCCCCGAGCGCACGCCCACGCGCACCTCGGGCACGGGCAGCCCGAGCCGCTGCGCGGCCTGCCGGATGCCGGTCAGCGGCGAGCGGAGGTTCCGCTCGACGTCCACGGCCAGCGCCTTCAGGGGCGAGACGTACAGGACGCGGCAGCGGTGGTCCTTGTCCTCGGGGACCGGTTCACCGGCCAGCCCGTCCAGCGCCCACAGGAACGCCGACAGCGTCTTGCCCGACCCGGTGGGGGCCACGACGAGGGCGTGCTGCCCGCGGCTGACGGCGTCCCAGGCGCCGACCTGGGCGGGGGTGGGAGCGGCGAAGGCACCGGTGAACCAGGCCCGCGTGGCCTCGGAGAACCGGCCCAGGACCTCCTGCGCGCTCAGGTCGGGGGCGGGATCCGGGCTCATCCCGTCATGAGACCACCCGCCTCCGACACGTGCCCCCCGGGTCCGTGGTCGTGGCACCCTGTCCCCGTGCGCGTCAGCGAGTTCTGGACCCTGGTCACCGACGAGTTCGGGGACGCCTACGGCCGTTCGCTCGTGGCCGACCAGCACCTGCTGGCCCTCGACGACCGGACCGCCGGGCAGGCGCTGGACGCCGGGGTCGAGCCCAAGGCGATCTGGCTGGCGCTGTGCGACGCCATGGACGTGCCGGCCTCGCGCCGCCTCGGCAAGGACCCGCGCCCGCCGAAGCGCCGCTGACCTACTCCCCGGTGGCCCCGTCGATCCGCTCCCGCAGCAGGTCGGCGTGGCCGTTGTGCCGGGCGTACTCCTCCACGAGGTGGGCCAGGACCCAGCGCACGCTCGTCGTGCCCTGCCGGTGCTCGAAGGTGTCGTCGAGGTCGTGCGCGGCCAGGACCGCCCGGGCGAGGTCCTGCTGGGTGGCGAGCTCGGCCAGGTCGTGCACGGGGTCGGCCTCCTCGACGCGGTCGAACTCGCCGTCGGGGTCGGCATCGGACCAGTAGCGCGCCCGGACGTCCTCACCGGCGACCCCGGCCTGCCACCACACGCGCTCGACGTCGGCCAGGTGGCGGACCAGCCCCAGCAGCGACATCGACGACGGCTCGACCGAGCGCCGGCGCAGCTGCTCGGTGCCCAGGCCCTCGACCTTCCGCGCGAACGTCGTCCGGTGGTACTCCAGGAAGCCCTCCAGGGTGGAGCGCTCGTCGCCCACGTGCGGGGCCTCGTGACGCTGCGGGGCGGCGGGGACCGTGAAGCCCGCGGGTTCGCGGCGGGAGCCGGTCACAGCCACCACAGCCCCGCGCCGACGGCGCTCGTCCGCAGGCGGTACAGGCTCGTGGAGGCCGCCACGAACAGGTCGGTGCCGCGCTCGCCGCCGAAGCAGACGTTGGCGACGACCTCACCGACGACGACCTCGAGCAGCCCGGTGCCGTCGGGGGCGAAGACGGTCACGGCGTCCCCGTTGGACGTCCAGACGTTGCCGGCCGTGTCGACCCGGAAGCCGTCCGCCAGGCCGCGGTCGACCTCGGCGAAGACGCGGCCGTTCTTGACGACGGGGCCGCTGGGGCGGGCCTGCGGCCCGCGGCCGCCGCGGACGCCGGTGAGGACGTCGTAGACCCGGATGAGCCGGTGCGTGCCGTTGCCGGGGGTGCCCGCCGCGGAGGTGTCGGCGACGTAGAGCAGCGACTCGTCGGGGGAGAAGGCCAGCCCGTTGGGCTCCTCGACGTCGGTGACGACCACGCGCAGGTCACCGGTGGCGGGGTCGAGGCGGAAGACGAAGTTGTCGCCGTACTCGCGGTACCCCTCGTGCCCCTCGACGGGCACGGTGATGCCGTACGGCGGGTCGGTGAACCAGATCGCGCCGTCGGAGGCGACGACGACGTCGTTGGGGGAGTTGAAGCGCCGGTCGCCGAAGCGGTCCACCAGGACGTGCGTGCTGCCGTCGGGCTCGGTGCGCTCGACGGCGCGCCGCCCGTGCGAGCAGGCGACGACCCGGCCCCGGTGGTCGAGGGTGCGGCCGTTGGTGAACTCCACGCCCGCGCGGTGCACGGTCAGGCCGCCGTCGACCCCGGAGGACTCCTCCCAGCGCAGCACGCGGTCGCCGGGGATGTCGCTGAAGATCACGGCCCGCTCACCCGGGAGCCAGACCGGGCCCTCGGCCCAGGTGCTGCCGGAGCCGAGGCGTTCGAGGGCGGCGCCGGCGGGCAGCAGCCCGGCGCCGCGGGGGTCGAGGACCGTGGGGGACGTCTGCGTCACACCGAGCACCCTAGTGATCGCGACACACCGGGCCCCGGCGGCTTGGGTTCGAACAGGTGTACGGATACCATCGAGGGGTCCACAGGGGGCTGGGACGGTCGATCCGTCCACAGGCCCGCGCCGTCGCGGGGGTCGTGTCGGAGGTCGGCTCTAACGTTCCCCCAGTCAGTCCGATCCAAACAGATCCAGACCACGAGGTGGAGACATGCCCGCTCCTGCGGACCGCGAGAAGGCCCTCGACGCCGCGCTCGCCGCGATCGACAAGAACTTCGGCAAGGGCTCGGTCATGCGGCTGGGCGACGACGTCCGCCCGCCCATCGAGGTCATCCCCACCGGGGCCATCGCCCTGGACGTCGCCCTCGGCATCGGCGGCCTGCCGCGCGGCCGTGTCGTCGAGATCTACGGCCCGGAGTCCTCGGGGAAGACGACCGTCGCCCTGCACGCCGTGGCGAACGCCCAGCGCAAGGGCGGCATCGCGGCGTTCATCGACGCCGAGCACGCCCTCGACCCCGACTACGCGGCCAAGCTGGGCGTCGACACCGACGCGCTGCTGGTCTCCCAGCCCGACACCGGTGAGCAGGCGCTGGAGATCGCGGACATGCTGATCCGCTCCGGCGCCCTCGACATCATCGTCATCGACTCCGTCGCGGCCCTGGTGCCCAAGGCCGAGATCGAGGGCGAGATGGGGGACAGCCACGTCGGCCTGCAGGCCCGCCTCATGTCGCAGGCCCTGCGCAAGATCACCGGTGCGCTGAACCACTCCGGCACCACGGCGATCTTCATCAACCAGCTGCGCGAGAAGATCGGCGTCATGTTCGGCTCCCCCGAGACGACGACGGGCGGCAAGGCGCTGAAGTTCTACGCCTCCGTGCGCCTGGACGTCCGCCGGATCGAGACGCTGAAGGACGGGACGAACCCCGTCGGCAACCGGACCCGCGTCAAGGTCGTCAAGAACAAGGTCTCGCCGCCGTTCAAGCAGGCCGAGTTCGACATCATCTACGGCCAGGGCATCTCCCGCGAGGGTGGGCTCATCGACCTCGGCGTCGAGCACGGCTTCGTGCGCAAGTCCGGTGCCTGGTACACCTACGAGGGCGACCAGCTCGGCCAGGGCAAGGAGAACGCCCGCGCCTTCCTGCGCGACAACCCCGACCTCGGCGACGAGATCGAGAAGCGCATCAAGGAGAAGCTCGGCATCGGCGCCCGGATGGACGCCCCGGCCGAGGCCGACGAGAAGGTCGACTTCTGAGCCGTCGCCGGCGTGAGCAGGTCCCTCCCGGTCCGGACGAGAACCCGGACCGGGAGGCGGACCCGCGCGAGGTCGCCCGGGCGATCGCCCTGCGGCAGCTGACGATGGCGCCGCGGACCCGTGCGCAGCTGGCGGAGAAGATGGCCGCCCGGGAGGTCCCGGCCGACATCGCCGTCGAGGTGCTCGACCGGTTCGAGGAGGTCGGCCTCGTCGACGACCGTGCCTTCGCCGAGGGCTGGGTCCGGTCGCGCAGCGTCGGCCGCGGCCGGCGGGCGCTGGCCCAGGAGCTGCGGCGCAAGGGCGTCGACGACGAGACCGCCCAGGAGGCCCTGGAGACCGTCGACCACGACACCCAGACCGACGCCGCCCGGGACCTCGTGCGCCGCAAGCTGCGCTCCACCGTCGGCCTGGAGCGCGCGGTCCGCGAACGCCGGCTGTTCGGGATGCTCGCCCGGCGCGGGTTCCCCACCGACGTCGTCCTGCGGGTCGTGCGCGAAGAGCTCGACGGGCAGGCGTAGGTTGCGCCCGTGACCACCATCGCGATCCTGGAACTGACCCTCACGGCCGAGGGCGTCGCCCAGGCCCCGGCCATCCTCACCGAGACCCTCGAGGCGACCCGCGCGTTCGAGGGGAACCTCGGCTGCGAGGTGCTCTTCGACAACGCCGACGAGCGCCACGTCTCGATCGTCGAGCGCTGGGAGTCGGTCGAGAACGACAACGCCTACCGGGCGTTCCGCGCCACCCCGGAAGGCGTGTCGCGACTGGGCGGCATCGTCGCGGACCGCAAGCTCACGCTGTACACGGTCCGCGACGACATCTGAGCCCGTCCCCGGTCAGACCGCGCCCGCGGCGCCCATCTGAGCGGTGTTGGTCGCGATGGTGGGGGTGCCGGACGTCTTGCCGCGCATCCGGCGCTCAACCACCTTCGCGATCCCCGCGAGGACCATGTTCGTCCCCACGTACACGACGGCGATGACGATCATCGCCGGGATCAGGTTGAAGTACTGCGACCCCAGCTGCGTGCCCCAGCGCAGCAGCTCGGTGAACCCGACGATGTAGATCAGCGCCGTGTCCTTGAGGATCACCACGATCTGTGACACCAGCGACGGCAGCATCGAGCGGACCGCTTGCGGCAGCTGGATCGTCCACAGCACCTGGCCCTCGGTCAGCCCGATCGCCAGGCCCGCCTCCCGCTGCCCCTTCGGCAGCGCCTCGACCCCGGCGCGCAGGATCTCGGCGATGAAGGCGCCGTTGTAGATGGTCAGACCCAGCACCCCGCACCAGTAGATCGGGATGTTGCCGTTGCCGCCGTAGAAGAACCAGAACATCAGCAGCAGGACCGGCGGGGCCCGGAACAGCTGGATGAGCCCGTAGGCGACCCAGCGCAGCGCCTTCGCCGACGACAACCGCAGGCTGGCCAGCACCGCGCCCAGCACGATCGACAGCGCGATGGCCATCAGGGCCACCGTCATCGTGCGCCACCAGGCGCCCACGAGCGCGCGCTGGATGTCCTGGTACCCGAAGGGGTTCCACTTCGACGGCGTGAACTGCCCCGCGCCGGCCAGCCGCCACACCACCACGGCGACGACCGCCGCGAACAGGGCGATCCCCACCACGGTCAGGACGTGGTTGAGCCGCCGCGCGCGCGGGCCGGGGGCGTCGTACAGGACCTGGCTCATGCGCGGGCTCCGTTGCGGGAAAGGGCCCGCTCCAGCAGGCCGACACCGGCGAAGAGCACCCCGGCCAGCAGCATGTACGCCACGGTGATCCCGATCAGCACGGAGATCACGGCGTTGCCGTTCTGCTCGACGAGGTTGCGCAACGCGGAGATGAGTTCGAAGTTGCTGGCCGCCGAGGCCACCGACGTGTTCTTCAGCAGCGCGTTCAGGACGCTGCCCAGCGGCGGCACGACCGCGCGGAACGCCTGCGGCAGCACCACCAGCCGCAGCACCCCGGTGAACGGCAGCCCGATCGCGCGGGCCGCCTCGGCCTGCCCCACCGGGACGGTGTTGATCCCGGACCGGACCGCCTCGCACACGAACGTCGAGGTGTAGGCCACCAGCGCCAGGATCGCGTACAGCCGGTACTGCGTCGCGGTGCCGACCCCGAACGTGATGCCCAGGGTCGGCAGGCACAGCACGCAGAAGACGATGATCAGCGTCAGCGGGGTGTTCCGGAAGACGTTGACGTAGGTGGTGCCGAACGCGCGCAGCGCGGCACTGGGGGAGATGCGGAACACCGCGAGGATCGTCCCGAGGACCAGGGAGCCCAGGGTCGCCCAGAAGAAGAGGGTGACCGTCCCCCAGACCCCGCGACCGAACACGTCGAGGTTGTCGACGATGACCTGCACGTCAGCTCCTTGCTGTGTCCTGGTGGGTGGAGCCGGAACGGCGACGTCCGGGGCCCGCGCCGTCGCGGACCCCGGACGCGGTGCCTCAGTAGCGGTCGACCGTGGGGGGCTCGGGGTCGGTGCCGCTGCCGCCGAGGGTGTAGTCGTAGGCCTTCTTCCAGTCGCCGTCGGTCACGGCGGTCTCGATCGCGTCGTTCAGCGCGTTGCGCATCACCGTGTCGCCCTTGGGCAGGCCGATGCCGTACGGCTCCTCGCTGAACGGCGCGCCGACGACCTTCAGGGCGTCGGGCTGCTGGGCGGCGTACCCGCGCAGGATCGCGTCGTCGGTCGTGACGGCGTCCACCGCGTTGGAGGTCAGCTGCTCCACGCACTTGGAGTACGCGTCGAAGGTGACCAGGTCGGCGTCGGGGTACTCGTCGCGGATCCGCGTCGCCGGCGTCGAGCCCTCGACCGAGCAGACCTTCTTGCCCGCCAGGGTGTCCGGCCCGGTGATCTCCGACTCGTCGGCCCGCACCAGCAGGTCCTGACCGGCCACGTAGTAGGGGCCGGCGAAGTCGACGACCTCCTTGCGCTTGTCGTTGATCGTGTACGAGGCGATGACCATGTCGACCGTGCCCTGCTGCAGGAACGGCTCGCGGTTGGCCGAGACGGTCTCGACGAACTCGATCTTGTCCGGCGACAGGCCGAGCTTGGCGGCCATCAGCTTGGCCATCTCGATGTCGAACCCGGCGTACTCCCCGGACCCGGCGTCCTTCTGACCGATGCCCGGCTGGTCGGCCTTCACGCCGATCGTGACCTTGCCGGCCGAGGTGATCTTCTCGAAGGTCGGGCTGCCCTCCAGGGTCACGCCCGTCGCCACGGCGTAGGTGGGTGCCGCGGCCGGCGTCTCGCCGGAGGTCGAGCCGCCGCCGCCGGTCTCCGGCGAGCCCTCCTGACCGCACGCGGTCAGGGCGAGGACGGCCGTGGCGGCACCGGCCAGCACGATCTTTCTGACGTTCTTCACGGGGTCTGGTCTCCTCGATCGGGGTGAGCGCTGCGTCGGTGCTGGATCAGTGGGTGAGGATCTTCGAGAGGAAGTCCTGGGCGCGCGCGTGCTTCGGCGCGGTGAAGAAGGTCTCGGGGTCGGTGTCCTCGAGGACCTGGCCGTCGGCCATGAAGACCACGCGGTCGGCGGCGCGACGGGCGAAGCCCATCTCGTGGGTGACCACGACCATCGTCATGCCCTCGCGGGCCAGCCCGGTCATGACGTCGAGGACCTCGTTGATCATCTCCGGGTCCAGCGCCGAGGTCGGCTCGTCGAAGAGCATGACCTTGGGGTCCATCGCCAGTGCCCGGGCGATGGCGACGCGCTGCTGCTGACCGCCGGACAGCTGCGCGGGGTACTTGCCGGCCTGGGAGGCCACGCCCACCCGCTCCAGCAGCGCGTCGGCGCGCCGGCCGGCCTCGGCCGCGGACTTCCCGCGGACCTTCACCGGCCCCAGCGTCACGTTCTCCTTCACGCTCTTGTGCGCGAAGAGGTTGAAGGACTGGAAGACCATCCCGACGTCGGCGCGCAGCCGCGCCAGGTCCTTGCCCTCGGCGGGCAGGTCCTTGCCGTCGATGGTGATGCGCCCGGAGTCGATCGTCTCCAGCCGGTTGATCGTGCGGCACAGCGTCGACTTGCCCGACCCCGACGGCCCGATGACCACGACGACCTCGCCCTCGGCGATGGTGAGGTCGATGTCCCGCAGGACGTGCAGGGCGCCGAAGTGCTTCTGCACACCCTCGAGGCGGACGAGGGGGCGGCGGGCCGTCGTCGGTGACGGGTGAGGGGCCTGCACGTGGTCACTCATGCCGCTGGACCGTACAGGAGCCGCTCAACATGTCCACCGGACCGCCACGCGGGTGACGACATCGTGATCCGAAAGTGATGGGCTCCCGCCCCCGGCGCACGCGGGACCGGGACGCCGGGCACGACCTAGACTGGGGTGTGATGAGCACGACGACCGACTCCCCGCAGACCGGCACCCCGCGCACGTACCAGGTGCGCACCTTCGGCTGCCAGATGAACGTCCACGACTCCGAGCGGCTGTCGGGCCTGCTGGAGGACGCGGGGTACGTCCGGTTCGACGAGGCCGGCGCGCAGGCGCCGGTCGAGCCCGACGTCGTCGTGTTCAACACGTGCGCCGTGCGCGAGAACGCCGACAACAAGCTGTACGGCAACCTCGGCCACCTCGCCCCCGTCAAGGAGCGCCGGCCGGGCATGCAGATCGCCGTCGGCGGCTGCCTGGCGCAGAAGGACCGCGGCGAGATCGTCCGCAAGGCGCCGTGGGTCGACGTCGTCTTCGGCACCCACAACGTCGGGTCCCTGCCCGTCCTGCTCGAACGCGCCCGGCACAACGCCGAGGCGCAGGTCGAGATCCTCGAGTCGCTCGAGACGTTCCCCTCCACGCTGCCCACGCGCCGCGAGTCGCCCTACGCGGCGTGGGTCAGCATCTCGGTCGGCTGCAACAACACCTGCACCTTCTGCATCGTCCCGGCCCTGCGCGGCAAGGAGAAGGACCGCCGTCCCGGCGATGTGCTGGCCGAGATCGAGGCCCTCGTCGGCGAGGGGGTCCTCGAGGTCACCCTGCTGGGGCAGAACGTCAACACCTACGGCGTGGAGTTCGGGGACCGGCTGGCCTTCGGCAAGCTGCTGCGCGCCACCGGCGGCATCGAGGGCCTCGAGCGGGTCCGCTTCACCAGCCCGCACCCGTCCAGCTTCACCGACGACGTCATCGAGGCCATGGCCGAGACGCCCAACGTCATGCCGAGCCTGCACATGCCCCTGCAGTCCGGCTCGGACCGGGTGCTGAAGGCCATGCGCCGCTCCTACCGGCAGTCCCGGTTCCTCGGCATCATCGACGGCGTCCGCTCCCGCATCCCCGACGCCGCGATCACCACCGACATCATCGTCGGGTTCCCCGGCGAGACCGACGCCGACTTCGAGGACACCCTGCACGTGGTGGAGCAGGCGCGCTTCTCCAGCGCCTTCACGTTCCAGTACTCCCCGCGGCCGGGGACCCCCGCCGCGACCATGGGCGACCAGATCCCCAAGAGCGTCGTGCAGGAGCGGTACGAGCGGCTCACCGCCCTGCAGGACCGCATCACCTACGAGGAGAACCAGGCGCAGGTCGGGCGCACGCTGGAGGTCCTGGTCGCCGAGGGGGAGGGCCGCAAGGACGCCGCGACGCAGCGCCTGTCCGGCCGGGCCCCCGATAACCGCCTCGTCCACTTCGCCGTGCCGGAGGGCACCGCGCTGCGCCCGGGGGACGTCGCCACGGTGCACGTCACCCGCGGCGCCCCCCACTACCTCGAGGCCGACGACCTCACCGCGTTCGCGGTGCGCCGCACCCGCGCCGGCGACGCGTGGGAGGCCCGGCAGGCGCGCCCGGCCGCCGAGCCCGACGGCCCCCGGCCGGTGGGCCTGGGGATGCCGTCGCTGCGCCGGCGGCTCTGAGCGGCTACTTCGACGGCGGGACCGAGGGGTCCGGCACGGGGTCCGGCCCCGGCGTCGGGCCGGGGTCCGGCAGCGGCGGCTCCCCGGGCTGACCGGGGTGCGGGACCGGGCTCGGCGGCGCCGGGACCGGCGGGGGCGTGGGGATCGTCACCGGACCGGTCCGCTCATCGGCGTGCCGTCGGTGCTGGTCCCGCCCCGCATCGGCGTCCCGCCGTCCGGGGTCGTCGTCGGCGGTGCCTGCTCGGCGGCCTTGTCGACGCCCTGGCGGGCCAGGTCCGCGACCCGGGACACCGTGTCGGCGTACTTGCCGCCGGTCCGGGCGTTGAGGAATTCCCCGGCCTTGCCGATCGCGCCGTCGGCGCGCCCGGAGTTCTCCGCGGCGAAGGCGCCGGCCCTCCCGCGGGCCTGGTCGGCGATCTCCTTCGCCTGGTCCGCGGCCTCGCCCAGCTTGCCCTTGAGGTAGTTCATCGTGCCCACGGTCAGGTCCCTCCACTCGGTCCCCGGCGGTCGTCCCGGACGGGGTCAATGCTCTGCCACCATGACGACGTGGGCCAGCCGAAGATTCCCGTGATCGCCGTCGTCGGCCCCACCGCCTCCGGCAAGTCCGACGTCGGCGTCGCCCTCGCCCACCTGCTCGAGCAGACCACCGGCACCCCCGGCGAGGTCGTCAACGCCGATGCGCTGCAGTTCTACCGCGGCATGGACATCGGCACCGCGAAGATCACGCCGGCGGAGCGGCGCGGCGTGCCGCACCACCTGCTCGACGTCCTCGACGTCACCGAGACCGCCGAGGTCGCCGCCTTCCAGCAGTGGGCCCGGGACGCCTTCGACGACATCACCGGCCGCGGCCGCGTCCCCGTCCTGGTCGGGGGGTCGGGGCTGTACGTGCGCGCCGCCCTCGACGACCTGCGCTTCCCCGGCAAGGACCCCGCCGTCCGGGCCCGGCTCGAGGCCGAGCTCGAGCGCGTCGGCCCGCACGCCCTGCACGCCCGGCTGGCCGCCTCCGACCCCGAGGCCGCCGCGCGGATCCTGCCCGGCAACGGCCGCCGCATCGTGCGGGCGCTGGAGGTCGGCGAGATCACCGGCGCGCCCTTCGCGGCCGCCCTGCCCGAGCAGACGTACCTGCGCCCGACCCTGCAGGTCGGCCTCGCGGTGCCGCGCGACCAGCTCGTCGCCCGCATCGACGCCCGCGTGGAGCGGATGTGGGCCGCGGGCCTGGTCGAGGAGGTCCGCGCCCTGGAGGCCCGCGGCCTGCGCCGGGGGCTCACCGCCGGGCGCGCCCTGGGCTACGCCCAGGTGCTCGACGCCCTCGACGGCACCACCACCGAGGACGAGGCCCGCGAGCTCACCGCCCGGCTGACCCGCCGCTTCGCCCGCAAGCAGGAGTCCTGGTTCCGCCGCGACGAGCGCGTGCACTGGCTCGACGCCCCCGACGGCACCGGCGCCGAGGACCTCGCCCGCCGGGTCGTGGACCTGCTGCCCGTAGCATCGGCCGCGTGACCAGCGAGATCCCCTTCACCAAGGGCCACGGCACCGAGAACGACTTCGTGCTCGTCGCCGACCCCGACGGCTCCTGGTCACCGGACGCGCAGCTGGTCGCCGCGATCTGCGACCGTCGCGCCGGGATCGGCGCCGACGGGCTCATCCGCGCCGTCCGCACGGCCGCCGAGCCGGCCGCCGCCGCGCTGGCCGGCCAGGCCGAGTGGTTCATGGACTACCGCAACTCCGACGGCTCCGTCGCCGAGATGTGCGGCAACGGCGTCCGCGTCTTCGCCGAGTTCCTGCTGGACAGCGGCCTGCTGCCCGCCGAGGCCGGGGACGGCACGTGGTTCGGCGTCGCCACCCGTGCCGGTCTCAAGCGCCTGCGCCGCGAGCCCGACGGCTCCTGGACCGCCGACATGGGCCGCTGGTCGCTCACCGGCGGCGCCCGGGCCCTCGCCGACGGGTCCGACGCCCTCGTCCAGGTCCCCGGCCTCGACGGCGTCGCCCGCCCCGCGCTGTCCGTCGACCTCGGCAACCCGCACACCGTCGTCGCGCTGCCCGACGCCGCCGAGCTCGCCGCCGCCGACCTGGGCCGCGCCCCGCACGTCGAGCCCGTCCCGCCGCACGGCACGAACGTCGAGCTCGTCGTCCCCGTGGACGCCCTCGACCTCGACGGCAACGGCGACCTCGACATCGGCGACATCGCGATGCGCGTGCACGAGCGCGGCTCCGGGGAGACCCGCTCGTGCGGCACGGGCGCCTGCGCCGCGGCGCTCGCGACCCGCGCGTGGGCCGGCGAGGGCGCGCCGGGGGTCTGGCGGGTGCGGGTGCCCGGCGGCCGGCTCGTGGTCACCGTCGGGGCGGGCTCGTCGCTGTCGGAGGGGACCGTCTGGCTGTCCGGGCCCGCTCAGCTCGTCGCCCGCGGCGTCCTCATCCTCACCCCTGCCGCCTGACGGTCAGCACCCGGAAGCCGCCGGACGTCGTGGTCCGGCTCGTCGTGGTGCCCGGCAGCACCCCCGAGCCCAGCCACGTCTGCAGCGAGTCCGCGCCCAGGTTCTTCTGCACGACCAGGTGCGCCACCCCGCCGGGCGCCAGCCGCGGCAGCCAGCGCAGCAGCAGCTCGTGCAGCGCCGCCTTGCCGATGCGGATCGGGGGGTTCGACCAGATCTCGTCGAAGCGCAGGGCGGGGTCGACCTCGTCGGGCAGCGCGGCGCGCACGGTCGTCCCCAGGCGCGCGGCGTTGCGCCGCACCAGGTCCAGCGCGCGCTCGTTGACGTCGACCGCGTGGACCGCCTGCCGCGGGCGCAGCAGCGCCAGGGTCAGCGCGACGGGGCCCCAGCCGCAGCCGAGGTCGAGCACCGTGCCGGGCGCGTCGTCGGGCTCGACGAGCGGAAGCAGCACCGCGGTGCCCTTGTCGAGGCGGTCGCCGCTGAAGACGCCGCGGGCGGTGGTGACGGTGACCTCGCGACCGGCCAGCTCGACGGTCAGCTCGCGGCGCTCGTCGGCCGTGGCGGGCCGGGCGGAGAAGTAGTGCTCGGGCTCGGGCTGCGACACGACGGGCAAGCGTAGGGCGTGAAATGAACTCGCC
The DNA here is from genome assembly GCF_050871965.1 of Kineococcus lubricus. NCBI lineage: Bacteria > Bacillati > Actinomycetota > Actinomycetes > Kineosporiales > Kineosporiaceae > Kineococcus > Kineococcus lubricus. The sequence continues at coordinate 25,955 of NZ_JBJLSK010000027.1, forward strand.
CCCGCCGTGGTTGCACTGTCACGCTAGGCGCACACGACAGACCGACCGAGGAGGTCCATGAACCAGCGCCACGTTCCCGCGACGGAGCAGTCCGCGGGACCCACGAGCAGCGAGCGCGACCAGGAGTTCGACCGGGCCATCGCCCGCATCCTGCGCGGTCACGGGGAGAACGCGGCGCAGGAGGTGGGCGAGAACGACGATCCCGACGGTCACACCGCGTTCGACGGCGACCAGCTCGACCTCGCCGACCGTCGCGCGCTGCGCCGGGCCGCGGGGCTGTCCACCGAGCTCTCCGACGTCACCGAGGTCGAGTACCGCCAGCTGCGGCTCGAGCGGGTCGTCCTGGCCGGGGTGTGGTCCAGCGCCGACTCCAACCGCGCCGAGGCCGAGGTCTCGCTGCAGGAGCTGTCGGCCCTGGCCGCCACGGCCGGCTCGGACGTCCTCGCGGGCGTCCTGCAGCGCCGCACGACCCCGGACGTCGCGACCTACCTGGGGGCGGGCAAGGCGGCCGCCCTGGCCGACCTCGTGGCCGCCGAGGGCGCCGACACCGTCATCTGCGACGGGGAGCTGTCGGCATCCCAGCGCCGCGGGTTGGAGGACATCGTCAAGGTGAAGGTCGTCGACCGGACCGCCGTCATCCTCGACATCTTCGCCCAGCACGCCAAGAGCCGGGAGGGCAAGGCCCAGGTCGAGCTCGCCCAGCTGGAGTACCTGCTCCCGCGCCTGCGCGGGTGGGGTGAGTCGATGTCCCGGCAGGCCGGTGGCCGGGTCGCCGGCGGTGCGGGGATCGGTTCCCGCGGTCCCGGTGAGACGAAGATCGAGCTGGACCGCCGGCGCATCCGCAGCCGCATGGCCAAGCTGCGTCGCGAGATCAAGGGCATGGGCACCGCGCGGGTCGAGAAGCGCTCGCTGCGGCACGCCCGGGCCGTCCCGGCCGTCTCGATCGCCGGGTACACCAACGCGGGCAAGAGCTCGCTGCTCAACCGGCTCACCGGCGCCGGGGTCCTCGTCGAGAACGCCCTGTTCGCGACGCTGGACCCGACCGTCCGGCGGGCCCAGACGCCCGAGGGCCGGCCGTACACGCTGGCCGACACGGTCGGGTTCGTCCGCTCGCTGCCCCACCAGCTCGTCGAGGCGTTCCGCTCGACGCTGGAGGAGGTCGCCGAGTCCGACGTCGTCCTGCACGTCGTCGACGGGTCGCACCCCGACCCCGAGGGTCAGCTCGCCGCGGTGCGGGCCGTCCTGGCGGACGTGGACGCGCAGGGCGTCCCGGAGCTGGTGGCGATCAACAAGGCCGACATCGCCGACCCCGAGGTCCTCGACCGGCTCCTGCGCAGGGAGAAGAACGCGGTCGCCGTCTCGGCCCGCACCGGTCGCGGCGTGGAGGAGCTGCTCGCCCGCATCTCCGAGATGCTGCCCGTGCCCGACGTCGAGCTCGAGGTGGTCGTCCCCTACGACCACGGTGAGCTCGTCCACCGGGTGCACACGACCGGTCAGGTGCTGGACGAGGAGCACACCGCCGACGGCACGCGGCTGCTGGCCCGGGTCCGCCCGCGGCTGGCGGCCGAGCTGGAGCGGTACCGGCTCTCGCGCACCGCGTGACGTCCACGTCCACGGCGGGCTCCCGGCAGGGGACCCGCTGTGGACGGTGGACGGTCGTGTCGGTGCCGCGGGGGAGGATGGGCCGGTGAGCACGTCCACCGACCCCGCCCCCCACGACGTCGAGGACGAGGAGGTCGACGGCCCCGAGGCCGCCGGCCTCCTCGACGCCGTCGTCGACGCCCTCGGCGGCCAGCGCCGCGAGGGGCAGGCGCGGATGGCGCAGGCCGTCACCGACGCCATCCGCAGCCGCCGCCACCTGCTCGTGCAGGCCGGGACGGGCACGGGCAAGTCGATGGCCTACCTCGTCCCGGCGGTGGCGCACGCCGTGCACACCGACCACCGCGTCGTCGTCACGACGGCGACGCTGGCGCTGCAGGCCCAGGTCGTCGAGCGGGACCTGCCGCGCCTGGCCCGGGCCCTGGCCCCGGCGCTGCGCCGCGAACCCACCTGGGAGCTGCTCAAGGGCCGGGCGAACTACCTGTGCCGCAACAAGCTGGACGGCGGATTCCCCACCGACGAGGGCGCCCTGTTCGACATCGCCGCCCCCACCCTCACGACGGGCGCCGGCGGCGGGGACGCCGGCCGGCTGGGCCGCGAGGTGGTGCGGCTGCGCGAGTGGGCCGCGACCACCGAGACCGGCGACCGCGACGAGCTGGACCCCGGGGTCAGCGACCGTGCCTGGCGTCAGGTGTCCGTCTCGGCCCGCGAGTGCCTGGGCGCCCAGCGCTGCCCCGTCGCGGCCGAGTGCTTCTCCGAGCGGGTGCGGGCCCGGGCCCGCCAGGTCGACGTCGTCGTCACCAACCACGCCATGACCGCCATCGACGCCCTGGAGAACAGCGGCCTGCTGCTGCCCGAGCACGACGTGCTCGTCGTCGACGAGGCGCACGAGCTGGCCGACCGGGTGACGGCCGTGGCCACGGCCGAGCTGTCCGCCTCGGTGCTGCACACCGCCTCCCGGCGGCTGCGCCGCTCGGCCGGGATCGTCGCCGAGGCGCTCGACGACGCCGCGGTGGCCCTGGAGGCCGCGCTGGAGGAAGCCCCGCCGGGGCGGCTGGACCGGTGGCCGGACGCGCTGGCCGACGCGGTCGTCGCGGTGCGCGACGCCGCCCGGCAGGCCCTGAGCGACCTCAAGGACGCCGGGGAGTCCGCGGGCAAGGAGGAGGACCCCGAGTCGCGCGGGGCCCGGCACCTGGCCCGCGCCGCCGTCCAGGAGGTCTTCTCGGTCGCCGAGCGGCTGGCCGCGGACGTCGGCCGCGAGGCGCAGGACGGTCACGACGTGGCGTGGGTGACCGCCGGCTTCGGGGCGGCCTCGCGGCCCCCGTCCCTGCACATCGCACCGCTGTCGGTCGCCGGTCTGCTGCGGGAGCGGCTGTTCAGCGAGCGGACCGTGGTCGCCACGTCGGCGACCCTGACCCTGGGCGGGTCCTTCGACCCGGTCGCGGGCGCCTTCGGGCTCAAGGGCGCCAAGGGGGCGGGGACGGCCTGGACGGGCGTCGACGTCGGCAGCCCGTTCGACTACCCGCGGCAGGGCATCCTCTACGTCGCCCGGCACCTGCCCCCGCCGGGGCGGGCGGGATCGGGCGAGGCGGCGATGGACGAGCTCGCGGCGCTCGTGGAGGCCGCCGGCGGCCGCACGCTGGGGCTGTTCTCCTCCCGCCGGGCGGCCGAGGAGGCCGCGGAGGCGCTGCGGCGGCGGGTGTCGACGCCGGTGCTGTGCCAGGGCGACGACCGGCTGCCCAAGCTGGTCCGGGACTTCACCGACGACCCCGCCACGACGCTGGTCGGCACGATGTCGCTGTGGCAGGGCGTCGACGTGCCCGGGGCCAGCTGCTCGCTCGTGGTCATCGACCGCATCCCCTTCCCCCGGCCGGACGACCCGCTGATGTCGGCGCGGGCCCGGGCCGTGGACGCGGCCGGCGGCAACGGCTTCCTGACCGTCTCGGTCTCCCACGCGGCCGTGCGGCTGGCCCAGGGGGCGGGGCGGCTCATCCGGGCGGCGGAGGACAAGGGCGTCGTGGCGGTCCTGGACTCCCGACTGGCCACGGCCCGCTACGGCGGCTTCCTGCGGGAGTCGCTGCCGGACTTCTGGGCGACGACGTCGACCGGCACGGTGCTCGCGGCGTTGCGGCGGCTGAGCGGGTGACGTGCGCGACACCCGCTGGCGGTGGGGTGCGGGGGGCGTGGCATCCTCCCCCTGTGGCCACCGTCGGCTTCCTGCACACCGCGCACGCCCACGTGCGCACCTTCCGCGACCTGCTGGCCGAACGGGACGACACCGTCGAGGCCCGGCACCTCGTGGACACCGGCCTGCTCGCGACCGCACGGGCCCACGGGCCCGAGGCCGTGCGTCCGGCCCTGGGCGACCGGCTGCGCCGGCTGGTGGCCGAGGGGGCCGACGTCGTCGTCTGCACGTGCTCGACGGTGGGGCCGACGGCCGAGTCCGTCGGGGCGGAGCTGGGCCTGCGGGTGGTGCGGGTGGACCGCCCGATGGCCGAGGCGGCCGTGCTGGCCGGGCGGCGGGTCGCGGTGGTCAGCTCGCTGGACGAGGCGGCCGCCACGCTGCTCCCGCTGCTGCGGGAGTGCGCTGAGGAGACGGGCCGTCGCGTCGACTTCGTCCCGGTGCGGTGCACCGAGACGTGGTCGGCGTTCGAGTCCGGGGACCTGCTGACCTACACGACGGGGGTGGCCGACACCGTCCGCCGGGCGTTGCGGCCGCTGGACCCGCCGGTCGACGTGGTGGTGCTGGCCCAGGCCAGCATGGTCGACGCGGCGCCGTTGCTGCGCGACCTCAGCGTCCCGGTGCTCACCTCACCGCGGCTGGCGGTCGAGGCGGCCGTCGAGCTGGTGCTGCCGGTGCGCTGAGTCACAGGCTCCGCAGCACGGCGGTGACCCGGCCCAGGACGGTGGCCTCGTCCCCGTCGATCGGGTCGAACAGCGGGTTGCGGGGCAGCAGCTTGACGTGACCGTCCTTGCGCTGCAGGACCTTGACCGTCGCCTCCCCGTCGATCATGGCGGCCACGACGTCGCCGTTCTCGGCCGTCGGCTGCCGCCGCACGACGACCCAGTCGCCGTCGCAGATGGCCGCGTCGATCATCGACTCGCCCACGACGCGCAGCACGAAGTGCTCCCCGGCGCCGATCAGCTGCGACGGCAGCGGGAACACCTCCTCGACGAGCTGCTCGGCCAGGATGGGGCCCCCGGCGGCGATGCGGCCCACGAGGGGCACGTACGCGGGCGCCGGGCGGCTGTCGGCGGCCGTGCCGTCGACGCCGGCCACCAAGCCCCACCCCGAGCGCGGGGGCGGGGAGACGACCTCGAGGGTGCGGGGCCGGCGCGGGTCCTTGCGCAGGAACCCCAGCTTCTCGAGCGTCTTGACCTGGTGCGCGACGCTGGAGGGGCTGGTCAGGCCCACGGCCTGCCCGATCTCCCGCATGCTCGGCGGGTACCCGCGCTGGTCGACGCAGTCCTTGATGGCGTGCAGGACCCGGCGCTGCCGCTGGGTGAGCCCGTCGCGCGCCGGCGGCGGCCCGGGGAACTCGTGGACCGTCCCGAGCGCCTGCTCCGTCACGGGTCCGCTCTCGTCGGTGCCGTCCAGCACGTCGGCCACGTCCTTCTCCCTGTCCGATGGTCACCCGGGGCGCTGCGGGGTGCCGCGCGGCCGGTCGAGCCCGCCGACCGCCCGGTGGAGCCACGTTAGCCACCCGGCCCGCGGGCATCAAACACGTGTTCGAACCCGGCGTGTCGATCGCGGGTCTGGCCGGGCGCCGGGGGCCTGCCTAGGCTCGCGCCATGTGCCGGAACATCCGCCAGCTGCACAACTTCGAGCCGCCCGCCACGAGCGAGGAGGTGCGGGCGGCGGCCCTGCAGTACGTGCGCAAGGTCGCCGGGACGACGAAGCCCTCGGCGCGCAACCAGGAGGCGTTCGACCGCGCCGTCGCGGCCGTCGCCCACGCCACCGAGCACCTCCTGGGCGAGCTCGTCACCGCGGCCCCGCCGAAGGACCGCGAGGTCGAGGCGGCCCGGGCGCGGGAGCGGGCGGCCAGGCGGTACGCCTCCTGACCGGGGCCCGCGACGTCGTCGCAGCTCAGCGCGTCTGTCGGACGGCGGTGGCAGCGTCTGCCCGCGTCAGCCCCCGGTGCACCCGGGCGTCGGCCCCCTCGGTCGGCCCGCCCGGGACGCTCGCCGGGGGTTGCGCTCCACCGTTCGAACGGTGGTAGAACAGACGCGCCCGATCGAACACCCGTTCGATCGCGGCGACCCCGAGATGGAGGCCCACGCTCGTGAGCACCACCGCCCTCGCCCCGTCCTGCGAACCGTCCTCGCCGTTCCTGCCCCGCCCGACGCGCGCGGCGACGCGCCGCCCCCAGCGCGACCGGCGGCGCTCCCGCGCCGTCCACCGCCCGCACGCGGTCTCCGCGGGCGTGCGCCTGACCCGCCGCGGCCGCCTGCTCGTCACCTGCACCGCGGCCACCGCGCTCACCGGGGCGGTGGTGGCCGTGACCGGCGCCCTGACGGGGGCCGCCGCGGGGGTCGAGCGGGCCCCCGCGCCCGTCGTCGTCACGGTCCAGCCGGGTCAGACGCTGTCGGCCATCGCCTCCGGCTGGGCCCCCCGGGAGGACTGGCGCGAGGTCGCCGGGCGGATCGTCCAGCTCAACGAGATGCCGTCGATGACGGTCTGGGCGGGGCAGCGGCTCGTGATGCCGACCCGGGACTGAGACCGGTGGACACCCCGCGCGCGACCCCTGCGGTTGCCCGTCCTCCCCGTCCGGACGTACGGTCGAGCCTTGGCCAGACCTGTCGTTCGGTCGCGGGGGAGGAAGTCGGGGTGCACTGCCCGTTCTGCCGGCACGAGGATTCCCGTGTCGTGGACTCCCGCACGACGGACGACGGCAGCTCCATCCGTCGCCGTCGGCAGTGTCCCAACTGCTCGAAGCGGTTCACCACGGTCGAGACGGCCAGCCTGACGGTCCTGAAGCGGTCCGGTGCCCCTGAGCCCTTCAGCCGGGCCAAGATCGCGTCCGGCGTGCGCAAGGCGTGCCAGGGGCGCCCGGTGTCCGAGGACGACATCGCCCTGCTGGCCCACCGGGTCGAGGAGGCCGTCCGCGCTCAGGGCGCCGCCGAGATCGACGCCCACCAGGTCGGGCTGGCGACCCTGCCGTTCCTCCAGGAGCTCGACGAGGTCGCCTACCTGCGCTTCGCGTCGGTCTACCAGGCCTTCGACTCCCTCGCCGACTTCGAGAAGGCCATCGACCGCCTGCGCGCCGAGCGCGAAGCGGGCCTGGGCCCGCTGGGACGCTCCGGCGACCAGCCGGCCGTCGCCCGCGGCTGACCCTCGGTCGGTCCCCCTCCGGGTCCGGAGGATGATGGACGGATGCTCGATCCGGCCTCCCTGTACTCCTACGAGGGTGAGCGGCCGTCCCTGGTGGAACCGCCGCTCGTCATCGCCCTGTCGGGCTTCATCGACGCCGGCAACGCCGTCCGGCAGACCGTCGACCACCTGCTGCAGACCTGCCGCAACGAGGTCGTCGCCTCGTTCGACGTCGACCAGCTGCACGACTACCGGGCCCGGCGGCCCACGATGACCTTCGGCGGGCAGGACTGGGTGGAGTACGAACCGCCCCGGCTGCAGGTCCACCGCGTCTCCGACGAGGACGGCTCCTCGCTCCTGCTGCTGTCCGGTCCCGAACCGGACGTCCAGTGGGAGCGCTTCAGCGCGGCCGTGTGGCGCCTGGTCGACGAGCTCGGCGTCGGCCTGGTCACGGTGCTGTCGGCGGCCCCCACGGCCGTCCCGCACACCCGCCCCGGCGGGGTCACCGCCAGCGCCACCCGTCCCGAGCTGCTGGAGGGCTTCCGCACCTGGGACCTGGAGGCGCAGGTGCCCGGCCACGCCTCGGCGCTGGTCCACCTGCGCGGCGGCCAGGCCGGCCGCGACGTCGTGTCGGTGCTGGCCCACGTGCCGCACTACCTCGCCGGCAGCGACTACCCCGACGCCGCGGCCGTCCTGGTGCGCACGCTGTCCGGCATGACCGGGGTCGCGGTGCCGGTGCAGTCGCTGCAGGAGGCGGCCTCGGTCACGCGCGTCGAGGTGGACCGGCAGGTCGCGGAGTCGCCCGAGGCCGCCGCGGTCGTGACCGCCCTGGAGGAGCAGTACGACGCCTCCGGCGACGAGGGGCGCGGCACCGGCGCCGCCAGCGCCTTCCTGCCCACCGCCGACGAGCTGGGGGAGGAGTTCGAGCGCTTCCTGGCCAAGCACGAGGAGGACCCCGGCCCCGAGTGAGCCGGACCGGTGGGGCGGCCGCGGTCAGGCGGACGCGGTCGCCCCGTCGGTGCCGACGCTGCCCCCGGCCGCCCCGGACAGGTGGTGCAGCAGGGCGAGGGCGTAGGCGTCGGAGGCCTCCGCCGCCTCGAAGGCGTCGGCGCCCCGCTCGTCCAGCAGCAGCACGCGGTAGACCGACCCCTCGGGCACGTCGCGCCGCTCCAGGCGCGTGAACCGGTCCCCGAGCAGGTCGCGCAGCTGGTGCTCGGCCGGGAGCCAGCACGCCTCGGGGCGGTCCACCGAGTCCAGGGCCCACTCGGTCGTGCCGTTGAAGCCGATGAACTGGCCCGTGGGGTGGTCGTGGACCTCGACGGTCATGTCCGAGAGCGTGAAGACGTCCGAGTCCATGTCCCGGTGGGGGATCACGAACCGGTCGCCCGAGGTGGGCTCCCACGGCAGACCGGCGTCCCGGAGGCGGAGGGCGAGATCGACGGAGATCACCCGACCCAGCATGGACCCCCCGGCGCGGGGCGTCTCGCCGGGAGCCTCGTGGTGCCGGGAGCGCCGCGACACGGTAGGAACGTCCACCATGGACGACAGCTCCCTCGACCTCGACGCCGCCCGCGAGCGGCTGACCACCATGCAGCGCGACCTGCGGGCCACGATCGACGACCTCACCGCCCGCCTGGAGGCCGGGAGCACCCCCGACGCCGCTGAGGGCGGCCAGGACGCCGGTGACCTCGGCGCGCACGAGCAGCAGGCCGCCGAGAACGAGGGGCTCCTCGAGGGCGCCCGCCGGCGGCTGGACAGCGTGCAGGACGCCCTGAAGCGGCTGGACGCCGGGACCTACGGCATCTCGGTCGTCTCCGGCCGGCCCATCCCGGCCGAGCGGCTCGAGGCGCTGCCGGACGCGGCCACCCTGGCCGGCGAGAAGCTCTGAGCGCCCCGGCCTGACCCGACCCCCGGGCGGTCAGGCCAGGACCACCGCGCCGAGGTGGTCGTCGGCGGGCAGGACGCCGTCGGTCACCGCGCGCACCGACAGGTGGGTCAGCGCGACCTCCCCCGTCGTGGTGAGGAACGCGGTGTCGGCGGCGTCCCGGCCCGCGGCGATGCGCAGCAGCGCCGGGCGGGGGGCGAGGCCGGTGGCGTCCACGACCTCCCACCGGCCCTGCGGGGCGGCTTCGACGACGGCGTGGAAGTCGTCGGTGGGCAGGCCCGGCGCGTAGGCGGCCGCGACCCGGGCCGGGACGTCGAGCGCGCGCAGCAGCGCCGCCGTCAGGTGCGCGAAGTCCCGGCACACCCCGCGCCGGTCCAGGAGGGTCTCCAGGGCGCCGTCGGTCGGCAGGCTGGACCCGCTGACGTACCCCGTCCGCGCGCCGACCCAGGCGGCCACGGCCCGCGGCAGGTCCGCGCGCGGCACCCGCCCGAACTCGGCCGCCGCGGTCCGCGTGAGGCGGTCGGACGGGCAGAACCGGCTGGGCCGGGTGAACTCCCACCGCTCGCTGGCGCGCAGCCCGTCGTCGACCGCGGCGGGGTCGGTCGTGGCGGTGGCCCGGTAGACGACGGTCGTGGCCCCGGCGGGCGCGGTGAACTCGTGCAGCCGGCCGCCGTCGGGCAGCTGCACCTCGCGGACCGGCACGGCGCCCGTGGACCCGGTGACCGCGAGCGCCTCGGACCGCACCTGCACGCCCGGGCGGCGGGCGAGCGCGACGACCAGGCCCGCGCCCAGGGGGCGTGCGGCCTCGAACCGCAGCTCGGTCCGGACCGTGGTGCTCAGGGGACGCACCCGCGCGATCCTGCCCCAGGCGCCCGCGGGGTGCGCGCCGGTGCCGCCGTGCCTACGGTCGGTGGATGCGCATCGTCATCGCCGGGGGCCACGGGAAGATCGCTCTGCTGCTGGGGGAGCTGGCCGCGCGACGGGGCGACGACGTGGTCGGTCTGGTCCGCGACCCCGCGCAGGTGCCGGACCTGCGGGCGGTGGGCGTGCGGGGCGTCGTGCGCGACCTGGAGGGCTCGCAGGTCGCCGACGTGGCGGCCGACCTGGCGGGCGCCGACGCCGTCGTCTTCGCCGCCGGGGCCGGCCCGGGCAGCGGTGCGGCCCGCAAGGACCTCGTGGACCGCGCCGCGGCGGTGCTCCTGGCCGACGCGGCCCAGCGCGCCGGCGTCGGCGCCTACCTGCTCGTCTCGTCCATCGGCGTGGACTCCGTGCGCGACGGCGCCGTCCCCGACGGGGTCGACGAGGTGTTCCTGGCGTACCTGCGGGCGAAGCTGGCGGCGGAGGAGGACCTGCTCGCGCGCGAGGGGCTGCGGGTGTGCGTGCTGCGGCCGGCGGGGCTGACGGACGAGCCGGGCACGGGGCGGGTGCGGCTGGCCGCGGCCGTGGACGCCGGGCGCGTCCCCCGGGCCGACGTGGCCGCGGTGCTGCTGGGGCTGCTGGACCGGCTCGTGGCGGGCCCCGTGCCCGCACCGGTGCTGGGGCTGTGCTCGGGGGAGGAGCCGGTCGCGGACGCCGTGGCGGGGGTCTGAGGGAACCTGCTGCGGCGCAGCGGTTCCCGCGGTCCTGTCGGCACCGCGGGGCGAGGACGTGCCCACCCGTGCCCGACCTGGGCGCCCGGTGCGGGAGACTGGGGGCCCGACCGCGTCGCTGAGCTGGAGGAACACCGTGTCCGCCCCCGACCTCGCCCCCGCCCCCGCCGGGCGTGCGCTCCTGCTGGAGAACATCCACGCCGATGCCCGGACGCTGCTGTCCGAGGCCGGTTGGGAGGTCGAGACCACCTCCGGGGCGCTCGACGAGACCGAGCTGCTCGAACGCCTGCCCGGGGTGTCGCTGCTGGGCATCCGCTCGCAGACCCAGGTCACCGCGAAGGTGCTCGACAACGCGCCCGACCTGCGGGCCGTGGGCGCCTTTTGCATCGGCACCAACCAGATCGACCTGTTCGCCGCCGCCACGGCCGGGGTCGCGGTGTTCAACGCCCCGTACAGCAACACCCGCAGCGTCGTCGAGCTCGCCCTGGCCGAGATCATCGCCCTGACCCGCCGCCTGACGGTCAAGGACCAGGCGATGCACGCGGGGGTGTGGGACAAGTCCGCCGCGGGCTCGCACGAGGTCCGCGGCCGCCGGCTGGGGATCATCGGCTACGGCAACATCGGCTCGCAGCTGTCGGTCGTGGCCGAGGCCCTCGGCATGAGCGTCTTCTTCTACGACCGCACCGACAAGCTCGCCCTCGGCAACGCCCGCCGCTGCGGCAGCCTGCACGAGGTGCTGGAGATCGCCGACGTCGTCACGCTGCACGTCGACGGCCGCAGCAGCAACTCCGGCTTCTTCGGCGAGGAGGAGTTCGCCCGCATGCGGCCGGGCTCCATCTTCCTGAACCTCTCCCGCGGGTTCGTCGTCGACCACGTCGCGCTGCGCAAGCACATCGAGAGCGGCCACATCGCGGGTGCGGCGATCGACGTGTTCCCCACCGAGCCCAAGGGGTCGGGGCACGCCTTCGAGTCCGAGCTGCGCGGCCTGCCGAACGTCATCCTCACCCCGCACGTCGGCGGGTCGACCGAGGAGGCGCAGGAGGACATCGGCCGGTTCGTCGCCGCGAAGCTGCGCGACTACGCCCTGCACGGCGCGACGACGCTGTCGGTGAACCTGCCGGCCCTGGGGACCGAGGCGACGCCCGGCACGGTCCGCCTCGCGCACCTGCACCGCAACGTGCCGGGGGTGCTGGCGGCCATCAACTCGGTCCTGGCCGAGGCCGGGGTGAACATCGAGAGCCAGCAGCTGGCGACCCGCGGCGACCTGGGCTACGTGGTCACCGACATCGCCGCGCACGCCTCCGACGAGGTCGGCCGGCGGTTGCGGGAGCTGCCCGAGACGGTCCGCGTGCGCCAGCTGGGCTGACCCGGCCGTGGTGCACGTCGTCCTGCTGTCCGACACGCACCTGCCGACGCGGGCGAAGGACCTGCCCGCGCCGGTGTGGGCGGCGGTCGAGGCGGCCGACGTCGTGCTCCACGCGGGGGACTGGTGCGACGCGGCGACGGTGCTCGCCCTGCGCGGGCGCACCGCCCGCCTCGTCGGCGTCGCGGGCAACAACGACGGCGCGGACGTGCGCGAGCACCTGCCGGGCTTCGCGGCGCTGACCCTCGAGGGGGTCCGCTTCGGACTCGTCCACGAGACCGGTGACCGCCGCGGCCGGGAACGGCGGTGCGACGCCGCCTACGCCGACGCGCACGACGTGCTCGTGTTCGGGCACAGCCACGTCCCGTGGGACACCACGACGCCGCGGGGGCTGCGGCTGCTGAACCCGGGGTCCCCGACGGACCGGCGGCGTCAGCCGACCGGGACCTGGATGGAGCTCGACGTCCACGACGGCGAGCTCTCACCCGTCGTGCTGCACGCCGTCCCGGTGAGGTCGCCGGCTCAGAGGTAGATGTCGACCCGGCCGGCGGGGTGCAGCGGGTCGGCGGGCCCGACCTCGACCCCCTCGCGCGGGGTGGGGCGCCGGACCACCATCGCCGGGCGGCGTCGGCGCTCGCGGTCGGCGGTGGAGCCGACGGGGGCGGGGGCAGGCGTGGTGACGGCCTGCGAGGTCCAGGAGACGCTCTCGAGGCTGATCATGCCCTCCCATCGACCGTCACGGTGCGTGGTTGAGCCCGGCGTCCGGGTTCACCCGTTCGGCCCACCCGCTGACGCTGCGCCCCGGTCCGCCCAGGCGCGGGCCAGCAGTTCGTGGGAGCGCACCCGCTCGGCGGGGTCGTGCACGTCGGTCACGACCATCAGCTCGTCGGCGCCGGTGCGCTCGACCAGGCCGGCCAGCCGCGGCACCACCTCCCCGGCCGTCCCGGACACCAGCGGCGGGAGCCGGCCGGCGGTGTTCCGCTCGGCGAGCGTCCACCGGTGCGCGGCGGCCTCCTCGGGGGTCGGCAGCGGGGCGGGGGCGCCCAGCCGCGAGCGCACCGCGGCCAGCCTGGCGGCGTGCGCCAGCTCGGCGGCCCGCTCGGCGCGCTCGGCGACCACGACCGCCACGGTGAGCACCGCGTGCGGGGCGGAGCGGCCGAGGCCGGGCCGCGGCGAGGGGGTGAACCCCTGCCGGTACCTGCCCAGCACGTCCGCGGGGTCGAGGGCGCCGAAGTGCCCGGCGTAGGCGAACCCCGTCCCGAGGGCCGCCGCCAGCTGCGCCCCGTGGTCGCTGGACCCCAGCAGCCACACCGGCGGCAGCGGCACGTCGGTGGGCGTCGCGGCGATCCCGGCGAGCGGGTGACCGGGCGCGAAGCCCGCGACGTGACCGTGCAGGTCGGCCAGCTGCTCGCCGAACTCCCGTCCCGGGGTGCGGACCAGGGCGCGCGCGGTGCGGCCGTCGGCGCCGGCCGCCCGTCCCAGCCCCAGGTCGATCCGGCCGGGGTGCAGCGCCTCCAGCGCCCGGAACGTCTCGGCCACCTGCAGCGGGGAGTGCAGCGGCAGCATGATCCCGCCGGCGCCGACCCGCAGCGTCGTGGTGACCGCGGCGATCGAGGCGATGAGGACCGCCGGCGCCGAGACGACGGCGGGGGAGCCGTGGTGCTCGGCGACCCAGTACCGGTGGTAGCCGAGCCCTTCGACGGCCCGGGCGAGGTCGACGGTGCGGCGCAGGGCCGTCGAGGCCGGGCTGCCGGTGGTGACGGGGGACAGGTCCAGGACGGACAGCGGGACGCTCACGCCGTGCCGAACCCGGCGGGCCGGTGCGGTGTTCCGCTCGACGCGCGCACCGGACCCGGATCGAGCACCCTGGGACCATGAGCAGGACGACCCAGCGTGACGACCTGTCGGTGCACCGGCACGGCGCGCACGGCGAGAACGCCGAGTCCCCGACGCAGATCCCGGCCAAGGGCTGGTTCGCCGTCACCAAGCGGGCGTGGGCGGAGGCCAAGGACGACCAGGTGCCGCTGCTGGCGGCCGGGGTCGCGTTCAAGGCCTTCCTCGCGATCTTCCCGGCGCTGACGGCGGCGTTCCTCATCTGGGGGATCTTCGGGGACCCCAGCCAGATCACGAGCCAGATCAACGGCATCAGCGCGATCCCCCAGGAGGCGCGCGACCTGGTGACGACCCAGGTGGAGAACGTCTCGGCGCAGAAGTCCACCGCGGGGATCACCGCGGTCGTGGCGATCCTGCTGGCGCTGTGGAGCGCTTCCAGCGGCGTCGAGAACCTCATGGCCGCGACGAACATCGCCTACGACGAGAAGGAGTCGCGCGGGTTCGTCAAGCGCAAGGGCACCGCGTTCCTGCTGACGATCGGCGCGATCGTCTTCATGCTGCTGGCCATCGCCTTCATCGGCGTGGCCCCGGTGCTGGTCAACGCCCTCGGTGCCAGCGGAGCGGTGAGCCTCGTGGTCAACGTGCTGCGCTGGGTGCTCCTGCTGGGACTGGTCCTGGTGGCGCTGGCCGTCGTCTACCGCCTCGCCCCCGACCGCGACGCCCCGCGGGCGAAGTGGGTGTCGGTGGGTGCGGCGGTCGCGACGGTCCTGTGGCTGGTCGTGTCGGCCGGGTTCTCGATCTACGTCTCGACGGCCGGGCAGTCGTCCTACGCCAAGAACTACGGGGCGATGGCCGGGGTGGTGGTCCTGCTCATGTGGCTGTGGCTGACCAGCTACGCCATCCTGCTCGGCGCCGAGGTCAACGCCGAGTCGGAGAAGCAGACCGACCGGGACACCACCGTGGGTCCCGAGCAGCCGATGGGCGAGCGCGACGCGGTGGCCGCCGACCGCAAGCCCGACGCCCGATGACGAGAGGAGCCGACGTGCCCGAGGAGAAGAGCAGCGCCCAGGAGCACCTGGAGGAGTCGAAGGAGCTCGCCGCGCAGGCGCGCCAGGGGTGGGAGGACCTGCCCGAGAGCGAGGAGGCCGACGACGCGGGCGTCCGGGGCGAGCAGGGGCACCAGGCGCCGGCGGACTGACCCGGCGGCCGTCCGCCGTCCCCCGGGACGGCGGGCGGCCGGAGCACTTTCGGGCCCGTGGCACGATGACCCCGTGAGGGACACCGGTCGTACGCCGTCGACGCGCAGCGCCCGGCGGTGACGGGGCTCCTCACCGGTCTGGCGGTCGTCGCCACCGTCGTCGCCGTCGGGTACCTGGTCGGCCGCACCGGCGTCCTGGGCCCCTCCGGCCAGACCGTCGTCTCCCGGCTGGTGTTCTTCGTCGGGACCCCGGCCCTGCTCCTGCAGACGCTCGCCGAGGCCGACGTGCACGTCCTGTTCTCCGAGCAGCTGGTGGCGGCGAGCGCGGGGGTGCTGTGCTCGGTCCTGGTGTGGCTGGTGGTGGCCGGGCGGTGGCTGCGGCTGTCCCGCGAGGACCTCGTCGTGGGTGGCCTCGCCGGCTCGTTCGTGAACGCGGCCAACATCGGCCTGCCGATCGCCGCCTACGTGCTCGGCGACGTGACGGCCGTCCTGCCGGCGATGCTGCTGCAGATGGTCGTGCTCACCCCGGTCGCGCTGGGGATCCTCGACGTGACCCGCCACTCCGGCGGCCCGGGGCGGGCGGCGGCGGTGCGGCGCGCGCTGGCCCCCCTGGTGAACCCGATCCTGCTGGCCAGCGTCGTGGGGGTCGTGCTGTCGGCCTCGGGGTGGCGGCTGCCGACCGCCGTCGCCCAGCCGCTGGACCTGCTGGCGGGGCTGGCGATCCCCGGTGCGCTCCTGGCGTTCGGGATCTCCCTGCACGGCGGCAGCGCGGCGGGCTGGCGCTCGGGTGAGGTGCTGCTGGCCACCGGGATCAAGGCGTTCCTGCAGCCCGCGGCTACCTTCGCCGTGGCGCGGTGGGTCCTGCGGATGGACGACCCCGCCGTGCACGCCGCGACGGTCGTCGCGGCCCTGCCCACGGCGCAGAACGTGTTCACCTACGCCGTCCGGTACGGGGTGGCCCGCGACCTGGCCCGGGACACCGTGCTCCTGACGACGGTCCTGTTCGGCCCGGTGATCGTGCTGATCAGCGTCGTCCTCGGCTGAGCGAGCGGTGCCCCGCGCCGTGGCCGGGCCCTACCGCCCCCCGCCGAGCTTGCGGGAGCGCTGCGCCGACCCCGGGCCGCCGTAGGGGTAGTCGGCGGGTTCGGGGTCGCTGGCCTCGTCGAGGGCGGCGAGCTCGGCGGCCTCGAGCTCGAGGTCGGCGGCTCCGAGGTTCTCGGTGAGCTGCGCCGTCGTGCGCGCCCCGAGGATCACCGAGCTCACCGCCGGCTGGGCGCACAGCCAGGCCAGCGCGACCTGGGCCATCGTGACCCCGCGCTCCTCGGCGACGCGCTGCACGGCGTCCACGACGGCCCAGGTGCGGGCGGCGGCGTTGCGCCGCGCGTACGCCTCCACGCCGCGCTCGGGGTTCTCGCCCAGGCGGGTGGCGCCGGTCGGGGTGGTGTCGCGGGTGTACTTGCCCGACAGCCAGCCGCCGCCGAGCGGGGACCAGGGCAGCAGGCCCAGGCCGTTCTCCTCGGCGGCCGGCACGATCTCCCACTCGATCTCGCGGACCAGCAGGTTGTACTGCGGCTGCAGGGTCACCGGCGGGGAGAAGCCCCCGGCGTCGGCGACGTCGACGGCCTTCTGCAGCTGCCAGCCGGTGAAGTTGGACAGCCCGACGTGGTGCACCTTCCCGGCGCGCACGAAGGAGTCCAGCGTCGCCAGGGTCTCCTCGATCGGCGTCCACGGGTCCCAGGCGTGCACCTGGTACAAGTCGACCGCCTCGACGCCGAGGCGGCGCAGCGAGGCGTCGAGGGCGCGGGTGAGGTGGCGGCGCGAGAGCCCCACGCCGTTGGGTTCGCCGGAGGTGGGGAACCGGCCCTTGGTGGCCAGCACCACCCGTTCGGTCACGTCGGTGGGCCGGTCGGCCAGCCAGGCGCCGATGATCTCCTCCGACACCCCGCCGGAGTAGACGTCCGCGGTGTCCACGAGCGTCCCGCCGGCGGCGAGGAACGTGTCGAGCTGCTCGAAGGCGACGTCGCGGTCGCTCTCGGCGCCGAAGGTCATGGTGCCGAGCGCGAGGTTCGACACCGAGGTGCCGCTGCTTCCCAGGGTCCTGTGCTCCATGCCGTGATCCTGCCCCCGGCCGGGGCCCGCCACCTCCCGACTCCCGACCGGCACCCGTCGTGCGCGCTGCGGGCTTCGGCCGGCCCGGGGGGAGGAGGACTCGTGCGGCCCGCCGACGAGGTCGTCCTCGTCACCGCCGTCGCGTTCCCGGCCTCCGAGGACGCCGGCCCGGGTCAGCGGTCACACGGGTCCCCGTCGACGGCGGGTACCTGGCCGTCCGACCGCGCTGCTGACAGCATCGGGCCGTGCTGACGCAGCCACCGGCCGGTCCCGAGGTGTTCGACGTCCACGTCCGGGGGACGGTGTTCCTCGACATCGTCCTGACCGGGCTGGACGACGAGCCGCGGCTCGGGACGGAGGTGTGGACGTCGGGGATGGGCTCGTGCCCCGGCGGCATCGCGAACATGGCCGTCGCCGCGGCCCGGCTGGGGCTGGCCACGTCGCTGTCGG
Source organism: Kineococcus lubricus (assembly GCF_050871965.1). Lineage (NCBI taxonomy): Bacteria > Bacillati > Actinomycetota > Actinomycetes > Kineosporiales > Kineosporiaceae > Kineococcus > Kineococcus lubricus. The sequence goes on from NZ_JBJLSK010000027.1 coordinate 43,292, forward strand.
CCGCGTTCAGCACCGACGCCTACGGCCGGTTCTGCTGGCAGACCCTCGGGGAGCAGGAGGGCGTCGACCTGTCGACGTCGTACCGCGTCGACGACTGGCACTCCCCGGTCACCGTTTCCCTGGCCTACGGCGGGGACCGGGCGATGGTCACCCACGAGCACCCCGCGCCGGTCGACGAGCCCGAGCACGTCCCGGCCGCCCGCAGCGCGCTCGTGCACCTGGCCGCGGTCCCGCAGCCGTGGGTGCTGCGGGCCCGCGAGCAGGGGGCCCTGGTGTTCGCCGACGTCGGCTGGGACTCCTCGACGCAGTGGAACCCCGACGTGCTGGCCGGCCTGGAGCACTGCCACGCCTTCCTGCCCAACCACGTCGAGGCCATGCGGTACACCCGGACCGACTCCGCGGAGGCGGCGGTGGCCGCGCTGGCCGAGCGGGTGCAGGTGGCCGTGGTGACGCGCGGGCCCGACGGCGCCGTCGCGGTCGACGCCGGGACGGGGGAGCGGGCCGAGGTCCCGGGGCTGCGGCTGGAGGCGCTCGACGCCACCGGGGCCGGGGACGTGTTCGGGGCGGGGTTCCTGGCCGGGACCCTGGCCGGCTGGTCGCTGGCGGACCGGCTGTCGTTCGCCAACCTCTGCGCGGGCCTGTCGGTGCAGCAGTTCGGCGGCTCGCTGTCGGCGCCGGGCTGGGGCGACATCGCCGACTGGTGGTCCCACCTGCGGCTGGGTCCGCGGACCTCGGCGACCTCGCAGTTGGTGCGGCAGTACGGGTTCCTGGACGCGGTCCTGCGCGACCACCCGCCCACGCGGGTGGCGGTGCGCCGCGCGACGGCGACGCTGGCGGTCGGCAACGACCTGCCGACGGGCCCCCGGCCGTCCTTCTAGGTCTGCGGCTGCGCCGCGCGCGGGAGGCGGCGATGATCGCCCGATGAGCGTCCAGCGACCCGGAGCAGCCGAGTTCGTCCCGGCGGGGGCGGACCTGACGGGGTTGCGCGAGGCCGCCGCCGCCTGCCGGGGGTGCGAGCTGTGGGAGCCGGCGACCCAGGTGGTGTTCTCCGCGGGCGCGCCGTCGGGGCGGCTCGCGCTCGTGGGGGAGCAGCCCGGCGACCAGGAGGACCGGCGCGGGGTCCCGTTCGTCGGGCCGGCCGGCCGGCTGCTGCAGCGGGCCGTCGCCGAGGCGGGGATCGACGTCTCGACCACGTACGTGACGAACGCCGTCAAGCATTTCCGCTTCACGCAGGAGGCGCCGGGCAAGCGGCGGATCCACGCCACGCCCGACGCGGGGCACGTCACGGCGTGCCGTCCGTGGCTGGCGGCCGAGCTGGCCGTCGTGGACCCCGAGGTCGTCGTGTGCCTGGGGGCGACCGCGGCGAAGGCGCTGCTGCCGAAGGACTTCCGCGTGACCAAGCACCGCGGTCAGCTCCTGCGGCTGAACACCACCAAGGGGGAGAAGACGTTCCTGGGGACGATCCACCCCTCGGCGGTGCTGCGCGTGCCCGAGGCCGACCGGGACGCCGCCTACGCCGGGCTGGTGGCCGACCTGCGCACCGCGGCGGCCGCCTTGTCCTGACATGCGGCTACCATAGATGCATCATGGACGCCTCAGCCTCCGAACGGGTCCACGCCCACGTCAAGCAGCGCATCCTCGACCGGACCCTCCCCGGCGGGCAGCTGATCACCGAGGGGGAGATCGCCGAGGCCGTCGGCGTCTCGCGCACCCCCGTCCGCGAGGGGCTGCTGCGCCTGGAGGCCGAGGGGCTCGTCCGGCTCCTGCCCAAACGCGGCGCCCTCGTCGTCCCCGTCTCCCCGGCCGAGGTCGACGACGTCCTGGAGGCCCGCGAACTCGTGGAGGTCCACGCCGCCGGCCGGGCGTGGGCCGGGCGCACCGAGCTCGCCCACCGCCTCCAGCCCCACCTGCTCGCCATGGAGCGCGCCGCCCGCGCTCAGGACACCTGGGCCTTCACCTGCGCCGACCGCGCCTTCCACGCCGAGGTCGTCCGCGCCGCCGGCAACGAGGTCCTCGCGGCCCTCTACGACTCCCTGCGCGACCGCCAGACGCGGATGGGCGTGGCGAACCTCGCCGGGTCCACCGACCGCGCGGCGCGCGCCCTGGCCGACCACCGGGCCCAGCGCGAGGCCCTCCTGGGTGACGACGAGCAGGCCTGGGTCGACCTCGTGCGCACCCACGTGCGGACCGCCGCCGACCGGCTGCGGGCGGTGCGCCCGTGACCGCCGTCGCCGCCGCCCGCGAGCGGGCCGCGAAGGGGGCCTGGGTCGTCTTCGCCGTCGGCGCCCTGGCCTACGTCGTCACCGTCGCCAACCGCACCTCCCTGGCCGCGGCCGGCCTCGACGCCCAGCACCGCTACGGCATCAGCGCCGGGACGTTGTCCAGCTTCGCCGTCCTGCAGTTCCTCGTCTACGCCGCGCTGCAGGTCCCCGTCGGCGTCCTCATCGACCGGTGGGGGCCGCGCCGCCTCGTCGTCCTCGGCGCCGCGACCATGGGTGCGGGGCAGCTCGTGCTGGCCTTCAGCACCCAGACCTGGCAGGCCGTGCTGGCCCGCGTCCTGGTCGGCGCCGGCGACGCGGCGACCTTCGTCAGCGTCCTGCGCGTCACGACGAACTGGTTCCCGCCGCAGCGGGTGCCGGTGATGACCCAGCTCGTCGGCCTCTTCGGCCAGCTCGGCCAGGTGTTCAGCTTCGTGCCGCTGGTCGCCCTGCTGCACGGACCCGGCTGGACCCCCGCCTACGCCGGGATCGGCGCGTTCTCGCTGCTGGCCACGGCGCTGTCGGTCATCGTCCTGCGCGACGTGCCGCCGGGCCGGGAGAACCCGCGCGTCACCAAGCCGCTGCGCGAGGTCGGCGGGGACCTGCGGGCGGCGCTGCGCCACCCCGGGACGCGGCTGGGCCTGTGGTCGCACTGGGCCACGCCGTTCTCCGGCAACGCCTTCGCGACGCTGTGGGGGTTCCCGTTCCTCGTCTCCGGCCAGGGGCTGAGCGCCGGGACCGCCAGCGCGCTGTTGACCCTCTACACCGTCACCGCCGCCGGCACCGGCCCGCTGTTCGGCACCTTCGTGGCCCGGCACCCGCTGCGCCGCTCCTGGCTGGTGCTGGCGATCGTGGGCGCGCAGGCCGTCGTGTGGGCCGTCGTGCTGCTGTGGTCCGGTCCCGCGCCGCTGGCGCTGCTGGCCCTGCTGGTCGTCGTCGCCGCGACCGGCGTCCCCGGCTCCCTCGTCGGCTTCGACTACGCCCGCACCTCCAACCCGGCCCACCGCCTCGGCGGCGCCACCGGGATGACCAACGTCATGGGGTTCGCCGCCTCCGTCGTGCTCATCCTGCTCGTCGGGGTGCTCCTGGACGTCCAGGGCGCCGGGACCCCCGCCACGTACTCCCTGGAGGCGTTCCGGGTCGCGTTCGCGCTGCAGTACCCGCTGTGGGCCGTCGGGGTCGCCGGCATCCTCGTCAGCCGCCGCCAGACCCGGGCCCTGATGGCCCGCGACGGCGTCGTCGTCCCCCGCGTGCGCGACGTCCTGCGCGAGCGACGGGCCGGGGGCGTGGTTCACGCGCCGGTGCCGGCACGGCATGATGCGGCGGGTGACCGATGAGAAGCAGAAGGCGCAGATCGGCGTGACCGGTCTGGCGGTGATGGGCCGCAACCTGGCTCGCAACATCGCCCGGCACGGCTACGTGACCGCCGTCCACAACCGTACCGACGCCAAGACCAAGGCGCTGATCGAGGAGTTCGGCGACGAGGGCACCTTCGTCCCCGGGTACACCGCCGAGGAGTTCGTCGACTCCCTGGAGTCGCCGCGCACGATCATCATCATGGTCAAGGCCGGCGGCCCCACCGACGCCGTGATCGACGAGCTGGCCCCGCTGCTGTCCGAGGGCGACATCCTCGTCGACGGCGGCAACGCCCACTTCCTCGACACCCGCCGCCGCGAGGCCGCGCTGCGCGCCCGGGGCATCCACTTCGCCGGCGTCGGCGTCTCCGGCGGTGAGGAGGGCGCCCTGCTGGGCCCCTCGATCATGCCCGGCGGCTCCGAGCACGCCTACGCCAAGCTGGGCCCGATCCTGGCCGACATCGCCGTGTCCGTCGACGGCACCCCGTGCTCGACGCACGTCGGCCCCGACGGCGCGGGCCACTTCGTGAAGATGGTCCACAACGGCATCGAGTACGCCGACATGCAGCTCATCGCCGAGGCGTACGACCTGCTGCGCCACGGCCTGGGGCGCACCCCCAAGCAGCTCGCCGAGATCTTCACGACCTGGAACTCCGGGGACCTGGAGAGCTTCCTCATCGAGATCACCGCGCGGGTCCTGGACAAGGACGACCCCACGCAGGAGGGCGTCGCACTGGTCGACGTCATCCTCGACGAGGCCGAGCAGAAGGGCACCGGCCGCTGGACGGTGCAGACCGCCCTGGACCTGGGCACCCCCGTCTCCGGCATCGCCGAGGCCGTCTTCGCCCGCGCCCTGTCCGGCCACGGCGCCCAGCGCAAGGCCGCCCAGCCGGTGCTGCCCGGCCCGGCCGCCGGCGCCGAGGGCTCGGGCGGGTTCGTCGCCGAGGCCGACGCCGACGCGTTCGTCGACGACGTCCGCGCCGCGCTGTACGCCTCCAAGGTCGTCGCCTACGCGCAGGGCTTCGACATGATCCGCGCCGGCTCGGTCGAGTACGGCTGGGGCATCGACCCCGGCGCGATGGCGACCATCTGGCGCGGCGGCTGCATCATCCGGGCCAAGTTCCTGGACCGGATCAAGGACGCCTACGCCAAGAACCCCGAGCTGCCCTCGCTGCTGCTCGACCCGTACTTCGCCGACGCCGTGACCAAGGGCCAGGAGGCGTGGCGCCGGGTCGTGGTGCACTCGGTGAACGCCGGGATCCCCGCCCCCGGCTTCTCCTCCTCGCTGGCCTACTACGACGGGCTGCGCCGCGAGCGCTCCTCGGCCGCGCTGGTCCAGGGGCTGCGCGACCTGTTCGGGGCGCACACCTACAAGCGCGTCGACCGCGACGGCTCGTTCCACGTCGAGTGGACCGGGGACGGGGCCGAGTCCCGCTCCTGACCCGCTGACGAACGCCGACGGCGGTGGGGCCGCCCCGGGGGCCCCCCCGCGGGGGGGGCCGGGGGGCCCCCCCGCGGGGCGGGGGGGGGGGGGGGGGGCGGGCGCCCGCCGGCCCCCGCGGCGCCCCCGCGGCAGGCGCTGCACCTGGTGACCGAGCTGGCCGTGGCGGCGGGTGCGGCCGGTCCGCTGCTGCT
>NZ_JBJLSK010000028.1:0-44653 GCF_050871965.1 Kineococcus lubricus
CCCTTCGCTGCCGATGATCGGCAGCGAAGGGCCAACGATCCGGATCCCCGTGCCCCCGGTGGACCCGCCATGGGGCTGGTTGCTGTAGCACGCTCTCGCTACACTGGTGCCGTGAGGACCATCAGTCAACGGGAACTGCGCAACGACTCCGGGCAGGTGTTGCGTGCCCTGCGGGACGGCGAGCACCTCCTCGTGACGAGCAACGGGGTGCCGGTGGGTGTGCTCCGCATGGACCCGCCCCCGGCGCAGCCCCAGCGGTTCGTCTCCGCCGCGGACATGAGGCAGGTGTTCGCCGACCTCCCCCCGTTGAGCGAGGAAGAACGCGAGCGGTGGAAGCAGGACACCCGCGACGCGTGGGGGGCTGACGAGGCGGACGACCCGTGGGAGCGGGACCGCCGGTGAGCGAGGCGTTCCTCGTCGACACGAACGCGGTGCTCGACGACCGCTGGCCCGATGGCCCCGGCGCCCTGTCCGTCCTCACGATGGCCGAACTGCTGACCGGCATCCACTCGGCCCGGACCCCGCAGTCGGCCGCCGACCGCCGTCACCGCTACGACCGCCTGGCGGAGCGGTTCGCCCCGCTGCCCGTCGATGAGCGGGTCCTGGCCGAGTACCGCCTCGTCGACCGCGCCGAGGTCGCCGCGGGCCGGAAGCCGCGAGCGCGCAGGATCGACCTGCTGCTGGCCGCGACCGCCAGGGCGCACGACCTCACGTTGTGGACGTCGAACGTCGGCGACTTCGCGCCGCTGTCGGACCTGGTCCGCGTGCGCAGGCCCTGACCGTCACGGCCGTGGGAACGGATCGTTGTGACAACGCTCCCGATGATCGCGAGCGTTGGCGCAACGATCCGTTCCCGCGGCGCCGGTGGAGGGGTCAGCGGCGCGCGGCCAGCCACTCCTCGATCCCGGCCCGCAGCTGCGCCTTGCGCGCCGGGCTCGCGAACGAGCCGTCGACGGCGTTGCGGGCCAGCAGCGCGGCGGTCGCGTCGTCCAGGTGCCCGGCTCCGTCCACGGCGTCGAACGTGTCGCCCACGTACCCGCCGAAGTAGGCCGGGTCGTCGGAGTGCAGGCTGACCTTCAGCCCGGCGGCGAGCATCGCGGGCAGCGGGTGGGCGGTGAGGTCGTCGACGACCCGCAGCCGCAGGTTCGACAGCGGGCACACCGTCAGCGGGACCTCCTCGCGCACCAGGCGCGCGACGAGCCCGGGGTCGTCCAGGGACCGCACCCCGTGGTCGATGCGCTCGACGCCGAGGGCGTCCAGCGCCTCGGTGACCGACGACGCGGGAGCCTCCTCGCCGGCGTGCGCGACGCGGCGCAGGCCGAGCTCGGCGGCGCGGGCGAAGACGCCGGCGAACGGGGCGGGCGGGAAACCGACCTCGGCGGAGTCCAGGCCCACGCCGAGCAGCACGTCGAGCCGTTCGCGGGCCGCCTCGAGGGTCTGTGCGGCCTCGGCGACGGGGCGGTCGCGCAGGAAGCACAGGATGAGCCCGCCGGTGATCCCCAGCTCGGCCCCCGCGCGCACGAGCGCGTCGTGCAGGCCGTCGACGACGTCGGTGAACGCGACCCCGCGGCTGGTGTGGGCCTGCGGGTCGAAGAACACCTCGACGTGCTGGAGCCCTTGCGCCGCGGAGCGTTCCAGGTAGGCCCAGAGCAGGTCGTGGAAGTCGGCGCGGGTGCGCAGGACGGCCGTCGTGGCGTAGTAGAGGTCGAGGAACGACTGCAGGTCGGTGAAGTCGTAGGCCGCCCGCAGGTCCTCCTCGGTGGCGAACGGCAGGCTCACCCCGTTGCGGCGGGCGAGGGCGAACGCGAGTTCGGGTTCCAGCGTCCCCTCGGCGTGCAGGTGGAGCTCGACCTTGGGCAGCGCGACGTACTTCGACACCGCCTCATGGTGGCACGCGCGGCGGGGGTCAGCGGACCACCAGGTTCCGCAGCGGCCGGCCCGCGGCCAGGGCGTCGACGTTGTCGGTGACGTCCTGCGCGCGGGCGCGGAACGTCTCCTCGGTGTGCCCGGACTGGTGGGGCGTGAGGACGACGTTGCCGAAGCCGGTGAAGTCCAGGTGGGCGGGCGGGGGAGCGTCGGGGTCGCGCGGGTTGCGCCACCACACGTCGATCGCGGCCCCGCCGATCGTGCCCTCGCGCAGCGCGTCGTGCAGGGCGCGCTCGTCGACGACGGGCCCGCGGGCGACGTTGACCAGGACGGCGTCGGCGGGCATCGCGGCCAGTTCGGCCGCCCCGAGCAGGCTGCGGGTGGTCTCGTCCAGGGGGACGGTCACGACGACGACGTCGGAACCGGCCAGCAGGTCGTGCAGGGCGTCGTTCCCCTCGACCCGGACCGCGCGCAGGTCGTCGGGCCGGGGTGCGTGCGGGTCGCGGCGGACGGCGCGCACGTGCATCCCCACGGCGAGGGCGAGGCGGGCGACCTCGCGGCCGATCTCCCCGAAACCCACGACCCCGACCCGGGCCCCGGCCCACAGCCGCCCGAACGGGAAACCGTCGGTGACGACGGCGTTGCGCCACTGCCCCTCCCGCACCGACCGGTCCGCGGTGAGGATCCCGCGGCGCAGCACCGACGTGACGGTGAGGACGTGCTCGGCGATGGACCGCCCGTGGTGGGAGGTGTTGGCCAGCAGCACGTCCGCGGGCAGGGCGGGGACCTTGTCGACGCCGGCGCCGGTCACCTGGACCAGTTTGAGGTCCGGCAGCGCGGCGATCTGCGCGCCGGTCGCGGCCGAGCAGACCAGGACGTCCGGGCTGCGCTCGGGCTCCTTCCCGAACGTCCACCGGTGCGGGCTCGCGCCGTCGCGGGTGAGGACGCCGGCGAACCGCTCCAGGACGGGTTCGGTGACGAGGACCTCCAGCGCGTTCACCAGCGCCCCGACCGCGGGGTGAACTCCGGGTCGAAGCGGCGCATGTACCCGGTGTCGTCGCGTTCGCGGACGTCGGTGCGCAGGTACTGCTCGTGCAACCGGGCCAGGGCGTCCCGGTCGAGTTCCACGCCGAGCCCGGGGCCGGTGGGGACCTTCACGGCCCCGCCGGAGAAACCCAGCGCCCCGGGCGCGACGACGTCGTCCTCGGGACGTTTCCACGGCCAGTGGGTGTCGCAGGCGTAGTCGAGGTTCGGGGTGGCCGCGGCGAGGTGCGTCATGGCCGCCAGGCTGATGCCGAGGTGGGAGTTGGAGTGCATCGACAACCCCTTGCCGAACACCTCGCAGATCCGCGCGAGGTCCTGCGAACGGCGCAGCCCGCCCCAGAAGTGGTGGTCGGACAGCACGACCTGGACGGCGTCGGCCGCGATCGCCGTGGGCAGGTGCCCGAACGCGACGACGCACATGTTCGTCGCCAGCGGCACCCGGCCCTCGAGCCGGGCGGCGACCGCGGCCATGCCCTCGATGCCGGGGGTGGGGTCCTCCAGGTACTCCAGGACCCCGTCGAGCTGCTCGGCGACCCACACGGACGTCTCGACGGTCCAGGCGCCGTTGGGGTCCAGCCGCAGCGGCAGGTCGGGGAACTCCGCGCGCAGGGCCCTGATCGCCTCGACCTCCTCCTCGGGCGGGAACGCGCCGCCCTTGAGCTTGACCGCGGTGAACCCGAACTCGTCGACCATGCGGCGGACCTGCGCGACGATGCCCGCCGGGTCCAGCGCCGCGCCCCACTCGTCGTCGGGCCGGCCCGGGTGCCCGGCCCACTTGTAGAACGCGTAGGCGCTGTAGGCGACCTCGTCGCGGACCGCGCCGCCGAGCAGGTCGCTGACGGGCCGGCCGAGCAGCCTGCCCTGGACGTCGAGGGCGGCGACCTCGAAGGGGGAGAAGACGCGGTCGGCGGTGTTCGAGGTGGTGATCTGCAACCCCATGCCGTGCCCGCCGCCGGTGTCGCCGGTGAGCGAGGCCGCGACGTGGCGGCCGACGGCGTGCAGGTCGAACACGTCGGTGCCCGGCAGCCGCTGCGCCGCGGCCCGCAGCCGGTCGAGGTGGGCGGCGTCGCCGTAGCTCTCCCCGAGGCCGCTGAACCCGTCCTCGGTGCGGACCTCCACGACGCTGCGCAGGGCGAAGGGCTCGTGGACGCCGACGTTGTTGAGCAGGGGCAGGTCGCGGAAGGCGACCGGGGTGATGGTGACGTCCGTGATCCGGCTGGTCATGACCCGTCCTTCGTCGTCGGCAGGAGAGTGGTCAGCATCGTGCCACACGTCCACATGCTCGGACAATGACCGAGGACGTGTCAGAACGACGGGCGGGTCCCACGTCGCAGCCGACCGCCCGCGCGCGCCGGCGGCCGGTGGGGGTACGGTGGCAGCGTGGCTCGTCTGGAGAACCTCCTCCTTCGTCGCCGCGGCGGGGCCAGCTAGGCCGGTCTCCCCGTCGCGGGACCTCGTCGTGCGCGCCGGCCGCCACACCAGCCGCTCATGAGGAGATGACGTGCACAACCCCCAGACCCCCAGCCCGATGCCGTTCCACAAGTACGTGCCGTTCCACGAGCAGATCACCGTCGACCTGCCCGACCGGACCTGGCCGGCCAAGCGCATCGAGAAGGCGCCCCGCTGGTGCGCGGTCGACCTGCGCGACGGCAACCAGGCCCTCATCGACCCGATGAACTCCGAGCGCAAGCTGCGGATGTTCACCCTGCTGGTGCAGATGGGCTACAAGGACATCGAGGTCGGGTTCCCCTCGGCGTCGCAGACGGACTTCGACTTCGTCCGCACCCTGATCGAGAACGACCTCATCCCCGACGACGTGCGCATCCAGGTGCTGACCCAGGCCCGCGAGCACCTCATCGAGCGCACCTACGAGTCGCTGCGCGGGGCGAAGCAGGCGATCGTCCACCTCTACAACTCGACCTCGGTGCTGCAGCGGCGCGTGGTGTTCGGCTCCGACGAGGACGGCATCGTCGACCTGGCCCTGCAGGGCGCGCGGCTGTGCCGGAAGTTCGAGGAGACCATCCCCGAGACGACCGTCTACTACGAGTACAGCCCCGAGTCGTACACCGGCACCGAGCTGGAGTTCGCCGCCCGCATCTGCAACGCGGTCGTCGAGGTCTTCGAGCCGACCGCCGAGCGCAACGTCATCGTGAACCTGCCCGCCACGGTCGAGATGGCGACCCCGAACGTCTACGCCGACTCGATCGAGTGGATGTCGCGGCACCTCAACCACCGCGAGCACGTGATCCTGTCCCTGCACCCGCACAACGACCGCGGGACCGGCGTCGCCGCCGCCGAGCTGGGCTACCTGGCCGGGGCGGACCGCATCGAGGGCTGCCTGTTCGGCAACGGCGAGCGCACCGGCAACGTCGACCTGGTGACGCTGGGGATGAACCTGTTCAGCCAGGGCATCGACCCGCAGATCGACTTCTCCGACATCGACCACGTGCGGCGCACCGTCGAGCACTGCAACCAGCTGCCCGTCGGCGAGCGCGTCCCCTACGGCGGCGACCTCGTCTTCACGGCGTTCTCCGGGTCGCACCAGGACGCCATCAAGAAGGGCCTGGAGGCGATGGAGCGCGACGCCGCCGCCGCCGGGAAGACGGTCGACGAGATCCCGTGGGCGGTGCCGTACCTGCCGATCGACCCCAAGGACGTGGGCCGGTCCTACGAGGCCGTGATCCGGGTGAACTCCCAGTCCGGCAAGGGCGGGGTCGCCTACCTGCTGAAGGCCGAGCACCAGCTGGACCTGCCGCGCCGCCTGCAGATCGAGTTCTCCCGCGTCATCCAGGAGCACACCGACGCCCAGGGCGGGGAGGTGTCCTCGAAGCAGATCTTCGAGGTGTTCTCCGACGAGTACCTGCCCTCGCCGACGGGCACCCCGGAGTGGGGCCGGTTCGCGCTGCGCGGCACCCGGTCGGTGAGCGTGGTGGACGGGGCGGACACCCTGGAGGTCGACCTCTGGGACGCCGGTGCGGTGAGCACCGTGCAGGGCACCGGCAACGGCCCGATCGCGGCGTTCTGCTCGGCGCTGGGGACGCAGGGCGTGGACGTGCGCGTCCTGGACTACGCCGAGCACGCGCTGTCGGCCGGGGGCGACGCGCAGGCCGCGGCCTACGTCGAGTGCGCCGTCGACGGCCGCGTCCTGTGGGGCGTGGGCATCGACCACAACATCACCACCGCCTCCCTGAAGGCGATCGTCTCGGCGGTCAACCGCGCCCAGCGCTGACCCTCCCCGCACCGGGCCTCGCCCCGTGATCATGGACGGTGTACCGTCCGTGATCACGGGGCGAGCGCGTTCCGGCCGATCTCGCCTCCCGCTGTGCAGTGCGGACCGTTAAGATCAGTCACCACCTGTGATCACGGCAGGGGGGCTGTCGGGACGAGGAGGGTGGACGTGGGCACGCAGCTCGAAGCCGTCGGACCGTTCGGGCCCTTCGACGCCCTCGCGGAGTGGTCCCACAAGCTCTACCTCGACGGCTACGGCGAACGCGCCATCGACGTCAGCCGCGAAGCCCTCGCCTTCTGCGAGGCCGCCGGCGACGAACGCACCGCCCGCTACCTGCAGTTCATCTGCGGCGTCGCCCTGCACCAGCTCGGCCGCGCCGCCGAGGCCAGCGAGGAGGCCGGCCGGCTGCTGCGCCGCCTCGGCCCCAGCGCCGACCCCGTCTGGCGCGCCAAGGCCCTCGCCCTGCTCGCCGAGTCCCGCGTCGACCTCGGCATGACCGCCCTGGCCATGGACCACCTCGCCGAGGGCCAGCTCATCGTCTCCGCCCAGCCCATCCGCACCTACGACCACCTCTCGGCGACCATGTCGGTGGCGCTCGCGCTCAACGCGCTCGCCCTGTTCGAACCGGCCGACGAGCTCATGGTGCAGATGCTCGGCCTCACCTTCCCGCCCGCCCGCGTCCAGCTCAACGTCGCGCAGGAAGCCGCCGTCCTGCAGGTGTCCTGGGGCTCCATGCTCGAGGTCGCCGGCCGCCGCGAGGAGGCGTGGCCGCACTACACCGTCGCCCTCAGCCGCGCCGCGCTCATGCGCACCCTCGCCGCCCGGGCCGACTACCCCGAGATGCACGCCCGGGCCGAGGCCATCGAGGCGTTCGTCCTGCAGCGCACCGGGGAGACCGAGCTCGCCCAGGCCCGGCTGCGGCCCGCCATGGAGGCCTTCCGGCTGCGCGAGGAGCTCGCCGAGACCCAGATCGCCCGCATCGCCCTGGCCATGGCGACCTCCGACGCCGGCGACCGCACCGGCGCCGCCGACCTCCTCACCGCCGTGCAGCGCGTCTCCTCGGCCACCCAGCTCGACGTGTGGGGGCTGACCGCGCTCGCCGTCCGCGCCCGCAACGCCGTCCTGCACGACGGGCGCAGCGAGGCCGCCGACGCGCTCGAGCTGCTCGCGCAGGTCTCGCTGGCCCGGCTCTGGGAGGACCGCGAGAGCCGGTTCGAGGCGCTGCAGGACCGCATCCGGCAGCGCGCGATGGCCGCCCAGCACGACCGCCTCGGCCGCTCCTCGCTCGTCGACCCCATGACCGGGCTCGGCAACCGCCGGCGGCTGCAGCAGCTGCTCGAACGCCCCGACCAGCGGTTCAGCGCCGTCCTGCTCGACGTCGACCGCTTCCGCGCCGTCAACGACGAGCACGGCCCCGAGGTCGGCGACGCCGTCCTGCGCCGCATCGCGGACCTGGTGCAGCGCAACGTCGCCGACGACGACACCGTCGTCCGCTACGGCGCCGACGAGTTCGTCGTGCTCGTCCCCGGCGGCACCGGGGCCGACCGGACGGCCGAGAAGCTGCTCGAGGTCGTGCGCAAGGAACCGTGGCTGGAGATCTCCCTGGGGCTGCGGGTCACCGTGTCGGTGGGGCTGGCCGGGCCCGCCCCGGCCGCCGAGGCCGTCGCCGCCGCCGACCGGGCCCTGCTGGAGGCCCAGCGCTCCGGGCGCGACCGGCTCGTCACCGCCTGAGCCGCCCCGCCCGGCGGAGGACCGGGCGCTCCGGGGGGTCGTGTCGGTGCGGGCACCTACAGTGGGACGGTGACTGGCCGGTCGAGGGGTTCGAGCATCGGGGGAGCCAAGAGCTACCGGGACGAGGCCGTGGTCCTGCGCACCACCAAGCTCGGCGAGGCCGACCGCATCGTCTCGCTGCTGACCCGCCACCACGGCCGCGTCCGCGCCGTCGCCAAGGGCGTGCGGCGCACCTCCTCCCGCTTCGGGGCCCGCCTGGAACCGTTCACCTGCGTCGACGTCCAGCTGCACCGCGGCCGCTCGCTCGACACCATCACCCAGGTCGACGTCCTGGCCCCCTACGGGCAGGTCCTGGCCACCGACTACGGCCTCTACACCGTCGGCCACGCCCTCGTGGAGACCGCCGAGCGCTTCACCGAGGTCGAGCGGGAGAGCGCCACCCAGCAGTACCTGCTGCTCGTGGGGGCGCTGCGCACCCTCTCGCGCCGCGAGCACGACGGGCCGCTGGTCCTCGACGCGTTCCTGCTGCGGTCCCTGGCGGTCGCCGGGTACGCCGCGAGCTTCGCCGACTGCGCCCGCTGCTCCGACCCCGGACCGCACACCTCCTTCAACGTCGCCGCCGGGGGAGCGGTCTGCTCCTCGTGCCGCCCCCCGGGGTCGGCCGCCCCGGACCCGCGCACGCTCGCGCTGCTCGCCGCGCTGCTCAGCGGGGACTGGTCGGTCGCCGAGGAGGCCGAGGAGCGGTGCCGCCGCGAGGGCAGCGGCCTGGTCGCGGCGTTCCTGCAGTGGCACCTCGAACGCGGCATCCGCTCCCTGCAGCACGTCGAGCGCGCCGAGCCCCTGCCCGTCCGGTGAACCCGCACCCCCCGCGCGGGGACGACGTCCCCGGCTACGCCCGCTGAGGTTCGCGCACCAGGCGCCACACGTCCCCGGCGCCCTCCACCACGACCGACGAGGCGTTCGCCATGCGGGGCAGCTCGACCCCGGCCAGGCCCTCGACCGTGGCGCGCAGGAACGTGCCGTGCGCCACGACGACGAGCGGGACGTCGCCGTGCTCGGCGCGCAGGCGGCGCAACGCCCCCGCCCCGCGGGCGGTCAGCTCGGCCCACGGTTCCTGCCCGGGCCGCTCGCCGCCGGGGTACCGGGCCAGCAGTTCCTCCGCGTCCCCGCCCTCGGCCTCGCCGAAGTCCCGCTCGACGAGGTCGTCGTGCGGGGGCAGCAGGTCCAGCCCCAGGTGGTCGGCGACGATCTGCGCGGTCTCGCGCGCCCGCGACAGCGGCGAGGAGGTGATCGCGGCCCAGCCCTGCCCGGCGAGCTGAGCGGCCAGGGCCAGCGCCTGCGCGCGGCCGGTGTCGTTGAGCGGGACGTCGGTGCGTCCCTGCAGGCGGCCGTCGCGGTTCCAGTCGGTCTGCCCGTGCCGGACCAGTGCCGTCACCGGGAGGGGTTCGTGGGGGTGCACCGGCCCATCGTCCCACCTGGCACCCTGGGGACCGTGCCAGGACTCCGCCGCGCCAGCCGTCTGCCCGAACCGCGCGAGGTCGTCGCCCCGCCGCCGCACCCCTCCGGTGCGCGGCCGCCGCAGCTGCCCGCGGACCTGGTCCCCAAGCACGTCGCGATCGTCATGGACGGCAACGGCCGCTGGGCCAACCAGCGGGGCCTGTCGCGCATCGAGGGCCACAAGATGGGGGAGGCGTCGCTGCTGGACGTCGTCGCCGGCGCCGTCGAGATCGGCGTCACGCACGTGTCGGCGTACGCGTTCTCCACCGAGAACTGGCGGCGCAGCCCCGAGGAGGTCAGGTTCCTCATGGGGTTCAACCGCGACGTCATCCGCCGCCGCCGCGACGTCATGAACTCCTGGGGGGTCCGCGTCCGCTGGGCCGGGCGGCGTCCTCGCCTGTGGCGCAGCGTGATCAGCGAACTGGAGGCGGCCGAGGAACTGACCCGGGAGAACACCGTCTGCACCCTGACGATGTGCGTGAACTACGGCGGCCGGGCCGAGATCGCCGACGCCGCCCGCGCGCTGGCCCTCGACGTCGCGGCCGGGAAGGTGAACCCGGACCGCATCGACGAGAAGGTCCTGGCCCGCTACCTCGACGAACCCGACATGCCCGACGTCGACCTGTTCTGGCGGTCCTCCGGGGAGCAGCGGACGTCCGGTTTCCTGCCCTGGCAGTCGACGTACGCGGAGATGGTGTTCTCCGACGTGCTGTGGCCCGACGTCGACCGGCGGGCGCTGTGGGCGGCGATCGAGACGTACGCCACCCGCAACCGGCGCTACGGCGGGGCGCTGGACACCCCCACGGCCTCGTCCTGAGGGCCTGGGTCCGGATCGTTGGACCCTCGCTCCCGTTCATCGGCAGCGTGGGTCCAACGATCCGAACCCCCAGCGGGCCGGGCTCAGCCGGTGTTGCGCATCCCGGCGGCGATCCCGTTGATCGTCAGCAGCAGCGCGCGGCGCAGCGCCGGGTCGACGTCCTCGCCGCTGGCGCGCGAGCGGCCCAGCAGCGAGACCTGCAGCGCGTGCAGCGGGGCCAGGTAGGCGTCGCGCAGTTCCAGCGTCCGGCGCAGCACCGGCGCGGACTCCAGCAGCTCGTCCTGCCCGGTCAGCCACAGCACCTGCTCCAGCGTGCGGGCGTGCTCGGCGCGGATCGTCTCGAACGCGCCCCGGGACTCGGGGGCGACGAGTTCCTCGACGTAGTGCGCGGCGATGCCCAGGTCGGTCTTGGCCAGGGTCATCTGCACGTTGGAGACGAAGCTGCGGAAGAAGTTCCAGCTGCCGACCATCTGCCGCAGGTCGTCCTCGTGACCGGCGGCGCGGGCCGCGGCCAGCCCCGAGCCCACCCCGAACCAGCCGGGGACGTTGATGCGGCTCTGGGTCCAGCCGAACACCCACGGGATGGCCCGCAGGTCCTCCAGGCCGCCGGTGCCGCCGGGGCGGCGCGCCGGGCGGGACCCGATGTTGAGGTTGCCCAGCTCCTCGACCGGGGTGGCCGAGAGGAAGAACGGCACCAGGCCCGGGTCGCGGACCAGCGCCCGGTACGCCTCCTGGCCCTTGGCGGCCACGACGGACATCGTCTCGTCCCAGCCGTCGAGGACCTCCCCGGACTGCAGCGGGGCCCGGTGCACCGTGGAGGCCTCCAGGGCCGCCGAGAGGGCGACCTCCAGGTTGTGCCGGGCCAGCCGCGGCTGGACGTACTTGTCGGAGATCACCTCGCCCTGCTCGGTGACCTTGATGGGGCCGTCGAGCGTCCCGTACGGCTGGGCCAGGATCGCCTCGCCGGTGGGCCCGCCGCCGCGGCCGACCGAGCCGCCGCGGCCGTGGAACAGGCGCAGCGTCACCCCGTGCCGGCGGGCGACGTCGCGCAGCGCGCGCTGGGCGCGGTGGATCTGCCAGCGGGAGGCGGCGATCCCGGCGTCCTTGGAGGAGTCGGAGTAGCCGAGCATGATCTCCTGGACGTCGCCGCGGGCGGCCACGACGCGTCGGTAGGACGGGTCGGACAGCAACCCCTCCAGCAGTTCCTCGGCGTTCTCCAGCTCGGTGACGGTCTCGAACAGCGGCGCGAACCCGATGCGGGCGACATCGTGCGCGCCGTCGGTGTCGGCCAGGTCGACCAGGCCCACCTCGCGGGCCAGCACGACGACGGCGAACAGGTCGTCGATGCCCTTGGTCATGGAGACGATGTAGGTCTCGATGACGTCGTCGCCGTAGCGGTCCAGCGACGCGCGGATCGTCGAGAACAGCTGCATCACCTTCGCGGGGGTGCCCGTCAGGGTCCGCACCGCGGCGCCGATGAGGGGCCGGTGCCCGCTCAGCTCCTTGGACAGCAGCTTCGTGCGGGCGGTGCGGTCCAGGTCGGCGTACGGGGTGATGAGCTCCCCGAGCCGGTCGTAGATCGCGGCGAGCGCCGCGTGGTGCTTGCCGGCGTCCTCGCGCACGTCCAGGGTCGCCAGGCTGAACCCGACGGCGCGGACCACGCGCAGCAGCCGGGCCACCGCGCCGTCGGCGACGAGGTCGCCGTCGTTGGCGCGCAGCGAGTCCTGCAGCATCCGGATGTCGGCGGTGAACTGCTCGACGTCCGCGTAGTCGCGGCCCTCGACGTGCTCGGCGCCGCTGTGCAGCCGGGCGCGGGTGCCCTCGAGGCGGGCCAGGACGTAGGACAGCTTGAAGCGGTACGGCTCCTCGCCGTTGAGGTGGGCGCGCGCGGCGCGCACCTCGGGCAGGGCCTGCGCGTCGGCCTCCAGGGAGGCCAGCAGCTCGGGGGAGAACCCGACGATCTGGGTGGAGGCGGCCAGCTCGGTCATGAGGTCGCGGGTGGCGGCGGTCAGGACGTCCAGGGCCGCGTCGTGCTGCATGGCCAGGACCTCGGCGGTCACCTCGGGGGTGACGTTGGGGTTGCCGTCGCGGTCGCCGCCGACCCAGTTGCCGAAGCGCAGCGGCTGGGCGTCGACGGGCAGGTCGAGGCCGAGGTCGGCCAGGCCGGCGGCGAGGTCCTCGAGCAGGTCCGGCAGGACGGTGGAGGTGAGGTTGCGCAGGTAGTGCAGCGCCGAACGGGCCTCGTCGGCCGGTCGCGGGCGCAGGACGCGCAGCTCGTCGGTCTGCCACAGCTCGTCGACGAGCTCGGCGAGCCGGCGCTGCCCGCGCCGGGCGTCCAGGGGGCGCTGGGAGGAGTCCTCGGAGGTCTGCACGATCGTGGTGATGCGCAGCAGCAGGTCCAGGACCGAGCGGCGGCTGGACTCGGTGGGGTGCGCGGTGAACACCGGGCGCAGCTGGAGGCGGCCGAGGATCTCCTGGGCGGTGTCGCGGTCCAGGTCGCCCGAGCGCAGGGCCTCGGCGAGCCGTTCCAGGGCCCCGTCGAGGCCGCCGGTGGAGGCCCGCGACAGCTCCAGGCCGCGGTGCAGCTGCTCGGAGGCGTTGGCGAGCTGGAAGTAGGCGGTGAAGGCGCGGGCCAGGTTGATGGCGGTCGCGTCGTCGACCCCGGACAGCAGCGCGGCCAGCTCGGCGCCGTCGTCGGGGCGGCGGGCCAGGGCGCGGACCTGCTCGACGAGGTCGAGCAGCTCGCGGCCCTCGTGGCGGGTCAGGGACTCCCCGAGGAGCTCGCCGAGCTTGCGGACCGAGGCCCGCAGCGCCGCGTGGCCCTCGTCGGAGGACACCCCGTCGACCGTCATGACGTCCTGCGCGCGGGCCGGGACCTCCTGGGGACCGGGTGCCTGGGGCGCACCTCGGAGTTGCTCGTCGGTCTGTGCGCTCATTCGACGCCTCGCCTCCCTGCCGGGTGCCCGGGGGTCGACGCTGACTCCGTGTGCACGTGCTGACTGCTTCCTGCTGTGGCCATTGTCACAGCACCGCTCGCGGGCGAGCGGCGGGGGCAGTCTGACGCGTCCGCCCTCCGATGCGAAACCGGAGGGCGGACAGGGGGGAGGCGGGGCCTCAGCTCCCGTTCGCGGCGGCCTTGAGCTTGGACCCGGCGGTGAGCTTGGCGCCGAAGGACGCGGCGATCTCCATGGTCTCGCCCGTGCGGGGGTTGCGGCCGGTGCGGGCGGCCCGCTCGACGCGCTCGACGGTCAGCAGGCCGGGGAGCTTGACGGCCTCGCCCTTGCTCACGGCCTCGACGAGCACGTCGCCGAAGGCGTTGAGGACGGAGTCGGTGTCGGACTGAGTCAGGCCGGCGCGCTGGGCGACGGCGGTGACCAGTTCGGAGCGGTTCACGGTTTCTCCCGTTGTCTCGAAGGCGGTGGTCGGGGTCCGACGTTACCTGTGGTCACCTCCCGTGCTCGGCACGTGGCGGGCGTCGGGGCGCGTCGGGTCGTCTGCTACGGTCATTTTCTGAGAATGGATCTCAACAAGGAGTGCTCCGTGAGACTTCCCGTGACCGTCCTGACGTCGATGGACCCCGTGCTGCGCGACAGCGCCACCGCCGCCGCCCTCTGGGGCGAGCCGGGCACCGCCCTGCTGCGCTACGACCTGCTGCCCGAGGCGCTGCACCGCCTGGTCACCGAGTTCGGCGGCGTCGTCGAGGACGTCACGGTCCCGCTGGAGCACGCCTGCCTGGGCTGCGCCCTGCGCGAGGACGTGCTGCCCACCGTCGCGGCGATCGCCCGCAGCGGCCGTTTCGCCCGCCTCGTCCTGGCCCTGCCCGTCGCCGCCGAACCGCTGGCCGCCCTGCAGGCCCTGACCCACGGCGTCGACGGCGGGGACGACCTCGCCGACCTCGTCGCCGTCGGCGGCGTCGTGTCGGTGGTCGGCGGCCCCGGCCTGCTGGACGACCTCCTGGGCGACGACCTGCTCGCCGACGGCGACCGGGCGGTCGGGGAGGTCCTGGCCCACCAGCTCGACGAGGCCGACCTCGTCCTGGTCGACGGGACGCTGCCGGCGCGCTCGGCCGTCCTGCTCGACCACGTCACCGCGCCCGGCTGCACCGTGGCCGACCTGCTCGCCGCCGACGCCGCCGACCTGCTCGCGCCGCGTCGCGTCGCCACCTCCGAACCGTTGCGCCGCAGCGACCTGCGCGCCGTGCGGCCCAGCGGGGCGGGGGACCGGCTGGGGGTGTTCACCCTCGACCTGCGCACCCCGGCGCCGCTGCACCCGCAGCGGCTGCTCGACGAGATCGAAGCCGTCGGCGCCGGCCGGCTGCGCGCCCGCGGCGTCTTCTGGGTGCCGTCGCGGCCCGGCGTCGTGTGCGCCTGGGACGGCGCCGGCGGGCAGCTGAGCATCGGCAGCATCGGGCAGTGGGACACCCCGGGCGGGGAACGGCCGCGGACGCGGCTGGTGGTCACCGGCGTCGACGACGGCGACGCCGAACGCGTCAGCGCCGCCTTCGAGCGGATCCTGGCCACCCCGGCCGAGACGCGCGGGTGGACGGCGCCGCAGGACGGCCTCGAACCGTGGCTGGGCGACCGCGACGGGTGATCCCGCCGGGGTGGGGCGGGGTCAGCCCTTCGCGGAGCAGTCCGCGCAGACGCCGAAGACCTCCACGACGTGCTGGACGGCCGTGAAGCCGTGCTCCGAACCCACGCGCCGTGCCCACGCCTCGACCTGCGGCCCCTCGACCTCCACCGTCGCCCCGCACCGGCGGCAGACCAGGTGGTGGTGGTGGCCGGTGCTGCAGCGGCGGTAGACCGCCTCGCCGCCGTCGTCGGTGCGCAGGACGTCGACGTCGCCGTCCTCGGCGAGCACCTGCAGGGCGCGGTAGACCGTCGCCAGCCCCACGTTCTCGCCGCGCTCGCGCAGCCGCGCGTGCAGGTCCTGCGCGGACAGGAAGGCGTCGGCCTCGTCCAGGGCGGCCGAGACGGCCGAGCGCTGCCGGGTGGATCGACGGGCCGGGACCGACACGACGACTCGTCCTCCTCAGGTCGGCCCGGGACGGGCCCGGGCGGTCAGGACACCCTACGTCCGGGGGTCGCCGTGGGCCGAACGGATGCGACCGGTCGGCGCCGGTGCTCGCTCAGCGCGTAACCTCGTCCCCGCGTCCGCCGACCCTGCGCGGGCGCACCGCCGACACCCAGCCGGACAGGAGATCCCAGCGTGGCCGCATCCCGCCTCGACGCCGTCATCAACCTCGCCAAGCGGCGGGGGTTCGTGTTCCCGTCGGGGGAGATCTACGGCGGGACCCGCTCCGCCTGGGACTACGGCCCCCTCGGCGTGGAGCTGAAGGAGAACATCAAGCGCCAGTGGTGGCGCACCATGGTCTCCACCCGCGAGGACGTCGTCGGCCTGGACTCCTCCGTCATCCTGCCCCGCCGCGTGTGGGAGGCCTCCGGGCACGTCGCCGTCTTCACCGACCCGCTGGTGGAGTCCCTGCAGACGCACAAGCGCTACCGCGCCGACCACCTCCTGGAGGCCTACGAGGCCAAGCACGGGCACCCGCCCGTCAACGGCCTGGCCGACGTGCCCGACCCCGACACCGGCGTCCGGGGCCAGTGGACCGAGCCGCGCGACTTCTCCGGCCTCATGAAGACCTACCTCGGTGCGGTCGACAACGAGGAGGGGCTGCACTACCTGCGCCCCGAGACCGCCCAGGGCATCTTCGTGAACTTCGCCAACGTCATGGGGTCGGCCCGCAAGAAGCCGCCGTTCGGCATCGGCCAGATCGGCAAGAGCTTCCGCAACGAGATCACCCCCGGCAACTTCATCTTCCGCACCCGCGAGTTCGAGCAGATGGAGATGGAGTTCTTCGTCGAGCCCGGCACCGACGAGCAGTGGCACCAGTACTGGCTCGACGAGCGCATGTCCTGGTACACCGGGCTGGGCATCGACCCGGGCAACCTGCGCTTCTACGAGCACGCCGCCGAGAAGCTGTCGCACTACTCCAAGCGGACCGTCGACATCGAGTACCGCTTCGGTTTCCAGGGCTCGGAGTGGGGCGAGCTCGAGGGCATCGCCAACCGCACCGACTACGACCTCACCACCCACTCCAAGGAGTCCGGGGTCGACCTGTCCTACTTCGACCAGACCAAGGGCGAGCGCTGGGTGCCCTACGTCATCGAGCCCGCGGCCGGCCTCACCCGCTCGCTCATGGCGTTCCTCGTCGACGCCTACACCGAGGACGAGGCGCCGAACACCAAGGGCGGTGTCGACAAGCGCACCGTGCTGCGCCTGGACCACCGCCTCGCCCCCGTCAAGGCCGCGGTGTTCCCGTTGTCCCGCAACGAGCAGCTCTCGCCCAAGGCGAAGGACCTGGCCGCCGAGCTGCGCAAGCACTGGAACGTCGAGTTCGACGACGCCGGCGCCATCGGCCGCCGCTACCGCCGCCACGACGAGGTCGGCACCCCGTACTGCATCACCGTCGACTTCGACACCCTCGAGGACCAGGCCGTGACGATCCGCGAGCGCGACACCATGGCGCAGGAACGCGTCGGGCTGTCCCAGGTCACCCAGTGGCTGGGGTCGCGCCTGCTCGGCGCCTGAGCACCACCGGCCCGCGGTCGCCCGTCCCCTCGCGGGGGGACGGGCGGCCGCGCGTCGTTCGGTAGGTTCGCGCGGTGGGTGATCACGCGGGGGAGCGGACGGGTGCGCGGCCGGGGGCGCTGACGGGGCGCGACGGTGACGCGGTGCCCCCGGCGCCCCAGCACCGCCGCGACCGCGGGCTGGCCCGGCCCGTCGCGGCCGGGGCGATCGCCGCCGTCACCGGTTTCGCCTCCTCCTTCGTCCTCGTCCTCGCCGGCCTGACCGCCGTCGGCGCCACCCCCGCGCAGGCCGCGTCGGGGTTGTTCGCGCTGTGCCTGGCCCAGTTCGCCCTCGCCGCGCTGCTGTCCTGGCGCACCGGGACCCCGCTGTCCTTCGTGTGGTCCACCCCCGGTGCCGCGCTGCTCGTCGCCGCCCAGGGCCGCACCGGGTCCTTCGGCGCCGCGATCGGGGCCTTCCTGCTGTGCGCGCTGCTCGTCGTCGTCACCGGCGCCTGGCCCGCGCTGGCCCGGCTCGTGCGGCGCGTCCCGACCCCCGTCGCCGGGGCCCTGCTGGCCGGGGTCCTGCTGCCGCTGTGCCTGGCGCCGGTGGCCGCCGTGCGCGCCCAGCCCGTCGCCGGGCTCGTGGTCCTCCTCCTGTGGCTGGTCCTGCGCCGGGTCCGCCCGGTGCTCGCGGTCCCCGTCGCGATGGTCGCCGCGCTGGGGTTCACCGTCGCGGGGCTGCCGGGGTCGACGTCCCTGGACTGGGTGCCCCGGCTGGTGCCCGTGCTGCCCGAGCTCGACCCGTACGTCCTGGTCTCCCTCGGCGTCCCCCTGTACGTCGTCACGATGGCCGGGCAGAACATCCCCGGTTTCACGATCCTGCACACCCTGGGCTACCGCGACGTCCCCACCGGCCGCGTCCTCGTCGGCGCCGGGATCGGCAGCGCCGCCGCCGCCGTCCTCGGCGGGCACGCCGTCAACCTCTCCGCCCTGGCCGCGGGGATCATCGCCGGGCCCGACGCCTCCCCGGACCCCCGCCGCCGCTGGGTCGCCGCCGTCGCCGGGGGCGCGGGGTACCTCGTGCTGGGGCTGCTCGCCGCGCCCATCGCCGGGCTCGTCGGCACCACCGACCCGGTCCTGGTCGAGGCCGTGGCCGGGCTGGCCCTGCTCGACTCCTTCGTCGGCGGCCTCGTCTCGGCGCTCGCCGACGCCGCGCACCGCCCCACCGCGGGCCTGACCTTCGCCGTCGTCGCCTCCGGGGTGACGTTCGCGGGCGTCGGCAGCGCGTTCTGGGGGCTGGTGGCGGGACTGCTGGTCTTCGGCTGGCTGCGGGCGCGACCGGTGGCCGCCGGCCGGGGCTGACCGGGAGGGCTCAGCAGCCGCAGGACGCCCGGTGCCGGAAGGTCGGCCGGATCCGCTCGCGGCGGGGGGCCGCCGGGGCGTCGTCACGGAGCCGTTCGAGGATCATCGTCACCGCGCGCGTCGCCATCGCCGGGACGTCCTGGTGGATCGCGGTCAGGGGCGGGTCGACGAGGTCGGCCCACTCGGGGTCGTCGTAGCAGACGAGGGCCACGTCGGTGCCGACCCGCAGCCGCAGGGCCCGCAGCGCCCGCAGGGCCCCCACCGTCATCGAGTTGTTGCCCACGACCACGGCGCTGGGGCGCCCGGGCCCGGCGAACGCGGCGCGCACGGCCGCCTCGGCCACCTCGGTCTCGCTGCCGCCGTCCAGGACGACCCCCGACAGGCCGCGGGCGGTGACGACGCGGGTGAACCCCTCCAGGCGCTCGGTGGTCGAGCTCAGGCCGGTGAGCCCGGCGACGAAGGCGAGGGAGGTGTGGCCGAGGTCGGCGAGGTGACCGGTCAGCACGGCGGTGGCCTCGGTGTTCTCCGGCGCCACCTGGTCGAACACGGAGTCGGTGAACCGGTCGAGCAGGACGGTCGGGACCCCGTGCCGGCGCAGGAACGGCAGCGCGCCGTCGACGGCGTGCACCGAGGGGGCCAGCAGCACCCCGTCGACGCGGCGGTCGGCGAGCTCGTGGACGGCCCGCAGCTCCTGCTCGGGGTCGTCGCGGGTGTCGGCCAGCACGAGGGAGTAGCCGGCGCGGCGCGCGCTGGACTCGATGGACGTCACCAGGTCGGCGAAGTGGGGGTTGGACACGAACCGGCTGGCCAGGCCGAGGGTCGTCGTGGCGGAGCGGGCCAGGGAGCGGGCCAGGGCGTTCTGCCGGTAGCCGGTCCGGGCGATCGCGGCGAGCACGGCCTCGCGCGTGGGGTCGCTGACGGTCCGCGTGCCGTTGAGGACGTGCGAGACGGTGGAGGCGTTCACTCCCGCCAGGCGTGCCACGTCGGCCATCGTCACCACGGTCGCAGCCTCCACCCCACCTGCGTCACGGTCCGGCAACACCGCCGGACAAGCGCTTGCGCAAGCGCTTGTCCGGATCCTAGTGTCATGGCCCGACCAGATCCACCGACGAGATCCATCGACGCGAGGGAGCGGCAGATGCGCGATCCGAGGTCCCCCCACCGCCGGCACCCGCAGGTGGTCGTCGGCTACGAACCCGGCGACGAGCACGCCGTGCTGGAAGCCCTGGCCCAGGCCCACCTGCGCGGCGGCACCCTCACCGTCATCGCCGCCGCCCCGCTGCCCGACGGCCTGCTGCTGCGCTGTCGCACCGCGATCGCCGGCCTCGACGTCCGGCTGCCCCCCGAGGGGGCCGACCTCACCGAGGCCCTCCTCGACCACGCCGAGCGCGAGCACGCCGCCCTCCTCGTCGTCGGCCTGCCCCGCCGCGGCGTCGACGACCTGCTCGGCGGCCGGGCCCGCCTCGTCGTCCTCGACGCCCCCTGCCCCGTGCTGGCCGTCCCCGAACCCGAGGGCACCGGCTGCCCGGCCCCCGCCGAGGCGGTCACAATGGGTGCGTGAGTGCACCCACGCTGACCGCCGCCCGGCCGCTGCGGATCGGACCGCTCGTCTCCCCGACGCCGGTCGTCCTGGCGCCGATGGCCGGCATCACCAACTCCGCCTTCCGGCGCCTGTGCCGCGAGCAGGGCCAGGGCTTCTACGTCAGCGAGATGATCACCTCGCGCGCGCTCGTCGAACGCACCCCCGAGACGATGCGCCTCATCACCTTCGAGGCCGACGAGACGCCCCGCAGCCTGCAGCTGTACGGCGTCGACCCCCTCACCGTCGCCAAGGCCGTCGAGATGATCGTCGCCGAGGACCTCGCCGACCACGTCGACCTCAACTTCGGCTGCCCCGTCCCCAAGGTCACCCGCAAGGGCGGCGGCTCGGCCCTGCCGTGGAAGGCCGGCCTGTTCCGCGACATCGTCCGCGGCGCCGTCCGCGAGGCGTCCAAGGGCGGCATCCCGCTGACCGTCAAGATGCGCAAGGGCATCGACGACGACCACCTCACCTACCTGCAGGCCGGCAAGACCGCCGAGCAGGAGGGCGCGGCCGCCGTCGCGCTGCACGGCCGCACCGCCTCCCAGCACTACTCCGGCACCGCCGACTGGGACGCCATCGCCCGGCTGAAGGAGACCGTCACGACGATCCCCGTCCTGGGCAACGGGGACGTCTGGAGCGCCGAGGACGCGCTGGAGATGGTGCGCCGCACCGGGGTCGACGGCGTCGTCGTCGGCCGCGGCTGCCTGGGCCGGCCCTGGCTGTTCGCCGACCTCGAAGCCGGGTTCGCCGGCCGCCCCGAGCGGGTGCGGCCCGGCCTGCGGCAGGTCACCGAGGTGCTGCGCCGGCACGCCGAGCTGCTGTGCGCGTTCTACGACGACGAGCTGCGCGGCTGCCGCGACATCCGCAAGCACGTCTCCTGGTACTTCAAGGGGTACGCCGTCGGCGGCGACACGCGCGCCAAGCTCGGCCTCGTCGACACCCTGGCCGCCCTCGACGAGCTCATCGCCGACCTCGACCTCGACCAGCCGTACCCCGGCGCGGCCGCCGAGGGCTCGCGCGGTCGCGCCGGCTCCCCGCAGGCCCGGGTCGCGCTGCCCGAGGGCTGGCTCGACAGCCAGGAACTGACCGGCGTGGCCGCCGAGATGATCCGCCAGGCCGAGCTGTCGGTGTCCGGCGGATGAGCGGCTCCGCGGCCGGCTACGGCCCCCAGGACACCGAGCGCTGGGCCACCGAACCCCCCAAGGCGCACGGCCGCAGCGCGTTCATGCGCGACCGGGCCCGCGTCCTGCACTCCTCGGCGCTGCGCCGGCTGGCCGCCAAGACGCAGGTCGTGGGGCCGGGCACGGACGACTTCGTCCGCAACCGCCTCACGCACTCCCTGGAGGTCGCGCAGGTCGGCCGCGAGCTCGGCGCGGCCCTGGGCTGCGACCCCGACGTCGTCGACACCGCCTGCCTGGCCCACGACCTCGGGCACCCGCCGTTCGGGCACAACGGCGAACGGGCGCTCGCCGAGGCGGCCGCCGGCATCGGCGGGTTCGAGGGCAACGCCCAGACGCTGCGGATCCTCACCCGCCTGGAACCGAAGTCGGTCGCCGCGGACGGGTCGCCGGTGGGGCTGAACCTCACCCGGGCCAGCCTCGACGCCGCCACCAAGTACCCGTGGCTGCACGGGAAGGCGCCGCGCGCGACGTCGAAGTTCGGCGCCTACGCCGACGACGCCGACGTCTTCGCCTGGCTGCGCGACGGCGCCCCGGAGAACCGCCCCTGCGTGGAGGCGCAGGTGATGGACTTCGCCGACGACGTCGCCTACTCCGTCCACGACGTCGAGGACGCGGTCGTCGCCGGGCACGTGCGGCTCGACTGGCTCGAGCGGGCCGAGATCCGCGCCCGGGTCGCCGCCCAGGTGCGGGACTGGTACCTGCCCGAGGCCACCGACGAGGCCGTGACCGACGCGCTGCGCCGGCTGTCCTCCTCGGGGTACTGGGCCGCCGAACGACCGGGGGAGGTCTTCGGCGGCCGCCGCCACCTGGCGGCGCTGAAGGACATGACCTCCCAGCTCATCGGCCGGTTCGCCAACGCCGCCGAGCACGCGACCCGGGCCCGGTACGGCGACGGCCGGCTCACCCGGTACGCCGCCGACGTCGTCGTCCCGGCCGGGACGGCCCTGGAGGTCGCCGTCCTCAAGGGGGTCGCGGCCACCTTCGTCATGAGCGCGCAGGAGCGGCAGCCCTTCTACGCCCGCCAGCGCGAGCTGCTGCACGAGCTGCTCGCCGCGCTCGTCGCCGGCGGCCCCGACGTGCTCGAACCGCCCTTCCGGGAGGACCACGCCGCGGCGGGGGACGACGCGGCCCGGCTGCGGGTCGTCGTGGACCAGATCGCCTCGCTCACCGACGTCTCGGCGCAGGCCTGGCACGCCCGCCTGACGCGCTGAGCGGGGCGGGGGCCGGCCTCAGCCGAGGGTGGCGTCGCCCGCGAGCACCGAGCCGCGCACGCCCTGGCCGTCCCAGCCGTGGACGGTGCACTGCAGCAGGCGGCTGCCGCCGCGCCAGTTGTCCTCCAGCGGGTAGTAGTACCCGTACTCGAAGTCCTCCGGGACCAGACCGGCCCGCTCGACGGCCTCGTTCGCGTCGGCCGCGCAGCGGTCCTCCGACCAGGCCTGCAGGTACGCCTGGCCCGGGTAGGGGCCCTCGGGCAGGGCCACGACCTCCAGCACCTCGCCGTCGTGCTCGCGCGCGCAGTCGACCTGCTCCACGGTGCCGGACCGGCCGTCGTCGGCGCCGGTCTCGAAGCAGTCCCCGGCCACCAGGTCGTCGACGGGAACCGCGCCGCGGGGGCCGCCCAGCCCGGCGAGCAGGCCCGCCCCGCCGACCCCGGCGGCCACCGCGGCCACGACGGCCACCGACGCCACCAGCATCCAGAAGCCGCCCAGCACCATCCCCGCGACCGCGAACCCGCGACCGGGCGCGCGCCGGGAGGCCGTGCGGTGCAGCGCCAGCGCCCCGAGGGCGAAGGCGACCGGACCGGTCCCGGCGATCCCGGTGACCAGCGCGGCGATCGAGAACCCGTCGGTGGACCGCGAGGGTCCGGGGCCCGGCTGCTGGGAACTCACCCGCCCGACTCTACGGACGACCGCTCACTCCAGCCGGGGCGGCGGCAGGACCGCCAGGTCGCCCGCGGTCAGCGACCCCGTCAGCGCGGTCCGGGCACCGGCCACCAGCAGGCACCACACGCGCGCGTCCCGGCGCTGCAGCTCGTCGTCGGGGTAGGTGGAGGCGTGGGTCAGCGACGGCGCGGCGGCGTCCACCGCGCGGCCGACGACCTCCCGGGCGCAGACCGCGTTCGCGCGCCAGCGGCGCAGCTCCTCGTCGTCCTGCCGGCCCGGGTCGACCACCGCGACGACCTCGGCGTCGTGCTCGTGGGCGCAGGGGACCGCCTCGCGGCCGACCAGGCAGGTGCCGGCCACCCACGGCGGGGCCGCCGCGTGCCGCAGGGCGGCGGGCGGCTGCATCGGCGGGGGCCGGTCGCCCACGGCGGCCAGCGCGACGCCGGCCACGAGGACGAGGGTCTGCGCGCCGAGCGCCGCCGCGGCGCCGACGGCCACCCAGGGGAGTCTGCGGGTCACGCCGCGACGCTAGGAGCGCGCGCTCACCCGACCCCGACGCCGGGGCCCGCCCTGTGGACGGGCACCCCCTGGGGGGACGCGGACGTCAGCGCGCGCGGCGCCGGGCCGAGATGACGCCGGTGTCGAAACCGGCCAGGTGCAGACCGCCGTGGAACCGGGCGTGCTCGATCTTCAGGCAGCGGTTCATGACGACGGTCACGCCGTTCTCCGCCCCGCGGCGGGCCACGGCCTCGTCGGCCAGCCCCAGCTGCATCCACATCACCGGCGACCCCACGGCGATGACGTCGTCGAGGACGGCCCCCAGTTCGCTGGGGCGGCGGAACACGTCGACGAGGTCGGGGACCCCGGGCAGCTCGGCCAGCGACGGGTAGCAGGGGCGGCCGAGGATCTCGGTCTCGTTCGGGTTGACGAACCACAGCTCGAAGTCGGAGTCGGCCAGCAGGTACGTCTCGACGAAGTAGGAGGCCCGCGAGGGTTTGGCCGACGCCCCCAGGATCGCGACGGTCCGCGTCCGGCGCAGGATGCGCAGCCGCTCGGCGGCCGAGGGCCCGCGCCACGACGTGGCGGGGGCGTCCTTCGCGCCGGTCGCCGCGGGCTGCTCCCGCAGGTTCTGCGGCGCCGCGACGGTGCCGACGTCGGAGATGTTCTGCTCGGTCACGAGTTCTCCTCCACGGCCGCGGTGAGGGCCTGGTCGAGGTCCCACAGGACGTCCTCGACGTCCTCCAGGCCCACGCTGATGCGGATCAGGTCGGCCGGGACCCCGGCCGCCCGCAGCTGGTCGGCGGACAGCTGCTGGTGCGTCGTGGAGGCCGGGTGCAGCACCAGGGTCCGGGCGTCGCCGATGTTCGCCAGGTGCGAGCAGAGCTGGACGCTGTTGATGAACCGTTCCCCCGCAGCGCGTCCGCCGACGACGCCGAAGGAGAACACCGCCCCGGGGCCCTCGGGCAGGTACTGCTGGGCGCGGGCGTGGTGGGGGTGCGAGGGCAGCCCGGAGTACCGCACCCAGGACACCCGCTCGTCGGCCTCCAGCCAGGCGGCGACGCGCTGGGCGTTCGCGACGTGCTCGCGCATCCGCTGGGGCAGCGTCTCGATCCCCATGAGCAGCAGGAACGCCGAGTGCGGGGACAGCGTGGCGCCGATGTCGCGCAGCTGCTCGCTGCGCAGCTTGGTCAGGAACCCGTACTCGGCGAAGTTCCCCCACCACGACAGCCCGCCGTAGGAGGCGACGGGCTCGGTCATCGACGGGAACCTGCCGTTGTCCCAGGGGAAGGTCCCGGCGTCGACCACGACGCCGCCGAGGGTGGTGCCGTGACCGCCGAGGAACTTCGTCGCGGAGTGGATGACGACGTCCGCGCCGTGCTCGATGGGCCGGCACAGGTAGGGGGTGGCGGTGGTGGCGTCCACGACCAGCGGGATGCCCGCCTCGTGGGCGACGTCGGCCAGGACGCGCACGTCGGCGATCACGGTCGAGGGGTTCGCGACGAGCTCGGTGAACACGAACCGGGTCTTCTCGGTGATCGCGGCGCGCACCGCCTCCGGCTCGGGGTCGACGAACACCGTGTCGACGCCGAAGCGGCGCAGCGTCACGTCGAGCTGGGTGACGGTCCCGCCGTAGAGGTTGTTGGAGGCGACGACGTGGTCGCCGGCGCCGGCGAGCGCGGCGAAGGTCAGGAACTCCGCGGCCTGGCCGCTGGCGCAGGCCAGCGCCCCCAGCCCGCCCTCCAGGGAGGCCATCCGCTCCTCGAGGGCGGCGACGGTGGGGTTGGAGATGCGCGAGTAGATGTTGCCGTACTTCTGCAGCGCGAAGAGGTTCGCGGCGTCGGCGGCGTCCTCGAAGACGAAGCTGGTCGTCTGGAAGATCGGGACCGCGCGGGCGCCCGTGGTCGGCTCGGGGACCGCCCCGGCGTGCACGGCGCGGGTGCGGAAGCCCCAGGCCCTGTCGTCGCCCGCGGTGCTGCTCTGCTCGCTGCTCACGGGGCGATCCTGCCACCCGGGCCGGACGCGCCGGGCGCCTACACTCCCTGCGTGGCCGGGCGCATCCATCCAGACGATCTCCTGACGGTCAAGGAACGGGTGCGGCTCGACGAGGTCGTCGGCGAGCAGGTCACCCTCCGCTCCGGCGGCGTGGGCTCCTTCAAGGGGCTGTGCCCCTTCCACGACGAGCGCACCCCCAGCTTCACCGTCCGGCCCGCGACGGGCCGCTGGCGCTGCTTCGGCTGCGGGGAGTCCGGCGACGCCATCGAGTTCGTCATGAAGATCGACGGCCTCGGGTTCGCCGACGCCGTCGAGCGCCTGGCCCAGCGCGCCGGGGTGCAGCTGCGGTACGTCGACGACGGCGGCCGCGCGGCGCAGCGGCCGGCGTCCAACGCCGGGCAGCGCCAGCGGCTGCTGGAGATGCACTCGGTCGCCGAGGAGTTCTACGCCCGCCAGCTGGAGGCGCCGGGCCCGGCCGAGACCGCCCGCGGCTTCCTCGCCGCGCGGGGTTTCAGCCGCGAGGACGCCGCCCGGTTCGGGGTGGGTTTCGCCCCGAACACCGGGGACGCGCTGCTGCGGCAGCTGCGGGCCAAGGGGTTCGGCGAGGAGGACCTCGTCACCTCGGGGCTGGCGGGGCAGTCCCAGCGCGGCCTGTACGACCGGTTCCGCGGCCGGCTGGTGTGGCCGATCCGCGACGTCAGCGGGCACACCGTGGCCTTCGGTGCGCGCCGGTTGTTCGACGACGACCGCATCGAGGCCAAGTACCTCAACTCGCCCGAGACGCCGGTCTACAAGAAGTCGCAGGCCCTGTACGGCCTGGACCTGGCCAAGCGGGAGATCTCCCGCACCAAGCGGGTCGTCGTCGTGGAGGGCTACACCGACGTCATGGCCTGCCACCTGTCGGGGGTGGGGACGGCCGTCGCGACGTGCGGGACGGCGTTCGGGGAGGACCACGCGCGGATCGTGCAGCGCATGCTGGGCGAGGCCGACGCCTCCGCCGAGGTCGTGTTCACCTTCGACGGCGACGCGGCGGGGCAGAAGGCCGCGATGAAGGCGTACGAGCTGGACCAGCGCTTCAGCGCGCAGACGTACGTGGCGGTCGCCCCGAACGGCCAGGACCCGTGCGACCTGCGGCTGGCGGCGGGGGAGACGGCCGTGGCGCAGCTGGTCGACGGCCGGGTCCCGCTGTTCGAGTTCGCGATCCGCTCCACCATCGAGAGGTTCGACCTGGACTCCGAGGGGGGCCGGCTGGCGGCGCTGGACGCGGCCGCCCCGATCGTGGCGGCCATCCGCGACCGCGGTCTGCAGCAGCGCTACGCGATCAACCTGGACCGCTGGACCGGGTTCCTCGACGAGCGGTTCGTGCTGGACCGCGTGCGCCGGGCCTCGGGCGGGTCCCGCCCGCAGCAGACCCCGCCGCCGGCGCCGCAGCGGCCCGCGGTGGACCTGAACGACCCGGTGGCGCAGCTGGAGCGCCGGGTCCTGTCCTGCGCGCTGCAGGCGCCGTGGTCGGTCGCGGACGTCTTCGACGCGCTGGAGGCCGACGCGTTCGGCGCACCGGGGCACCGGGCCGTCCACGACGCCGTCGTGGCCGCCGGCGGGCCCTCGCAGGCGCCGGCCGGGCCGGCGTGGCTGGCCTCGGTCCTGGAGTACGCCGACGGGCCGGTGGCCGCGCTGGTCGACGAGCTCGCCGCGGCGGACCTGCCGGTCTCCAGCGAGGACGAGCTGGAGCGCTGGGGGCGTTCCCTGGTGGCCGCCCTCGCCGGCCAGTCCGCCACCCGGGCCGTCGCCGAGGCCCGGCGCACCCTGCAGCGGCTGGACCCCGCGGCGCAGCCGCAGGAGTACCAGGCCGCCTCGGCGGAGCTGTTCCGGCTGGAGGCCGCGCGCCGGACGTGGCAGGAACGGGCGCACGGCGGGGGCTGAGCGGGCTCCCGGGCGGGGGACGGGTGTGCACGGAGCGGTCCGAGGGGCTGGTACGGTTGGACAGTCGTCACGGCGGGTTCACCGCCGGGACGCGGAGTGGTCCCGCATAGCTCAATTGGCAGAGCAGCCGGCTGTTAACCGGCAGGTTGTTGGTTCGAGTCCAACTGCGGGAGCAAGGTCGAGAGGGACGCACCGGACGGTGCGTCCCTCTCGTCGTCTCAGCCCACGTCCCCGCCCTCGCGCGCACCGGGCGGTGCGTCAAGGACGCGTCAAGACGGCGCGTCGGAGGACCCGGCGCCGCCCGCCGCGGCGCGTGGCGGGGGATCCTGGGCGGCGATGAGCAGCTCCCCACCGGCCGGACGAGAACAGCCGGACCGGTCCCCGCAGCCCGACCCCTCCCACGACGCACCCGGACGCCCACCTCGGCGTTCGCGCCCGGGCGGGCGCCGGACCCGCACCCCGCACCCGGCGCAGCTGACGATCGCCGGGTTCGCGGTCGGAGTCGTCCTCGGCACGCTGCTGCTGGTGCTGCCCGTCGCCCACCGCGGGCCGGGGGCCGCCACGGCGCTGGAGGCGCTGTTCACGGCGACGTCGGCGCTGTGCGTGACCGGGCTGATCGTCGTGGACACCCCCGTGTACTGGTCCGGCTTCGGCCAGGTCGTCATCGCGGTGCTCATCCAGGCCGGCGGCTTCGGCATCATGGCCCTGGCCTCGCTGCTGGGGGTGCTGGTCACCCGCCGGCTCGGGCTGCGCCAGCAGCTGGTGGCCCAGGCGGAGACCAAGACCCTCGGGCTGGGCGACGTGCGCACCATCCTGCTCGGGGTGGCGCGCACCAGCCTCGTCGTCGAGGGCGTCACCGCCGCGCTGCTGGCGGCCCGCTTCGCCCTCGGCTACGGCGAGCCGCTGCCGAGAGCGGTGTGGCTGGGGGTGTTCCACGCGGTCTCGGCGTTCAACAACGCCGGGTTCGCGCTCTACAGCGACAACGTCGTCGGCTTCGCCACCGACCCGTGGATCTGCCTGCCGCTGTGCGCCGCCGTCGTCCTCGGCGGACTCGGTTTCCCGGTGCTGTTCGAGCTGCGCCGCCACCTGCGCGAACCGCGCCGCTGGAGCCTGCACACCAAGCTCACGGTGCTGGGCACGTCGGCGCTGCTCGTCCTGGGCCCGGCGTTCGTGCTGGCCGCGGAGTGGGGCAACCCGGGCACCCTGGGCCGCCTCAGCGTCCCCGGCAAGCTGCTCGCCGGGTTCTTCCAGGGCGTCATGCCCCGCACCGCGGGGTTCAACAGCGTCGACGTCGCGCAGATGAACACCGGGACCTGGCTGGGCACGGACGTGCTGATGTTCATCGGCGGCGGCAGCGCCGGGACCGCCGGCGGGGTGAAGGTCACCACGTTCCTGGTGCTGCTGCTGGTGATCGTCTCCGAGGCCCGCGGGGACGACGCCGTCACCGCGTTCGGCCGCAGCCTGCCCCGGGGGCTGCAGCGGCAGGCCCTGAGCGTGGCGCTGCTGGGGGTGGCCGCGGTGGTGCTCCCCTCGGTGCTGTTCGCCCTGACCACGCCGTTCACCCTCGACCAGGTCCTGTACGAGGTGGTCTCCGCCTTCGCCACGGTCGGGTTGTCCACCGGCATCACCGCGCAGCTGCCGGCCGCGCACCAGCTGGTGCTGGTGGCGCTGATGTTCATCGGCCGCACCGGCACGATCACCCTGGCCGCGGCCCTGGCGCTGCGCAGCAGACCGCGGCTGTACCAGCTGCCGGAGGAGCGCACCATCGTCGGCTGAGGCGACCTCTTCCGGCGGTGCCGGCCGGGGCGTACGGTGATCACCGGTGTGCCGGGAAGCCTGGTCGGCGGCGCGATCTGCCGTGGCCGCGTCCAGCTCCGACCCGGAGGCAGCCGATGACCAGCCCGACGACCCGCCCGACCGACCCCTGCGCCGTGCGCACCGTGGGCCTGGGCAAGCGCTACGGCCGGACCTGGGCCGTGCAGGACCTCGACCTGCGGATCCGTCCCGGCACGGTCTTCGGCCTGCTCGGCCCCAACGGGGCGGGCAAGTCGACCACGATCCGGATGCTGCTCGGCCTGGCCCGTCCCAGCAGCGGACGCGCCGAGGTCTTCGGCGTCGACGCCGCCGACGTCGTCCGGGCGCACCGGCAGCTGGCCCACGTCCCCGCCGACGTGGCCCTGTGGCCGCACCTGAGCGGGGCGCAGGTCCTGCACCTGCTGGCCGCCACCGGCCCCGGCACCGACGAGGCCTACCGCGCCGAGCTCGTCGAGCGCTTCGCCCTGGACCCCTCGAAGCGGGCGCGCACCTACTCCACCGGCAACCGGCAGAAGGTGGCCCTGGTCGCCGCGTTCGCGACCCGCGCCCCGCTGCTGGTGCTGGTGCTGGACGAGCCGACCAGCGGCCTGGACCCGCTGGTGGAGCGGGAGTTCCACCGGGCGGTGACCTGCGCCCGGGACCGCGGCCAGACGGTGCTGCTCAGCTCGCACCGGCTCGACGAGGTCGAGGCGGTCTGCGACGAGGTCGGGATCGTGCGCGCCGGCCGGCTGGTCGAGGCCGGACCGCTGTCCCGGCTGCGGGGCCTGCACCGCACCGAGGTCAGCGCCACCTTCACCGGCCCCGCTCCCCGGCTGGCCGGGCTGCCGGGCGTGAGCGTGCTGGAGACGGCCGACCCGGTGGGCCCGCGGGCGCCGGGACGGGTCCGGTTCACCGTCAGCGGTCCCCCCGGTGCCGCGCTCGCGGCCCTGGCCGGGGCCGGGGTCAGCGCGCTGAGCGTGCACGAACCCTCGCTGGAGGAGGTCTTCCTGGACCACTACGGCGCGGGGGAGCCCGAACGCTGCGCGCCGGGCACCCGCGACGGTGCCGCCGGCACGTCCGGGAGCCTGCGGTGAGGCTCGCCGTCCCGTCCGCCCCCGCGGCGAGGGCGGTGGCGTCCCTGACGTGGCGCCAGACCCGCCGCGGCGCGCTGACGGTCCTCGCCGCGACCGCCGCGGTGTCGGCGCTCGTGGCCACCGCCCACGACCGCGTCCTGTCCGACCCCGCGGCGGTGGCCGGTCTGGCCGCGATCGCGGGCAACCCCGCCGTCGAGGTCCTGTTCGGGCGACCGGGCGACCTGACCGACGCCGGGGCGTTCACCGTGTGGCGGGTGGGAACCGTCACCGCGGTGCTGCTGGCGACCTGGGTGGTGCTGACGACCACCCGCCTGACCCGCGGGCAGGAGGAGAGCGGCCACGCCGCGCTGCTGCTGGCCGCACCGGTCACCGCGCGACAGCTGCTGCGCCGACGGCTGGCGGTGGTGGCCGCCGTCCCCGTCGCCGTCGGCGCCACCGTGAGCGCGGTGCTGACCCTGGTGGGGACCGCCGCGCGGGGGGCGCTGGTGCACGGGGCCGGGGTGGGCCTGCTGGGACTGCTCGCCCTCGCCGTGGCCGCCCTGTGCGCCCAGGTGCTCCCGACGCGGACGGCGGCCTCGGAGGCGGCCGTGCTGGCCCTCGGCGCGGGGCTGGCGCTGCGCGCCCTGGCCGACAGCGGCCCGGCGCGGGGTCCGCTGCGGTGGGTCTCACCCTTCGGGCTCCTCGAGCTCAGCGAGCCCTACGGCGCGGACCGCGCCGGGCCGCTGCTCCTCCTGGCCGGGGCCGCGGTGGCCGTCGGTGCCGCCGCGGTGGCGCTCGCGGGACGGCGGGACGTGGGGCAGGGGCTCGTCGGTCGCCGCGACCGGCGGCCCGGGGGGACGGGGCTGCTGACCTCGGTGGAGGCGTTCGCGGTGCGCCGCGCGCTGCGGCCGGCCCTGGTCTGGTCGGTGGCGATCGGGGCGTACTTCCTGCTCGTCGGCGTGCTGGCGCGCACCACGACGGACTTCCTGTCCTCCGACGCCCAGGTCGCCGCCCTGGCCGGGCGGGCCGGTTTCGGCGACCTGGCCCGGCTGGAGGGCTTCACCGCGACGCTGTTCACGCTGCTCGCCGTCCCGGTCGGCGTCTTCGCCGCGGTGCGGGTGGCCGCGCTGGCCGCCCAGGAGGCCGACGGGACGCTGACCCTGCTGCTGGCCGGGCCGCTGACCCGGCGCCGGGTGCTGCTGGCCGAGGTCGCGGTCACCGTCGCGGCGGCCGCGGTCGTGCTCGCGGTGGCCGCCCTCGCCACCTGGGGCGGGATCCGGCTCACCGGGGAGCGGGTCCCGCTGACGGCGGTGCTCGCCGGGACGGGGAACACCCTGCCCGTGGTGCTGCTGTGCGCGGGAGCCTCGGTGCTGGCCCACGGGGCGGGCGTGCGGGCGGTCGCGGCGGTGGGCTCGCTGCCGGCCACCGGGGGGTTCCTGCTGCACACCCTCGGCCAGAGCACCGGCGGGCAGGGTGCCGCCGGCCGGCTCCTGGAGCGGCTGGACGCGGTCTCGCCGTTCGCGCACACCGCGCTGGTGCCGCTGCACCCGGTGGACCGGCCGGCGGCCTCGGCGATGGTCCTCGTGGCGGCGCTGCTCACGCTGGCCGGGACCCGGTGGCTGCACCGCCGGGACCTGCGGGGCTGAGCACCGGGCGCCGGTAAGCTCTCGGCCCGCGGGGCGGTAGCTCAGTCGGTCAGAGCAGGGGACTCATAATCCCTCGGTCGTGGGTTCGAGCCCCACCCGCCCCACCGGCGCGGGTCAGTGGGACGCCTTGACCCGCAACAGCTCCAGCAGGCGCCCCCGGGACGAGGTGTTCCCGGGCAGGGCGCGGGGCGGCACCGGGCCGGCGGAGGACCGCGCGGCGCGCGGGAACGCGAACGGCCGGTCGGACGGGCCCACCACGAGGGTCGTGGCCTCGGCGGAGGGCCGGGGAACGCCGGGGATCCGGTCCTGGGTCGAGGGACGAGCAGCCATGCGGGGAGGGACCTTCCTGGGAGCGGGGACCGGCCGCGGCGGTCGTGGTCGGTCACGGACGGCGGCCACTAGAAGGTCGGGCCGGCGGGCCGGTGACGACAGCCGCTGATCGGGTGACCTCAGGGTTCCAGCGCCCGCCCCAGCGCCGCCAGGACCTGCGGCACGGTCGGTGCGCCGGCCGCCCGGAACACCTCGCGCCCGCGGTCGTCGCGGACCAGGACCGTCGGGGTGCTGGTGATCCGCTGCGCCGCGGCGAGGTCGACGTGGTCGGCGACGTCGAGCTCGGTGACGCGGGCCGCGGGCACGAGCCGGGCCGCCTCGCCGACGACGCGGCGGGCGGCGCGGCACGGGGCGCAGAACGCGGACGTGTACAGCTCGACGATCACCTGGGTGGAACGCCCGGGGGACGGCGCAGCTTCCCGCCGTCCCCGACCGGCCCGCCCCCGGTCAGCTCACAGCAGGTAGCGGTATAGCGGCTCGGTCGCCGAGATCCGCTCGAACGACGGGGGAGCGGCGTCCATCCGGGCCAGCAGCCCCGGCAGGTCGTCCCGGGACGGGATCTCGATCCCAACCAGGGCGGGCCCGAACTCCCGGTTGCTGCGCTTGACGTACTCGAACAGCGTGATGTCGTCGTCCGGGCCGAGCACCTCGTCGAGGAACCGGCGCAGGGCCCCCGGCTCCTGCGGGAACTCCACCAGGAAGTAGTGCTTGCGCCCCTCGTGGACCAGGGCGCGCTCGATGATCTCGGCGTAGCGGGAGATGTCGTTGTTCCCCCCGGACACGACCGCCACGACGCTCTGGCCGGGCTCGACCCGCACGTACCCGGCGAGGGCGGCCGTCGCCAGGGCCCCGGCGGGCTCGGCGATGATGCCGTCGGTCTGGTACATCGCGAGCATCTCGACGCAGATCGCCCCCTCGGGCACCGCGACGAGCTCCACGGGGTGCTGGGCGACGACGGCGTGCGTCACCGCGCCCACCCGCCGCACCGACGCGCCGTCTACGAACGTGTCGAGGTCGGGCAGCTCCACCGGGTGCCCCGCGGCCAGCGCCGCGGCCATCGACTGCGCGCCCTCCGGTTCCACGCCGACGACCCGCACCCGCGGGTGCCGCTCCCGGACCCAGGTCAGGACCCCGGCGAGCAGGCCGCCGCCGCCGACCGGCACGACCAGGACGTCCGGCGGGTCCTCCCCGAGGGCGGCCAGCTGCTCCACGACCTCGACGGCCACGGTGCCCTGCCCGGCCAGCGTCCGGGCGTCGTCGAAGGCCGGGACCATCGTGGCGCCGGTGCGCGCGGCATCGTCGGCGGCCGCGGCGGCGGCCTCGTCGTAGGTGTCGCCCAGGACGATCGTCTCGACGAACTCCTGGCCCAGGGCCGCGATCCGGTCGCGCTTCTGGCGCGGGGTCGTGCGCGGGACGTAGATCCGGCCCTGCACGCGCAGCGCCGCGCACGCGTACGCCAGCCCCTGCGCGTGGTTGCCCGCGCTGGCGGTGACGACCCCGCGGGCCCGCTGCCCGGCGTCGAGCTGGGAGACGAGGTTGTACGCCCCGCGCAGCTTGTAGGAGCGCACGACCTGCAGGTCCTCGCGCTTGACCCGCACGTGGGCGTCAAGCTCGGCCGACCAGCGGCTGCTGGTGGCCAGCGGGGTGCGGGTGACCACCGGGGCCAGGCGGGCGGCGGCGGCCTCGACGTCGTCGGCGATCGGGAGCGCCCCCGCGGTGGTCGGCGGGGCGGCGGTGGGCGGCGCGGCGTCGAGCGACATGGGCACGATCCTGCCCGTGCCGACGGGGTGCTGGCGACCAGGGGTCCCCCACGGCGACGACTCAACGCGGGACCCGGTACCGGGTTCCCGCTACCCGTGTGAACTGCACCACATCCGGCCCCGTGGAGCGATCCGGTGAGGTGAGGGAGTCCTATCCTCGGCGAGGCTCACCTCACCTCGTGAGCCGATCCCGACCCCAGGAGACCCCCGTGCTCGCGACGTTCGTCATCGGTCTGCGGGAAGGTCTCGAAGCCTCGCTCATCGTCGGCATCGTCTCGGCCTTCCTCGTCCAGCGCGGTGAGCGCCGGGCGTTGCGGTCCGTGTGGGCCGGGGTCGCCGCCGCCGCGGTCCTGTGCCTCGGCGTGGCCGTGGTGCTGCAGGCCGCGACCCGCTCCCTGCCCCAGCGCCAGCAGGAGCAGCTCGAGACCGTCCTCGCGCTCGTCGCGGTCGCGATGGTGACGTGGATGGTCGTGTGGACGACCCGGCACGCCCGCACGATGCGCGCCGACCTGGAGTCCTCCGCGTCGTCGGCCCTGGCGCGCGGGTCGTCGTGGGCCCTGGTCGCCATGGCCTTCCTCGCCGTCCTGCGCGAGGGGCTGGAGACGTCGGTCTTCCTGCTCGCCACCTACCAGGCCTCCGGCAGCAACGCCCAGGGCGCCGTCGGCGCCTCGCTGGGGATCGCGCTCGCCGTCGTCCTGGGCCACCTGGTCTACCGCGGCGGCGTCCGCATCGACCTCGGCCGGCTGTTCCGCGTCACCGGCGTCGTGCTCGTGCTCGTGGCGGCGGGCCTGGTGATGTCCGCCGCGCACACCGCCTACGAGGCCGGCTGGCTGCTCGCCGGCCAGCAGCGCGCCCTCGACCTCAGCGCCGTCGTCACCCCCGGCACCGTCCGCTCCGCGCTGTTCACCGGCGTCCTCGGCTGGCAGCCGCGGCCCACGGTCGCCGAGCTCGTCGGCTGGTCCGTCTACCTCGTCCCCATGCTCGTCGTCGTCCTGCGGCCCCGGGCGCAGCGCACCGCACCGCGCCGCGTCCCCGCCTGACCCGCTCCCCGCACCCCGAGAGGCCCTCCCGTGATCCGGACGTCCCGTCCCCTCCTGGCGCTCGCCACCGCGCCCCTCCTGCTGCTCGTCGCCTGCAGCGGCGGGTCCACCGCCGCCGGCGACACCTCCGGCGGCACCTCCGGCGGCGCCGACGGGGCCGTCCGCGTCACCCTCACCGACGACGGCTGCACGGCCGAGCCGAACTCCGTGCCGGCCGGCCCGGCGTCGTTCGAGATCGTGAACTCCGGGGCGAGCGCCGTGACCGAGGCCGAGCTGGTCAACTCCGGCGGCCGCATCGTCGGCGAGCGGGAGAACCTCACCCCCGGGCTGACCGGCACGTTCTCCCTCCAGCTCGAGGCGGGCGACTACACGCTGCAGTGCCCCAACGCCGCGACCGAGACCTCGCCGTTCACCGTCACCGGGTCGGCCCCCGCGAGCACCGCCGACCCGCTGTTCGCCGCCGCCACCTCCGGCTACCAGGACTACGTGCAGCAGCAGGTCGCCGACCTCGTCACCGCCACGGGCGCCTTCGCCGCCGCCGTCGAGGCCGGGGACGTCGCCCGGGCCCGGGAGCTCTACGGCCCCGCGCGCGTCCCGTACGAGCGCATCGAGCCGGTCGCCGAGAGCTTCGGCGACCTCGACCCGCGCATCGACGTCCGCATCGCCGACGTCGCCGACCCCGCGACCTGGACCGGCTTCCACCGCATCGAGCAGGCGCTGTGGGAGGGGGGCACGACCGAGGGGGTGGCCCCCGTCGCGCAGCAGCTCGTCGCCGACGTCGCCGAGCTGAACACCCTCGTCCAGACCACCGCGTACCAGCCGGCCGACCTGGCCAACGGGGCCTCCGCCCTGCTCGACGAGGTCGCCAGCTCCAAGGTCACCGGGGAGGAGGAGGCGTACTCCCACCTCGACCTGCTGGACTTCGCGGCCAACGTCGAGGGCTCGCGCACGGCGTTCGACCTGCTGACCCCGGCGCTGCAGGTCACCGACGCCGACCTGGTCACCACCATCCGGGGCCGCTTCGACGACGTCACCACCGCCCTGCAGCCGTACCGGCGCGGTGACGGGTACGCCGCGTACACCGAGCTGACCCCGGACCAGGTCAAGGACCTCGCCACCGCCGTCGACGCCCTCGCCGAACCGCTCTCGCAGGTGTCCGGCAAGGTCGTCGGCGCCGCGAACCGCTGATCGGGGCCCCGTGAGCGTCCTGCGCCCCTCCCGCCGGGGCCTGCTGACCGGCGCCGCGGTCGCCGGTGCGGCCGGCGTCGGCGCGGGCCTGAGCGCCTTCGCCGGCCGCGACGGCGGTGCCCCGGTCCCGCGGACCGTCCCCTTCCACGGGGCCCGGCAGGCCGGGATCACGACCCCGGCCCAGGACTCCCTGGTCTTCGCGGCCCTCGACGTCACGACGCGACGCGCCGGTGACCTCGCCGACGTGCTCCAGCGGTGGAGCGCCGCGGCCGCGACCATGACGACGGGCGTCCCCGTCGGCGGGCCGGGGGGCCTGGGCGGCGCGACCGACGAGCCGCCGCAGGACACCGGCGAGGCGCACGAGCTGCCGGCCGCCAACCTCACCGTGACCCTGGGGTACGGCCCGTCGCTGTTCGACTCCCGGTTCGGCCTGGCCGACCGCAGGCCCGCCGCCCTGGAGGAGCTGCCGGCGCTGCCGGGTGAGCAGCTCGACCCGACGAAGGTGGGCGGTGACCTGTGCCTGCAGGCCTGCGCCGACGACCCGCAGGTCGCCTTCCACGCCGTGCGCAACCTCGTCCGCATCGGGCGCGGCACCGTGCGCGTGCGGTGGATGCAGCTGGGGTTCGGGCGCACGTCGACGACCTCGACGGCCCAGTCCACCCCGCGCAACCTCATGGGGTTCAAGGACGGCACCGCCAACCTGCGGGCCGAGGACACCGCCGACCTCGACGAGCACGTCTGGGTCGGCGGCCGGGGCGCGCCCGCCGCCGACCAGGACTGGATGCGCGGCGGGACGTACCTCGTGGCCCGTCGCATCCGCATGCTCATCGAGGCCTGGGACCGGGCCTCGCTGGGGGAGCAGGAACGGGTCATCGGCCGGGCCAAGGAGTCCGGCGCCCCGCTGTCGGGGACGCGGGAGTTCGACGCCCTCGACCTCGCGAAGACCGTGGACGGCGAGCCCGCCATCGACGTCGCCGCGCACGTGCGCCTCGCGGCGCCGGAGACCAACGGCGGGGTGAGGATGCTGCGGCGCGGCTACTCGTACACCGACGGCCTCGACCCCGCGACGGGACAGCTCGACGCCGGGCTGTTCTTCATCGTGTTCGGCAACGACCCCCACCGGCAGTTCGTCCCCGTCCAGCGCAGGCTGGGGGCGCACGACGCGCTGACGGAGTACCTCAAGCACACCGGCTCGGGGTTGTTCGCCTGCCCGCCCGGCATCGAGCGGGGCGGCGCCTGGGGCGAGGGGCTGTTCAGCTGAAGGTGCGCCGGACCGGGAAGCGCCTCACGGCGCACGGCCGCTCGTAGCGGCTTTCATTGGGACCCGGGGCTACCGCGGCCCGACGCACCCCCATTGTAACGAGGCCCCCTCGGCGGGCCCAACCCGGCGCGTCACCCCAGCTCACCGGCGCGCCACCGGACGGCGACGTGCTCGAGCTGCTCGGCCGTCCGGACCAGCCGGGCGGCGGACCGGGTCAGCGCGGCCCCCGCGTCGTCCTCCGGCGCGATCCAGCTGGAGTCGGCGTGGTGGGCGCGGCCGATCGCCAGGACGCGGCAGAACGCGGCGGCCCGTTCCAGCGTGACGGCGAAGTCGCCCTCGGCGACGCCGGTGAGGACGGCGTCGACGACGGAGGCGACCTCCTGCGGGCCGGGCGGGTCGGCGACACCCGCGACGACCTCCAGGACGGGGGCGTGCCGACGGCCCTCGGCGTACTGCCGCGAGACGGCCACCGGCTGCCGGTGCACCCACGTCCGCAGCACGTACAGCCGCCACAGGGCGCCGGCGAGGGAGTCGGCGGGCGCGTCGGCCCACAGGTCCGCGATGACCTCCAGGCCCTCGTCCTGGGCCAGGCGGACCACGCGGCGCGTCACCTCCGCGTCCTGCGCGGAGCGGGCGCCGTGGACCAGGGCGCTGGCCGCGGCGTGCGCGGCCTCCTGCACGGCCGAGGGGTCGACGCCCCCCGCGA
This sequence comes from Kineococcus lubricus, assembly GCF_050871965.1. Taxonomy (NCBI): domain Bacteria; kingdom Bacillati; phylum Actinomycetota; class Actinomycetes; order Kineosporiales; family Kineosporiaceae; genus Kineococcus; species Kineococcus lubricus. The sequence goes on from NZ_JBJLSK010000028.1 coordinate 37,976, forward strand.
GGGAGACGATCGCCTGGTCCCCCGGCAGGGCCGGGCGGTGGTGGCGGCGCGACGGGGGGACGGGTTCGGGCACGGGGACGATGGTGTCACCCGCCGCCGGCGCGGTCAGCCGCGGAAGGGCGGCGGCGGGACGGCCAGCGCCGCCCGCGGGCAGTCCCGCAGCCGCAGGCCGCCGTGGCCCAGGGCCTCGTCGCACAGCGACTCCACGGTCCAGCCGAGCTGGCTGCCGAAGAGGGTGACGGTCACGCGGTAGATGGTGATCTCGTACTTCGTCGGGGTGCCGTAGGCGACGTGGACGCGGCCGATGAGCTCGGCCCCCGCGACGTTGTCCGCCCCGTGCCACGGGCGGTCGTAGCGGCTCCACAGCGACGGTCCGGCCTGCCAGACACCGCCGTTCTGCACGTCGCGCAGCGCGAGCTCGACGAGGACGGACCGGGCCGCCTCCTCGGGGACGATGGCGGCCGGCCGGATCACCTCGGAGACCTCGCCGACGGCGCCGCGGCCCGCGGCCCGGCTGGTCTGGTCGTCCACGGGGAGCCCCTTCCGGTCGTGGCGCGGCGGTCCGGCGACCGCCGCGTGCGCGTGCTGCTGGTGCCCCGGCACCGCTGCGGCGGGCGGGGGACCGTGGGTCCATCGGCGGGAGCGGGCGCCGACTTGAGCGCCCGCGACGGTGCGGTGCGGTCGGGGTGCTGGTCGCGACCGTGATCCGTAGTGCATGATGACCCCGTACGTCCAGCACGTCGTGCAGTCGAGCATCACCGCCAGTCGTCCGCGGTTCGTGAGGTCGTTGGGGAAGACGTCCCTCACAACCCCGCAGAAGGAGACAGGCGTGTCCGGTGCGACGACCCGCGGTGTGCTCTTCGTGCACTCCGCACCGCGAGCGCTCGTCCCTCACATCGAGTGGGCTGCCGGCGGTGTCCTCGGCGTGCGTGCGTCCTTCGACTGGACGAGCCAGCCGGTCGCCCCGGGCTGCCTGCGCGCCGAGCACTCCTGGCAGGCGCCGCAGGGCACCGGAGCCCTCATCGCCTCCGCGCTGCGCGGCTGGTCGCACCTGCGCTTCGAGGTCACCGAGGAACCGTCCCAGGGCTGCGACGGGGGCCGCTGGAGCCACACCCCCGCCCTGGGCATCTTCCACGCCGCCACCGACGTCCACGGCAACGTCCAGGTGCCCGAGGACCGCGTCCACGCGGCCATGGAGCTGCTCAGCCACGGCGACGCCGCCGGGGCCCGCCGCGCCCTGGCGCTCGCCGTCGGCGAGGCCTGGGACTGCGAGCTGGAGGCGTTCCGCCACGCCGGGGACGACACCCCCGTGCGCTGGCTGCACCAGGTCGGCTGAGCGGCCGGCCCGCCCGCCACGCAGCGCGCCCCCGCCCCGGGGAACCGGGGACGGGGGCGCGCTCGCGTCGGGCGGCGGCTCAGCGGGAGGCGAACACCGCGCTGACGTTGTGACCGCCGAAGCCGAAGGCGTTGTTCACGCCGACGAGCTGCCCGGTCGCGGGCAGCGGACGCGGGTCCTTGCGCACCACGTCGAGCGTGATCTCCGGGTCGAGGTCGTCGACGTTGATCGTCGGCGGCGCCAGCCGGTCGCGCAGGGCGAGGATCGTGAAGATGCTCTCGACCGCCCCGGCGGCCCCCAGCAGGTGACCGGTCATCGACTTCGTCGAGGACACCGCGATGTCGTCGACGGCGTCGCCCAGGGCCAGCCGCAGCCCCTTGTCCTCGGCGATGTCCCCGACCGGGGTGGAGGTGGCGTGCGCGTTGACGTGCGCGACGTCCGCGGGCGTCAGCCCCGCCTGGGCCAGGCCGTCCAGGATGGCCCGGCTCACCCCCGCGCCCTCGGGCTCGGGCGCCGCGACGTGGTAGGCGTCGGCCGACAGGCCCGTCCCCAGCACGTCGGCGTACACGCGGGCCCCGCGCGCCCGCGCGTGCTCCTCCGACTCCAGGACCAGGATCCCCGCGCCCTCGCCGAGCACGAACCCGTCGCGGCCGGTGTCGAAGGGCCGGGACGCCCGCTCGGGGTCCTCGTTGCGCTTCGACATGGCGTGCATCGAGGTGAACGACGCGATCGGCAGCGGGTGGATCGCGGCCTCGGTGCCGCCGCAGATGACGATGTCGGCGCGCCCGGAACGGATCATCTCGGCGCCGTAGGCGATGGCCTCGGCCCCCGAGGCGCACGCGCTGACGGGGGTGTGCGCCCCGGCCCGCGCGGTGAACTCGATGCTGATGGCCGCGGTCGGGCCGTTGGCCATCAGCATCGGCACCGTCAGGGGCAGGACGCGGCGCGAGCCCTTCTCCTTGAGCGTGTCGTACGCGGTCAGGAGGGTCCAGATGCCGCCGATGCCGGTCGCGACGACCGAACCCAGGCGCAGCGGGTCCACCTCGGGGGACCCGGCGTCGGCCCAGGCCTCCCGGGCGGCGATGACCGCGAACTGCTGGGAGGGGTCCAGCCGCTTGATCTCGCGCCGCTCCAGCACGCTGTCGGCGCGCACGGCGGCCTGGGCGGCGAACGACACGGGCAGGTCGAACTGGTGGATCCAGTCGTCGGTGATGGGACGCGCGCCGGAACGGCCGGCGAGCGCGTTCTCCCAGCTGGTGGGGACGTCGCCGCCGAGCGGTGTCGTGGCGCCCAGCCCGGTGACGACGACGCGGCGCGACGAGGTCGTCGCGGTCGACGGGGTCGACGGGGTCGTGGTCATGGTCGGTCAGCTCCTCCTGGAACTCAGACGGCGAAGGGGTGGTGCGGGGTGGCCGGCCCGCGAGCGCGGGCCGGCCGGGTGCCCGGTCGGGTCAGCCCTGGGCCTGCGAGATGTAGGCGACGGCGTCGCCCACGGTGCGCAGGTTCTTGACGTCCTCGTCGGGGATGCGGACGGAGAACTTCTCCTCCGCGTTGACGACGATCGTCATCATCGACAGCGAGTCGATGTCGAGGTCGTCGGTGAACGACTTGTCCGCGAGGACGCTGTCGGTGGGCAGGCCCGTCTCCTCGTTGACGATCTCGGCGAGACCGCTGAGGATCTCCTGCTCACTGGCCATGCGTGGCTCCTCCATGTGGACGGCGGCCCGTCGGGGACCGCCGGAACGACCTGACCGCGGTTCACGGCCAGGAGACAGCCCGGCTACGGGAGCCGGACGACCTGGGCGGCGTAGGACAGGCCCGCGCCGTAACCGATCAGCAGCGCCAGACCACCGGCGGGGGCGTCCCCGTCGGCCATCGCGCGCTCGAGCGCCAGCGGGATCGAGGCCGCGGACGTGTTGCCCGAGTCCACGATGTCCCGGGCGATGTGGACGGTGTCGGGCAGCTTGAGCTGCTTGACCATCGCGTCGATGATCCGCGCGTTGGCCTGGTGGGGGACGAACACGTCGATGTCCTGCGCCTGGACGCCGGCCGCGTCGAGGGCGGCCTGGGCGACGGGGGCCATCTGCCAGACGGCCCAGCGGAAGACCGACTGCCCCTGCTGCTCCAGGTAGGGCCAGCGCTCGACGTCACCGACCTCGGCGGGGTCCTCGGCGGCCAGGGCCGCGTCGGTCGCGGGGGTCCGCAGGTCCGTCCAGGGGAACTTCGAGCGGATCAGGTCGGCCTGGCCGCCGTCGGACCCCCACACCGTGGGGCCCACGCCGGCCTCCTCGGCGCGGCCGACGACGACGGCCCCGGCGCCGTCGGCGAACAGGAACGCCGTGGAGCGGTCGTGCTTGTCGGTGAAGTCGGACAGCTTCTCCGCGCCGACGACCAGCACGTTGCGCGCGGTGCCCCCGCGCACCAGGTCGGCGGCCAGGGCGATGCCGTGGCAGAACCCGGCGCAGCCGGCCGAGACGTCGAAGGCGGCCGCCGGCGTCGCGCCGAGGCGGTGGGCGACCACGGCCGCGGCCGCCGGGGTCTGGTACGGGTGGGAGACCGTGGCGAGGATGACGGCGTCGACGTCGGAGCCGCCGAGCCCGGCCGCGGCCAGCGCCTTGGCCCCCGCGTCCTCGCTCATGTCGACCACCGAGACGTCCGGCGCGGCCCAGCGGCGGGTCCGGATGCCGGTGCGCTGCTGGATCCACTCGTCGGAGGAGTCGATCCAGGTGCACACCTCCTCGTTGTCGATGATGCGCGGCGGTCGGTGCGCGCCGACGCCGAGGACGGCGGCCTGGTGGGTCGCAGCGGTCTTGATCGCGGTCACAGGACGGCCTCCGTCGTGGTCAGCGTGGCGGCCCGGCCACCGTGGTCGGCGATCATCGCGCGGGCCCTGTCGAGGTCGTCGGGCGTCTTCAGCGCCAGGACCTCCACACCCTTCAGTGTGCGCTTGGCCAGGTTGGTCAACGTACCCGCGGGGGGCACCTCGATCAGCCCGGTGACGCCCAGGCGCGCGAAGGCGTCGGTCACCAGGTCCCAGCGCACCGGCCGGGAGACCTGCGCGACCAGGCGCCGCAGGAACTGCGCGCCGTCGGTGACGAGCTCGCCGTCGGCGTTGGCGGCGATCGGCACGGCGGCGGTGCCGGGGTCGATCCCGGCCGCCAGCTGCTCCAGCGCGCCGACCGCGGGGGCCATGTGCTCGGTGTGGAAGGCGCCGGCGACCTGCAGCGGGATCACGCGGGCCCTGGCCGGCGGGTCCGCGGCCAGGGCGGCGAGAGCCTCCAGGGTGCCGGCGGCGACGACCTGGCCCCCGCCGTTGGCGTTGGCCGGGGTCAGCCCCAGCGCCGCCAGCTTCGCGCCGACCTCCTCGCCGTCCCCGCCGAGGACGGCGCTCATCCCGGTCGGGGAGGCGGCGGCGGCCGCGGCCATCCCGCGCCCGCGCTCGCGCACCAGCACCAGGGCCTGCTCGGGACTGAGGGCACCGGCGGCGGCCGCGGCGGTCAGCTCGCCGACGGAGTGGCCGGCGACCGCGCCGACCCGGCCGGCCAGGTCGGCGGGGGAGGCGAACAGCTCGCGCAGCCCCAGCAGACCCGCGGCGACGATGAGCGGCTGGGCGACGGCCGTGTCGCGCAGGGTGTCGGCGTCGGAGACCGTGCCGTGGGCGGTCAGGTCCTCACCCACGACGGCCGAGGCCCACCGCAACCGGTCCGCGACACCCGGCACGTCGAGCCAGGGGGCGAGGAAGCCGGGCGACTGGGAGCCCTGGCCGGGGAAGACGAGAACGAGCACCGGCTCAGACTGCCCTCCGCGGCCCGCCGGGGGCGGTCACGACGCTCACCGACTTCGCGCGTGTCCCTTGTAGGGATCCTCCAACCCCGAGGGCGCTCGGGCTCCGGCGAGCAGTCACCGGTGGTGGACGCTCAGTGCGGATCGGTGCCGGTGCCCCGCCGGGGCGCGGGAGTCCCTTCGGCCCGCGGACCCGGCACGGCCTGCGACAACCGGCCCAGCGCCAGCGCCGTCTGGAGCACGAAGCGCTCCCGCGGCGCCGACGGCGTCCAGCCCGACACCTCCGCCACCCTCCGCAAGCGGTAGCGCACCGTGTTGGCGTGGACGAACAGCGACCGCGCGCACGCCTCCAGCGACCCGCCGTGCGCCAGGTAGGCCGTCAGCGTCTCCAGCAGCGCCCCGCCGGCCTCCACGAGCGGCACGTAGGCGCGGTCGACCAGGGCCCGGCGCGCCGTCGCGTCCCCCGACAGGGCCCGCTCGGGCAGCAGGTCGTCGGCCAGCACCGGGCGCGGCGCCTCCGGCCACGCGCGCGCCGCGACCACCCCCGCCTGGGCCGCGCGCGCCGAGCGCGCCGCCACCGGCAGGCTGCCCACGGTCGGACCGACGACCACCGGCCCCGGCCCGAACTCCGTCCGGGTCAGCAGGTCCGCCGTCGCCAGCACGTCCAGCGCCCCCGACAGCACGACGACCAGCCGGTCGCCCTGGACGCCCACGAGCGCCTCCCCGCCGGCCTCGCGGGCCAGGGACCGCACCCGCGCCACCACCCCGGCCGAGGTCCGGTCCCCCGAGGGGCCGATGACGACCGCCGTCGGCGCGTCCAGCGTCCAGCCCAGCGCCGCGGCCCGGGAGGCGATGGTGTCCTCCCCGTCCCCGCGCAGCACCGCGTCGACGACCAGCGCCTCCAGCCGCGCGTCCCACGCCCCGCGCGCCTCGGCGGCCCGCGCGTAGACCGCGGCCGCCGCGAAGGCGACCTCGCGGGAGTACCGCAGCAGCGCCTCGCGCGCCACGACCTGCTCGGCGGGGTCGCCGTCGCCGACGACGGCGTCCAGCCCCTCCTCGACGACCGTGATCGCCGTCCGGACCAGCTCCACGGTCTGCTCCAGCGTCACCGACCGCATCAGCTCCTGCGGCGCGGTGCCGAAGACGGCCGTCCCGGCCAGCACGTCGGGGTCCGGTTCGGACAGCCACCGCAGGAAGTCGCCGAAACCGGCCTGCGCGACCAGCCCCACCCACGACCGCTCGTCGGCCGGCAGCGCCGCGTACCAGGGGTGGGCGGCGTCCATCCGCGCCGCGATGGCCGAGGCGAAGGAGGCCTGGGCCTGCTCCAGGCGTCGGACCGTCGCGGGCGACAGGTCGGTCCGCTCGTCTGGCACCCCGCGAGCGTAGGGGGTCGGCGGGCCCCGGGCCGGGGCCGGACGGCCCACGTCGCCCGTCCGCACCGGGGCCGCGACCGGGTGACCCGCCGCAGGAGCCGCGCCGGGCCCTGCGCGGGGGTCCTGCGCGGGGGTCCGGCGCGGACGCGCGGACGGCCGCCCGGGGACGGTGGACCCACCGTCCCC
>NZ_JBJLSK010000029.1:0-44159 GCF_050871965.1 Kineococcus lubricus
CCACCCACCACACAGGATGAGCGGTCATTGGGGGTTAATGCATTGGCATCAACATTTATGGCACACTGTTGAGTTCTCAAGAACCGGACGCACCCACCCCGACCACACCCCGAACAGGGCCAGCGGAATAGGGGCAACTTCCCCACCTTAACCGAGAACCAGGCCGAACTTCAACCTGACCTCAGCTGAGGCATCCGGCGACGCTCGCTCCAGTCGAACCCCTCGAGCTCGTGGCTCTCGGCGTCCGCCCCGTTGCTCGCGGCGACATGAAGAACATTAGACGGCGGGGCGTCGGGTAGGCAAATCGCCCTCGACCATCTGGGTGGACCCGTTGCGGGACAAGCGGTTCCGCCAGGCTCGCCGCTCACCACGCGTCAGCCGGTGATCGTTGGGAGACTGGAGGGGTGACCGAGGCCACTGAGTCCCACGAGCCGGCGCCCCAGCACGGCGCGCACGCCCCCGGCCAGCGCGACCAGGCCGACCGGGGAGGTGACGGGCGTCAGCACCGGCGCTCCCGGCGCAGCGTCGAACACGGCCGCATGGCCGAGTCCCCCGGCGCCGACGGCCCCTGGCGCCTGTGGGGTCCCTACGTCGCCGGCCGCCAGTGGGGCACCGTCCGCGAGGACTACACCCCCGGCGGTGACGCCTGGACCGCCTTCCCCTTCGACCAGGCCCGCTCCCGCGCCTACCGCTGGGGCGAGGACGGCCTCGGCGCGGTCTGCGACCGCTTCGGGTTCCTCAACCTCGGGGTGGCCCTGTGGAACCGGAAGGACCCCTTCCTCAAGGAACGCCTCTTCGGCCTCACCAACGGCGAGGGCAACCACGGCGAGGACGCCAAGGAGTACTGGTGGGCCCTGGACGGCACCCCCAGCCACTCCTGGATGCAGTGGCTCTACCGCTACCCGCAGGCCGAGTTCCCCTACGCGAAGCTTCGGGAGGAGAACGCCCGCCGCGGGCGCGACGAGCGCGAGTACGAGCTCGGCGACACCGGCGTCCTGGACGAGAACCGGTTCTTCGACGTCACCGTCACCTACGCCAAGGCCGGGCCCGACGACCTGTGCATGGTCGTGGCCGCCACCAACCACGGACCCGACCCCGCCCCCCTCGACCTCGTCCCCCAGGTCTGGTTCCGCAACACCTGGGCCTGGGGCTGGGACCGACGCCGGGGGACGATGAGCCAGGTCCTCCCCCCCACCCTGGCCGTCGGCGGCCTCGAGGACGTCGAGTGCGAGCACGGGCACCTCGGCCGGTACCACGTCAGCGCCCAGGGCTCCCCCGAGGTGCTGTTCTGCGAGAACGAGTCCAACCTCGTCGAGCTCTTCGGCGCCGCGTCCAACCCCACCCGCTACACCAAGGACGGCATCGACCGCCGCATCGTCCACGGCGACGTCGCGGCCGTGAACCCCCGGCGCACCGGCACCAAGGCCGCGTTCTGGTACTCCTTCGACTCCGTCGCCCCCGGCGAGACCGTCGAGGTGCGCCTGCGGCTGTCCCCGCGCGCGCCCAGCCAGGGCACCTTCGGGCCCGGGTACGACGCCGTCCTGCACGACCGCCGCGCCGAGGCCGACGAGTTCTACGACGAGGTCATCCACCCCGGCCTGTCCGACTCCGACCGCCACATCGCCCGCCGCGCCTACGCCGGGCTGCTGTGGACCAAGCAGCTCTACCGCTACGACGTGCGGCAGTGGCTGGGCGGCGACCCCGAGACCGAACCGGCCCCCGAGTCCCGCAAGGCCCGCGGCGCCCGCAACGTCTCCTGGACCCACCTGTCCCTGGCCGACGTCATCTCCATGCCCGACGAGTGGGAGTACCCCTGGTTCGCCGCGTGGGACCTGGCCTTCCACGCCATCCCGCTGGCCCACGTCGACCCCGACTTCGCCAAGGAACAGCTCGTGCTCATGTGCCGCGAGTGGTCCATGCACCCCAACGGGCAGCTCCCCGCCTACGAGTGGGCCTTCGGCGACGTCAACCCGCCCGTGCACGCCTGGGCCGCCTGGCACGTCTACCGCCTCGACGGGTACCGCGACCAGGGCTTCCTCGTCCGCGTCTTCACCAAGCTGCTGCTGAACTTCTCGTGGTGGGTCAACCGCAAGGACGCCAGCGGTTCCAACCTCTTCGAGGGCGGCTTCCTCGGGATGGACAACATCGGCCTGTTCGACCGCTCCGCCGAGCTGCCCCCCGGGTACCGCCTGGAGCAGTCCGACGCCACCAGCTGGATGGCCTTCTACTGCCAGCAGATGTTCAAGATCGCCCTGGAGCTGTCCCGGCACGACCCCGCCTGGGAGGACGCCGCCACCAAGTTCCTCGAGCACTTCCTGTCCATCGCCCAGGCCATGACCTCCTTCGGCGCCACCGACACCTCGCTGTGGGACGAGGAGGACGGCTTCTTCTACGACGTCCTGCTGCACCCCGACGGCCGCGCCGAGCCGATGCGCGTGCCCTCGATGGTCGGGCTCCTGCCGATCCTGGGGTCGACCGACGTGCCGTCGTGGATCGCCGAGGAGACCCCCGACCTCACCGCCCGCCTGCGCTGGCTCCAGAAGCGCCGCCCCGACCTGACGCTGCCGCTGCTGACCCGCTCCACCCCCGAGGGCCGGCAGATGCTGCTCTCCCTCGTCGACAAGCCGCGACTCGTCCGGCTGCTCGAGCGGGCCTTCGACAGCGAGCAGTTCCTCTCCCCGTACGGCCTGCGCTCGCTGTCCGCCGCCGTCAAGGAGGAGGTCTGGACGTCCGTCGAGGGGCAGAGCTCCTCGGTCGTCTACGAACCCGGGGAGTCGCGGACCGGGATGTTCGGCGGCAACTCCAACTGGCGTGGCCCCATCTGGTTCCCCGTCAACGTCCTGCTCGCCGACAAGCTGCGCACCCTCGGCCGCTTCTTCGGCGACGACCTGACCATCGAGGTGCCCAAGGGGTCGGGCAAGCGCATCAACCTCGTCCAGGGCGCCGACCTCATCGACGAGAGCCTCGTCAACCTGTTCCGGCCCGTCGACGGCCGCCGGCCGGCCGACGGCCAGCGCATCGAAGCCACCGACGACCCCCTGTGGCGCGATCACATCACCTTCAACGAGTACTTCGACGGCGACACCGGCGAAGGGCTCGGGGCGACCCACCAGACCGGCTGGACCGCCCTCGTCGCCCACCTGCTGCACCCGCGGCTGCCGCTGACCCCGCCGGGACGGTGACCGCCCGGCCCGGACCCGCCCGCGTGTCGGTGGCCGGTGGCACCCTGGGGGGCGGCGGCCACCGGGCCGCCCGGAGCCAGGGAGGGCGAACGCGTCGATGACGTCGACGGCACCGCTCGCGCTCCTCATCGCCGTCGCCTCGGCCACCACCGCGGCCACCGGCGTGCTCACCCTCCGGCGCCGGCGGGACACGCCCGCCGCGCTGCCGCTGACCGCCGCGCTGGCGTCCGTCACCCTGTGGGGCCTGGCGGTCGTGCTGATGAACTCCGGCGTGCCGCGGCCCTGGCTCGACGCCCTGGTCCTGCCCCAGTTCCTCGGGATCGGGGCCACCGTCCTGTCGCTGCGGCTGTTCGTCGACGCCGTGAGCGGACGCAGGCTCACGGCGCGACGGGTCCTGGCCCTCGGCGTCGAACCCGTGCTGCTCGTCGTCGTCGTGGCCCTGGACCCCCACCTGCACTGGTTCCACGCCACCGTCGACCACGTCGGCGACCCCGAGCGGCGCCGGGTCACCGCCGGGCCGCTGTTCTGGGTCCACACCGCCTACTGCTACCTGGTCGTCCTCAGCGCGGCGTCCACCCTGCACCAGCTGCGCCGCCAGACCCGCGGCCTGCTGCGGCGGCAGGCGACCACCATGCTCGTCGCGATCGCGGCGCCGTTCACGGCCAACCTGGCCGTCGTCTTCCTCGGCGACCTCGTCGAGGTCGACGTCACCCCGGTGGCCTTCGCCGTCACCGGGGTCCTGTTCGCCTACGCCGTGCTCCAGCAGGACCTGCTGCGGCTCGTCCCCGTCGCGCGCTCGCTCGTCGTGCAGACCGTCACCGACGCGGTGTTCGTCGTCGACGCCCGCGAACGGCTCGTCGACGTCAACCCCGCCGGGGACGACCTCGTCCGCCGGGAGGGCTGCCCGGGCGGGGAGATCATCGGCCGGGCGTTCGCCGGGTCCGTCGAACCCGCGCTCGCGCGCGCCGTCGGCGACGGGGACGGGGACGCCGTCGTCGCCCTGCGCAGCGGCGCCCACGTCGACGTCCGCACCCGCTGGATCCGCGACGACCGCGGGCGGGTCCTGGGCCGGGTCGTCGTCGCGCGCGACGTCACCGAGCAGCTGGAGGCGGCGCGTGCGCTGGAACGGGCCAACGCCCGGCTGCGCGAGCAGGTCGCCACCATCGAGCACCTGCGGGCCGAGCTGGCCGAGGAAGCCGCCCGCGACCCCCTCACCGGGCTGCGCAACCGCCGGCGGTTCGTCGACGACCTCGCCGACCGGCTGCGGACGGCCACCGCGACCGGTCAGCCGCTGTCCCTCGTCCTGCTCGACGTCGACCACTTCAAGGCCGTCAACGACACCCACGGGCACGCCGTCGGCGACGAGGTCCTCGTCGCGGTGGCCGGGGCGCTCAGCGCCCACGCCCGGCCCGAGGACGTCGTCCGCTACGGCGGGGAGGAGTTCGTCGTCCTGCTGCCGCACCTGGGCGCCGCCGCGGCCCGGCGGCGCGCGGAGGAGCTGCGGGCGGCGTGCGCCCGGGTGCGGGTGGAGGTCGAGGCGCTGCGCGTCACCATCAGCGCCGGGGTCGCGACCGCCCCCGACCACGGCACCACGCCCGACGAGCTGCTGCTCGCGGCCGACCGCGCCCTGTACGAGGCCAAGGGCGGCGGCCGCGACCGGGTCGCGCTCGCGGACTGACTACCAGATCCGCACGCGCTCGGCCGGGTCCAGCCACAGCCCGTCGCCCTCGGTGGTGCCGAACGCCTCGTGGAACTCCGAGAGGTTGCGGACCACGGCGTTGCAGCGGAACTCCGGCGGGGAGTGCGGGTCGATCGCCAGCCGGCGCTCCACCTCGGCCGGGCGGACCTTCCCGCACCACACCCGCGCCCAGCCGAAGAACAGCCGCTGGCTGCCGGTCAGGCCGTCCACCACGGGGGCCGGCTCGCCGCCCAGGGCGATCTCGTACGCCTTGTGCGCGATCGTCAGACCGCCCAGGTCGCCGATGTTCTCCCCGACCGTGAGGGCGCCGTTGACGTGCTTGCCGGGCGTCTCCGGCGGTTCGAGGGCGTCGTACTGGTCGATGAGGGCCTGGGTCCGCTTCCCGAACTCGGCGCGGTCGGCGTCGGTCCACCAGTCGTTGAGGTTGCCCAGGCCGTCGTACTTCGAGCCCTGGTCGTCGAAGCCGTGACCGATCTCGTGGCCGATGACCGCCCCGATGCCGCCGTAGTTCTCGGCGTCGTCGGCGTCCAGGGAGAAGAACGGCGGGCGCAGGATCGCCGCCGGGAAGACGATCTCGTTCATGCCGGGGTTGTAGTAGGCGTTGACCGTCTGCGGGGTCATGAACCACTCGTCGCGGTCCACCGGGGCACCAAGCTTGGCGAGCTCGCGGTCGACCTCGAAGGCGAACGCGCGCCGCACGTTGCCCAGCAGGTCCGAGCGGTCGATCGTCAGCGCCGAGTAGTCCCGCCACCGGTCCGGGTGGCCGATCTTCGGCGTGAACCGCGACAGCTTCTCCAGCGCGCGGTCCTTCGTCTCGCGCGTCATCCAGTCCAGCGCCTCGATGTCCTGGCGGTACGCCTCGACGAGGTTCGCCACGAGCTGCTCCATGCGCTCCTTGGCCGCCGGCGGGAAGTGCTCACCCACGTACAGCTCGCCCAGGGCCTCCCCGAGGCTGCCCTCGACCAGCCCGACCCCCCGCTTCCACCGCTCCCGCAGCTGCGGGGCACCGGTGAGCCTGGTGCCGTAGAACGCGAAGTTCTCCTCCACGAAGTCGGCCGACAGGAACGCCGCGGCCTGGTGCAGGACGCGCCAGCCCAGCCAGTCCCTCCACGTCTCCACGGGCGTGGCGAGCAGGACCTCGGCCATGCCGGTCAGGTAGCCGGGCTGCCGGACGACGACCTGGGCGAACGCGGAGGCGGGCAGCTGCGCGGCGTCCAGCCACTGCGACAGGTCGATCCCGGGCAGCAGCGCATCCAGGCCGGCGCGGTCGACCTTGTTGTACGTCGCGTTCGCGTCGCGGTTCCTCACGCGGTCCCAGTGGTGGGCCGCGAGCGCCGTCTCCAGGTCCAGGACCCGCTGGGCGGCACCGGCGGGGTCGGGGCGGCGGCCGAGGGTGAGGATGCGCTCGACGTGCGCGCGGTAGGCGTCGCGGACCTCGGCGTACTGCTCCTCGCGGTAGTACGACTCGTCGGGCAGGCCGAGGCCGGCCTGGGTGACGTAGACGACGTACTCGTCGGACTTGGCGTTGTCGGTGTCGACCCAGTAGGCGAAGGGGCCGCCGACGCCGGAGCGCTCGAAGGTGCCCAGGAGCCGGACGAGCCCGGCGTGGTCGGTGACGGCGTCGACGGCGGCCAGCTCGGGGTCCAGCGGGGTGGCGCCGAGCGCCTCGACGCGGTCGGTGTCCATGAAGCTGGCGAACAGGTCGCCGATCTTCTGCCGCACGGAGCCGGTGGGGGCCTCCCCGGAGGCGGCGGCCGCGGCGGCGGCCTCCACGATGGCGCGGCACTCGGCCTCGGACTGGTCGCGCAGCCGGATGAAGGCCCCGTCGACGGCGCGGTCGTCGGGGATCTCGGTCGTGGCGAGCCAGCGGCCGTTGACGTGGCGGAAGAGGTCGTCCTGGGGGCGGACCGAGGGGTCGAGGTCGCTTCCCGCGGGCTGGGCGTCCGTGATCGAGCTCATGACCTCACACTAGGCCGGGTGCTGCGCCGGACGGAGAGCAGGAGCACGAGGTTCAGGACGACCGCGGCGCCGATGACGACGCCGGTGGCGTGCTCGTCGCCGCCCAGGACGCCCACGAGGACCCCGACGAGCCCGCCGACGCCGGACTGCAGGGCCGTGACGAGGGCCGCGGCGGCGCCGGCGCTGTCGCCGTAGGGCTCCAGGGCGAGGGTCACCGCGTTGGGCATGATCAGGCCCAGCGACAGCAGCAGCAGGTACAGCGGGACGGCGAACAGGAGCAGCTGGTCGGTGCGGGCCAGCAGCGACGCGGTGAGGGCCAGGCCGAAGACGAGGGCGGCCAGCACCCCGACGCGCAGCAGGCGGGCGGAGCCGAAGCGCTCGACGACCGCGGCGTTGACCTGGGTGCCGCCGATGAGGGCGGTGCCGTTGACGGCGAAGTAGATCGCGAAGCCGGTGCCGGTGAGGCCGAAGCCGTCCTGCAGGACGAAGACGGACGTCGAGACGTAGGCCATGATCGTCGCCATCGCCAGGCCGGGCATGACCGCGAGGGCGAGGAAGCGGCGGTCGCGCAGCAGGGCGCCGTAGCCGGTGAAGGTACGCAGCACGCGCTGGCGCCGCGGCGGGGTGACGGGGGTCTGCCCGCCCTCGGCGCGGGCCTGCCCGGCGGTGTCGCGCAGCTCGGGGCGGGTCTCGGGCAGCTTGCGCCACACCGCGAGCAGGACCCCGAGGCCGGCGACGGCGAGCAGCGCCAGCACGGGCCGCCAGCCGGTGCGGGCGGCGATGGCGCCGCCGACGCTGGGGGCCAGCAGGGGCGCGACGCCGATGACGAGGACGAGGCGGGACTGCAGCCGGGAGGCGGCGGGGCCGGTGAACAGGTCGCGGATGACGGCCATGCCGATGACGGCGCCGGCGGAGGCGCCGACGCCGGACAGGACGCGGAAGGCGACGAGGGTGGGCAGGTTCGGGGCGATCGCGCACAGCAGGGTCGCGACGACGTAGACGACGAACCCGGCGGCGGCGGGGCGGCGGCGGCCGAAGGCGTCGGACAGCGGCCCGACGACGAGCTGGCCGAGGGCGGAGCCGACGAGGACGCCGGTGATGGTCAGCTGGGTGCGGGCCTCGGTGGTGCCGAGGTCGACCGCGACCTCGGGCAGGGACGGCAGGTACAGGTCGATCGTCACCGCCCCCAGCGCGGCCATGGCGCCGAGGAGGACGACGAGCCCGACCGTGGAGGGTCGGCGGACGGGGGCGGCGGCGCCGGTGGGCGCGGTGGTGGGCGCGGTCATGCGCGGGTGTCCTCAGGGGGCCTCGTCGACGGTGCACCGCACAGCGCCGGGCGGGCAGGACGGGGCAGGACGCCGCCGTCCCCCGCAGCCTAGGCCGAGGGGGGCGGCGGCGTCCTGTTCGTTCCGGGGATCAGTCCCGCCGGGGCCGGTCGGCCTTGACGGGGAACTCGCCGGTGTAGCCCAGGCGCTCCTCGGCGGCGGCCAGGACGCGCCCGCGGACGGCGAACCAGCCGGCGACGAGGAGGGGGACGATGACGCCGAGGGCGTAGATCGTGGGGCGGCTGGACTCGTCGTAGGCCATGATCGCGAGGACGGCGACGAGGAAGGCCAGCACCGCGTAGCCGGTCCAGGGCGCGCCGGGGAGCCGGTACGACGGGCGCTGGACGATGCCCGCCCGCGCCCAGCGGTGCAGCTTCAGCTGACACAGCACGATGGTGCCCCAGCTGGCGATGATGCCGAGCGCGGAGGCGTTGAGGACGATCTCGAAGGCGCGGCCGGGGGCGAGGTAGTTCAGGCCGACGCCGAGGACGGCGACGACCCCGGTGATCGCGATCCCGCCGAAGGGCACGCCGCCGGAGTTGAGCTTGGCGGCGAACCGCGGGGCGGAGCCGTTCATGGACATCGAGCGCACGATGCGGCCGGTGGAGTAGAGCCCGGCGTTGAGGCTGGACAGCGCGGAGGTGAGGACGACGAAGTTCATGACGTCCCCGGCGCCGGGGACGCCGAGCTTGGAGAAGAACGTGACGAAGGGGCTCTCGTCGGCGCTGTAGGCGGTGTACGGCAGCAGCAGCGCGAGCAGGACCAGCGAGCCGCAGTAGAAGACCACGATGCGGACGATCACGGTGTTGATGGCGCGCGGCATGATCTTCTCGGGGTTCTCGGTCTCCCCGGCGGCGGTGCCGACGAGCTCGACCGCGGCGTAGGCGAAGACGACCCCGGAGACGACGACGACGAGCGGGACGACGCCGGAGGGGAACCAGCCGCCGTTGCCGCTGACGACGCTCAGGCCGGTGCTCTGGCCGTCGACGGGGAACCGGCCGGCGAGGAAGACGACGCCGACGACCAGGAACGCGGTCAGCGCGACGACCTTGATCAGGGCGAACCAGAACTCCATCTCGCCGAAGATCTTCACCGAGACGAGGTTGAGGCCGAGGACGACGACGAGCGCGGCCAGGGCCAGCAGCCACTGGGGCGCGGAGGAGAAGGCGTCCCAGTAGTGCAGGTAGAGCGCGATGGCGGTGATGTCGACGATGGCCGTCATCGCCCAGTTGAACCAGTACATCCACCCGGCCACGAAGGCGGCCTTCTCGCCGTAGAACTCCCGGGCGTAGGAGACGAAGGACCCCGAGGAGGGGCGGTGCAGGACGAGTTCACCGAGGGCGCGCAGGATGAGGAACACGAAGAACCCGCACACGCCGTAGACGAGGAACAGGCCGGGGCCGGCGCCGGCCAGGCGCCCGCCGGCGCCGAGGAACAGGCCGGTGCCGATGGCGCCGCCGATGGCGATCATCTGCAGCTGGCGGTTCTTCAGGCCCTTGTGCAGGCCGCCGTCCTCGTGCGAGAAGTCCCGCTGGGCCTCGTTGCCTCCGGCTGACATGCCGTCTCCCCTCCACCGTGCCCGTGCGGGCTGGACCGGGGAAGGCAACCACCTCCGGATCTCCCGCGCATGCCGGGGCCTGTCCCGGGGGCCCGTCCCGGGGCGCGGGTCCGATCAGGCGGCGGCGAGCACGAGCGCGTCGAAGGAGTACTCGTCGAGGACGGGGACGCCCAGGGCGAGGGCGGCGCGGACGGCGGCCGAACCCGAGCCCGCGTCGTTGGCGACGAGGACGTCGGTGGCCGCGGTGACGGCGTCGTCCACGTGCAGCCCGGCCCGCTCGGCGCGGGCGGCGAGGTCGGACCGCGCGGCCAGGAAGTGGCCGCTGAAGGCGATGCGCTGACCGGCGCGGAGGGTCATGCGGTGGTGATCGGCAGGCGGTGCCCGGCCCTTGACTCAGACGTTCTCGTCGAGCGGGCGGACGGGCGCGGTGCGGCGGGCCTGGGCGGGCACGGCCGCTGCCGGGGTCCGGCGGGCGCGGGCCAGCAGCAGCAGGCCGCCGACCCCGGCGAGCACGACGAGGGCGGCGTAGCCGTCGACGACCTCGCGCAGCCCCAGGTGCGGGACGAGCAGGCCGGCGACGACGGCGGGCACGCCGAAGGCGAGGTAGCTGACGACGTACACGGCGGACAGGACCCCGGCCCGTTCGTGGGCGGGAGCGGTGGCCAGGACCGCGCGCAGCGCGCCCTGGAACCCGGCGCCGAACCCGATCCCGGACAGCAGCGCACCGGCGTAGAACGCCGGGGCCGAGGTGGCGGCGAGCCCGGCGGTCAGGACGAGCGGCCCGACGACGAGCGCGGCCATCCCCAGGGTGAGGACGCGGGCGGGGGCGCGGTGGCGGGTCAGGACGCCGGTGACCGCCCCCACGCCGGCGACCGCGGCGACGACCAGACCACCGGCGACGTGGTCGTGCAGGCCCAGGACCCCGGCGACCACGGACGGGCCCAGGCCCATGCACAGGCCGCCCAGCCCCCAGCTGCCGAGGAACCCGGGCAGGCTGGTGGTGAACGCCGCGCGGGAGGCCGCGGGCAGGTGCACGACGGGGCGCAGCGAGCGCAGCGCGCCGGGGACGCGGTCGGCCACGTCGGGGGTGCACGCGACGAGGACGGAGGCGACGGCGAGCAGCGCGGCCAGCAGCAGGTACGTCAGCTCGGTGGGCGCCGGGGCGAACTGCACCAGCAGCCCGGCGCCGAGCCCCCCGACGGTCAGGCCGGCCGGGGGGACGGCGCCGTTGACGAGCTGGGCGGCCGGGCCGCGGCCGGGCCCGGCGAGGTCGAGCAGCCACGCGCCGAGGGCGCCGAGGGCGGTGCCGGTGCAGAACCCCTGCAGGGCGCGGCCGGCGACGAGGGCCCCCACCCCATGGGCCTCGGCGAGGACGACCAGGGACGCGGCGACCCCGGCGAGGGCGACGAGCACGACGGGGCGGCGGCCGAGGTGGTCCGACAGGGACCCCACGGTGAGCAGCGCGACGAGCAGGACGGCGGCGTAGACGGCGAAGACGACGGTCACGGCGGTCGGGCCCAGGCCCCACAGCTCCTCGTAGACCGGCAGGATCGGCGAGGGCGCGGCGCTCGCGGCGACGAGGAGGCCGAGGGTGAGGGCGACGAGCCTGAAACCCGTCCCGGTTCGGGGTGTGCGGGGCACGGGTCGCTCCAGACCGTCGGGGAGGTGTCTCCGGGAAACTACTCCGCACCCGGGACTAACGCAACGTCCACTGCGTTAAGGTCGGGGCATGACGCCGACGATGGCGCGTCCCGGCGGGCGCAGCGCCAAGGTCACGGCCGCGGTCCACCGCGCCGTCGAGGAACTCCTCACCGACGGCGGCTCCGTCACCGTCCCCCGGGTCGCCGCCCGCGCCGGCGTCAACGCCACCAGCGTCTACCGACGCTGGGGCGACGTCGCCGCCCTCCTGGCCGACACCGCCCTCCTCCGGTTCGGCACCAGCGGCGACGTCCCCGACACCGGCACCCTGCGCGGCGACCTGCGCGCCTGGGGCGCCGCCCTCGCCGAGCAGGCCGCCCGCCCCGCCGAACTCGCCCTGCTGCGCGCCGCCGTCACCGCCGGGCCCGCCGACCCCGGCGCCCCCGACGGGGCCGAGTCCGCCCGCTCGGCGTGCCTCGCCGGCCGCAACGCCCAGGCCGAAGCCCTCCTGGCCGCCGCCGCGGCCCGCGGGGAGGACACCCCCACCGCCACCCGCGTCCTCGACCACCTCGTCGCGCCCGTCTACTTCCGGGCCCTGTTCGGGCTGCCCGCGCCGTCCGTCGACGTCCTCGTCGACCGGCTCCTCGCTCAGGCGGCGTCCAGCCCGCCCGGGTAGGTTCACGCCATGGGTGTGACTCTCGCCAAAGGTGGAAACGTCTCGCTGGCCAAGGTGGCCCCGAACCTCGACGAAGCCCTCGTCGGCCTCGGCTGGGACGTGCGCACCACCACCGGCCTCGACTTCGACCTCGACGCCAGCGCGCTGATGCTCGGAGCGGGCGGGAAGGTCCTGTCCGACGCCCACTTCGTCTTCTACAACCAGCTCACCAGCCCCGACGGGTCCGTCCGGCACACCGGCGACAACCGCACCGGTGAGGGCGAGGGCGACGACGAGACCATCGAGGTGGACCTCGGCTCCGTCCCCGCGAACGTCGAGAAGATCGTGTTCGCCGTCTCCATCCACGACGCCGAAGCCCGCCGCCAGAGCTTCGGGCAGGTCGTCAACGCCTTCATCCGCATGGTCAACCGCGTCGACGGCAGCGAGGTCGTCCGCTACGACCTGTCCGAGGACGCCTCCACCGAGACCGCCATGGTGTTCGGCGAGGTGTACCGGTACGGCGGGGAGTGGAAGTTCCGCGCCGTGGGGCAGGGGTACGCGAACGGGCTGCGGGGGATCGCGCAGGACTTCGGGGTGGACGTCGCCTGAGCGGGCCGCCGGGGTTGCGATCGTTGAACCCACGCTGCCGTTCATCGGGAGCGTGGGTCCAACGATCCGAACCCCCCGTGCGCCGTCAGATCGCGCAGCCGTCCGGGCCGCAGGCGTCGGCGGCGGGGTCGCCGACCAGGGTCAGGGGGTGGCTCTCGGCCCACGCCCGGCGCAGGACCTGCGCGAACTGCTCCACCGGCTGGGCACCCGAGATCCCGTACGCGCGGTCCACGACGAAGAACGGCACCCCGCGGGCCCCGAGGGCGCGGGCCTCGGCGACGTCGGCGCGCACGGCCGCGAGGTAGCGGTCCTCGGCGAGCACCGCCCGGGCCTCGTCGGCGTCCAGACCGGCCTCCGCCCCGAGGCGGACGAGGGTCTCGTCGTCCCCGACGGGCTCACCCTCGGTGAAGTGGGCGCGCAGCAGGCGCTCCTTCACGGCACCCTGGACGCCGCGGTCGGCCGCCAGGTGCAGCAGCTGGTGGGCCTTGACGGTGTTCGCGGGCACCGAGACGTCCTGGTGGAACTCCAGGCCCTCGGCCGCCGCGGTCGCGTCGACGTGGGCGACCATCTGCGCCACCTGCCCGGCGGGCTGCCCGAACTTCGCCGCCAGCCGGCGGACGTGGGCGTCGCTCGGACCGTCGGCCCGCTCGTGGACGGTCTCGGCCGTCGGGTCCAGCTCGAAGGACCGCCACACCACCTCGACGTCGTCGGCGTGCTCGAAGTCGCGCAGCGCGCTCTCGAACCGGCGCTTGCCGATGTAGCACCACGGGCAGACGACGTCGGACCAGATCTCCACCTTCACGACCAGCGCAACCGCCCCGGACGCGCCGCTCTTCCGCGCGTCCGGGTGACGTGCGCGGGACGGCTCAGTCGCCGCCGCCCCCACCACCGCCGGAGTCGCCGCCGAAACCGCTGGAGTCCCCGCCCCAGCCCCACCCGCCGGCGTGGTGGTGGTGGTGGGTGCCAGGCAGGTTCACGTAGCCGCCGGAGGCACCCGAGTCGCCGCCGAGGACACCGGGCCAGCTGATGTGGGAGCGGTCCCGCCTCGAGGGGGCCGCGGGACCGAGCCTGCGGTCCCCGGGCCGGGAGGCCGAACACAGGTGGCCGACCACACCGGCCACCACCACGATCACCGCGAGCGAGAGGAAGAGCGTCACCACGACTGCCTCCTTCGGCCAGGAGCCCCGCAGGGGCTCGATGACCCACGGTGGCACGCGGTCGCCTGCCGCGCCAGTGGTTCACCGCGACGGGCGGTCCGCCCGGCGCCACGTCACGACCCGGAACCGGGGGCCCGCCGAGGACGTCCGCCACTCCCCCGCCTCCACGGGCCGCCACGGCTCGACCACCGCCGGCGCGCGCGTGTCGCCGTCGACGTGCAGGTCCACCTCGGTGACCACGAGCACGTCGGCGCGCGCGAGCGCCGCCTCGTAGACGGCGTGCCCGCCCACGACCCAGACGTCGCCGGCCGAGCCCAGGGCGGTGTCCAGGTCCGTGACGACCTCGGCGCCGGGGGCGTCGTAGCCGGCGTCGCGGGACAGCACGAGGTTGCGGCGGCCGGGCAGCGGCCGGAACCGGGCGGGCAGGGACTCCCAGGTGGCGCGACCCATGACGACGGTCGAGCCGCCGGTGAGCTGCGAGAAGTGCGCCAGGTCCTCCGGGACCCGCCACGGGATGCGGCCGTCGGCCCCGATGACGCCGTTCGCGGACTGCGCCCAGACCAGCCCGATCATCAGACGGCCACGGGCGCCTTGATCGTGGGGTGGTGCCGGTACCCGACGACCTCGAGGTCTTCGTACCGCACGTCGAAGATCGGCTTGCGGGCGATCTCCAGGCGCGGGAACGGGTACGGCTCGCGGGTCAGCTGCTCGGCGACCTGCTCGACGTGGTTGTCGTAGATGTGGACGTCGCCGCCGGTCCACACGAAGTCACCCGGTTCCAGGCCGACCTCGGCCGCGACGAGCATCGTCAGCAGCGCGTAGCTGGCGATGTTGAACGGGACGCCGAGGAACAGGTCCGCCGAGCGCTGGTACAGCTGGCAGGACAGCTTGCCGTCGGCCACGTGGAACTGGAAGAAGGCGTGGCAGGGGGCCAGCGCCATCTTGTCGAGGTCGGCGACGTTCCACGCCGAGACGACCATGCGGCGCGAGTCCGGGTTCGTCCGCAGCGTGTGCAGGACCTCGGCGATCTGGTCGACGTGCCGGCCGTCGGGGGTGGGCCAGGACCGCCACTGCACGCCGTAGACGGGGCCGAGGTCGCCGTTCTCGTCGGCCCACTCGTCCCAGATCGACACCCCGCGCTCCTGCAGCCAGCGCACGTTGCCGTCGCCGCGCAGGAACCACAGCAGCTCCAGCGCCACGGACTTGAAGTGGACCCGCTTGGTGGTGACCAGGGGGAAACCCGCGGACAGGTCGTAGCGCAGCTGGTGGCCGAAGACGCTGCGGGTGCCGGTGCCCGTGCGGTCGGACTTGGGGGTGCCGTTGGCGAGGACGTGGCGGAGCAGGTCCTCGTACTGGGTGTCGGTGCGCGCGTCAGCCACGGCGAGGAGCCTAGGCCCTGCCCCTTGACCCTCACACCGTGTCAGCCTCCACGGTGGAGGTGCCATGTTCAGCATCGGGGAGTTCGCCGCCCTGGCCCGGGTGTCGGTGCGCGTGCTGCGCCACTACGACGCCCTGGGCCTGCTGCCGCCCGCGGTCGTGGACCCGGTCACCGGCTACCGCTCGTACCGCGCCGCGCAGCTGAGCCGCCTCAACCGCGTCCTGGCCCTGAAGGACCTGGGGCTCACGCTCCAGCAGGTCCGGGCCGTCCTGGACGAGGAGGTCGGCGTGCAGGAGCTGCAGGGCATGCTCCGGCTGCGCCGGGCGGAGCTGGCGGAGCAGGTCGCGGCCGACGTCGCGCGGCTGCGGGCGGTGGAGGTGAGGCTCCGCGTCATCGAGGAGGAGGGCACCGTGGGAACCCAGGACGTCGTCGTGAAGGACACCGACCCCGTGCGCGTCGCGGAGCTGTCGGCGGTGGCCGCGAGCTTCGAGCCGGACGACATCGGCCCCGTCATCCAGCCCCTGTACGAGCAGCTGCACCGCAGGCTCGCGGAGGCGGGCGTCCGGCCCACCGGTCCGGGCGTCGCCTGGTACGAGCACGCGGACGGCGGGGACGGCGGGGCGGTCCGCGTGCACGCCGGCGTCGTGGTGGACGCGCGCCAGGAGGCCCGCGGGGGCGTGCAGGTCACCGACCTGCCCCCGGTGCGGGCGGCCACGATCGTCCACCACGGCCCGATGGACGGGGTGGACGCCACCTGGCAGGTGCTCGCGCGCTGGATCGAGGACAACGGCCACCGCCCGCTGGGGCTCGGCGGGGAGGTGTACCTCGACTACTGCCCCGAGGACCCGTCCGACGGGGTCACCGAGCTGCAGATCCCCGTCGGACCGGCCACCCGGGGCCCGCACGCCGGGGTCTGACCGGCCGGGTTGCCTCGGGCGACCTCAGGCGACGAGGTGGGCGTCGAAGTCGCCGTCGTCGGCGGCCTCGCCGCGGACCACGGCGGCCAGCCGGGCCAGCCAGGCCGCGCCCGCCTCGTCGTGGACGGTGTGCCGCGGTTCCAGGACGGGGTAGGGGGTGGCGGGGACGCCGTCGGCGGGACGGACGTCGACGTGCGCGACGACGTGCCCCTGGGCGTGCAGCCAGTCGGCCATGGCGTAGTCGGTGCGGGAGTCGCCGACGGTGCGCCACGCCGACGGCAGCGGCCCGTCGGCGGCCAGCAGGCGCAGCGCCATCTCCGCGCCGCGGTCCTTGCCGAGCAGCACCGACTCGACGTCGGTGGAGATGATCGTGGGGTCGATCCGCCAGTCGACGCCGCCGCGGGCGTCGGGGACGGTGACGCCCTTCCAGGTGACGCCGAGGTCGAGGTCGGTGAAGACCTGCAGGGCGGCCTGCTCGTAGTCGGGCTGGCGGGCCAGGTACGTCGCGGAGTCGACGTCGAGGCGCTGCTCCAGGGACACCATGGCCCGCTTGCCGCCGTCGACGAACAGGACGTCGCCGAACTCGTCGCGGGCCAGCGCCTCGAGGCGCTGCACGGCTTCCGCGGGCACCGCGACGGTCTCGTCGACCACCACGGGCGTCGGGCCGTCGGCGGTGACGGAGAACGTCACCGCGCCCTTCTCGCAGACCGCGTGCAGCCGCGCCGCCGCGGGCAGCCCGGCGGCCAGGATCGGGCCGACGACCTGCTCGCGGAGGAACTCGTCGGAGCGGCCGGTGTTGAAGACCACCGGGACGCCCGCGGCGAGCAGTTCCAGGAGGCTGTCGAGGAGGCCGGGGGCGCTGATCGAGCGGGTCACCGGGCTCGCGATCGGGCCGTCGACGTCGAGGAGGAGGCCGAAGGCCGGGGCGGTCTGCACCCCCCGATCCTCCCACCGCCCCCGGCGGCGGCCGGGCGACGGTGGGCGTGACGTCGCGGCGGCGCTGCGTGCGGGCGCGGAGCCGGACGGGTGGTCCCCCGCGGTTCGCGCCGGTGGCGGGCCGGGGATCGCGACGATGGGGGCGTGCGTGCCGCGACCGTCCTGCCCCTGCTGGCCCTGGCGCTGACGCTCGGGGCCTGCGGGACGCAGCCCGCCTCCCCGGTGCCGACGGGCGGGCCCACGACGTCGGCGTCGGAGTGGACGCCGTCCTCCGAGGAGATCGCCCACCAGGAGTGGTTGCAGGGCGGACCGCTCGCGACGTCGATGCCGACGCGGACGTGCACCTGGCACGAGCCGACCGAGGAGGAACGGGCGGCCACCGACCCGGACGACCCGTTCGCGTCCTCCGACCTGTCGTGGACGAGCTGCTTCGACGCGAGCGCCTTCCAGACGGTGTCGACCTGCACGCCGCCGCCGGACGTGCCCGAGGGCGGCAGCTACCTCTGCGTGGAACTGCCGTGGCTGACGCAGCGCGTCGTCGACGACTGGGACGCGTTCACCCTCGCCGAGGACACCGCCGCCGCCCGCGCGTGGGGGCTGACGCTGGAGGAGTACCGGGCGCAGCGCCCCGACCAGCACGCCGACGGGTCGCCCGTGCAGGCGCCCTGACGTTCAGGTGAGGGCGTCGACGACGGCGCGCACGACGGTGAACGGGATCTTCAGGAGACCCCCGGCGACGGAGAGCAGGTCGACGACGTCGGCGGTGACCTCGGCGGCCCGGGCGGCCCGGCGGAACGTGCGTCTGCGACCCGTCCTCGAAGCATGCGGGCAGGACCACGGCGCGGGTGCCCGGCAGCGGTGGGGTTCCCCCGATCGGCGGGGCCGGTGGGGTCAGGTGAGGGCGTCGAGGACCGCTCTCAGCACCCGGAACGGGAACGTCACGACCGTCCACACGATCCCGAGCGCGTCGGTGACCTCGGCGGCTCCCTCGGCGACCTGACGGGCCCTGCGGCGCCGGCGTCCGTGTCTCCTCACCGTCCCAGCATGGCCCGGGTTTCCTCGATCGGCGGGCGGGTTTCCTTGATCGGCGCGGGTCAGTGGACGGAGTGGGTGAGGGGGACGCCGGGGCGGTAGGCGAGGTGGGTCACCGAGGGGGCGTCCAGGACGTGCAGGTCGGCGCGGGCGCCGACGGTCAGGCGGCCCACGTCGGTGCGGCGCAGCGCCCGCGCGCCGCCGGCGGTCGCGGCGTGCACGGCCTCGGCGACGGTCAGGCCCATCTGCAGCACCGCGGTCGCGACGCAGAACGCGACGGAACTGGTGTAGCTGGACCCGGGGTTGCAGTTGCTGGCGATCGCCACGGTCGCGCCCGCGTCCAGGAGCCGCCGCGCGGGGGCGAGGGGCTGGCGGGTCGAGAGGTCGCAGGCGGGCAGGACGGTCGCGACGGTCGCCGACCCCGCGAGGGCGTCGACGTCGGCGTCGGTCAGGTGGTTGCAGTGGTCGACGCTGGCGGCGCCGAGCTCCACGGCCAGCCGCACGCCGGGGCCGCGGGTGAGCTGGTTGCCGTGGACGCGCAGCCCGAGCCCGGCGGCGCGGGCGGCGAGCAGGACGGTGCGGGACCGGTCCTCGTCGAACGCGCCCTCCTCGCAGAACACGTCGGCCCAGCGCACGAGACCGGCGACGGCGTCGAGCTGCGGGCCGACGAGCTCGTCGAGGTAGGCGCCGGGGTCGACGCCGGGGGCGACGACGTGCGCGCCGAGCCAGGTGACCTCGTCGGTGAACTCCGCGGCCAGCCGCGCGGCGCGCAGCTCCTGCTCGACGGTGAGCCCGTACCCGGTCTTCGTCTCGAACGTGGTGGTGCCCTGGGCGCGGGCCTCGGCGACGTGCCGGCGCAGGCTCGCGCGCAGCTGCTCGTCGGTCGCGGCGCGGGTGGCGGCGACGGTCCGCGCGATGCCGCCGGCGGCGTACGGCTGCCCGGCCATGCGGGACTCGAACTCCGCGGTCCGGTCCCCGGCGAACACGAGGTGGGTGTGGGCGTCGACCCAGCCGGGCAGGACGGCGCGACCGCCGACGTCGACGCGGTCGTCGGCCTCGGGGGCGTCGGCCGCGCGCCCGACCCAGGCGACCCGGTCGTCCTCCACGACCAGCGCGGCGTCCCGGACCCGGCCCAGGAGGTCGTCGGCGGCGAGCTCCGGGTCGTTCGTGGTGAGTTCACCGATGCCGGTGAAGAGGGTGCTCACGCCAGCCTCCGGAGGATCTCGGCGACGCGTTCGGCGGGGACGGTGCGGTGCACGCCGTCGCGGACGCGGAACTGCCCGGCGACGACGACGTCGGTGACGTCCTGCGCCGTGGCCGTCAGCACCAGCTGCGCCGGGTCCGCACCGGCGGTGCGCACCGAGCCGGTGCGGACGGCGACGAGGTCGGCGGGCTGCCCGACGGCGAGGGTGCCGCCGTCGAGGCCGAGGCTGCGGTGCCCGCCGGTGGTGAGGGCCGCGACGAGCTCGGCCGGGGAGAACACCCCGCGCCGCAGCGACCCCAGCCGGGCCGCGGCCTCCAGCCCCCGGGCCTCCAGGAACGGGTCGACGACGGCGTGCTGGTCCGACCCCAGGGCCAGGACCGCCCCCGCGTCGGCCAGGGCCCGGCCGCGGCCGACGCCGTCGCCGAGGTCGGCCTCGGTCGTGGGACAGGCCGCCACCGAGGCCCGGCGCGCCCCCAGCAGCGCGACGTCGGCGTCGGTCACGTGGTTGGCGTGGACCACCGTCAGGGCCGGGCTCAGGGCCCCGGCGCGGTCGAGGAGCTCGGTGGGGGTGCAGCCGTACGCCGCGCGGCACGCCTCGTTCTCGGCGGGCTGCTCGGACAGGTGCACGTGCACCGGGGCGCCGAGGTCCCAGGCGGTCTCGGCGACGACCGCGAGGTCGGCCGGGCCGACGGCGCGCACGGAGTGGGCCGCGACGCCGACGCGGAAGGACTCGTCGGCCGGGATCTCCCGCACCCGCCGCGCCCACGCGCTCGCCGACCCGTCGCAGAACCGGCGCTGCTCGGGCAGGACGGGTTCCCCGGGGGCCGAGGTGAGGTACAGCGCGTCGAGCAGGACGAGCCGGATCCCCGCCTCGCGCGCGGCGTCGCGCAGCGCGAGGGCGAACGCGTTCGGGTCGTCGTACGGGGTGCCGTCGGGCCGGTGGTGCACGTAGTGGAACTCCCCCACCGCGGTCCAGCCCGCGAGGACCATCTCGGTGAACGCGGCCGTCGCCAGTTCCCGGTAGGTGTCCGGGGTGAGGCGGCCGGCGAGGGCGTACACCGCCTGCCGCCACGTCCAGAAACTGCCGCCGTCGCCGTGGGTGCGCCCCCGCAGCCCGCGGTGGAACGCGTGCGAGTGGGCGTTCGCGAACCCCGGGAACACGAGCCCCGTCAGGGCGTGGTCGCCCGGTTCGGCCCGCACCCCGGGCGTGAGCGCGGTGACGCGGCCGCCGGCGACCTCGACGCGCACGTCCGCGACGACCCGGCCGTCCAGCCAGGCGGCCTGCGCGTGGAAGCTCACCGTTCCCACATCGGGACGCGGACCCCGCGCTCGCGGGCGACCTCGGCCGCGTGCTCGTACCCGGCGTCGACGTGCCTCATGACGCCCGTCCCGGGGTCGTTGGTCAGGACGCGCTCGATCTTCCGCGCGGCCAGCTCGGTGCCGTCGGCGACGGTGACCTGACCGGCGTGGATCGAGCGGCCGATCCCGACGCCGCCGCCGTGGTGCAGGGACACCCACGTCGCGCCCGAGGCGGTGTTCAGCAGCGCGTTCAGCAGCGGCCAGTCGGCGACGGCGTCCGACCCGTCGGCCATGGCCTCGGTCTCCCGGTACGGCGAGGCCACCGAACCGGAGTCCAGGTGGTCGCGGCCGATGACGATCGGCGCGGACACCTCGCCACTGGCGACGAGCTCGTTGAACCTCAGGCCCGCGAGGTGGCGCTCGCCGTACCCGAGCCAGCAGATGCGGGCGGGCAGGCCCTCGAAGTGGACCTTCTCCCCCGCGGCGGTGATCCACCGGCGCAGCTTCTCGTCGCCGGGGAACAGCTCGAGGACCGCGCGGTCGGTGCGGGCGATGTCCGCCGGGTCCCCCGACAGCGCGGCCCAGCGGAACGGCCCGCGGCCCTGCTCGAACTGCGGGCGGATGTAGGCCGGGACGAAACCCGGGAACTCGAACGCCCGCTCGAACCCGCCGAGGCGGGCCTCCTCGCGGATCGAGTTGCCGTAGTCGAACACCTCGGCCCCGGCGTCCTGGAACCCGACCATCGCGGCCACGTGCTTGGCCATCGACGCGCGGGCCCGGCGGGTGAAGCCCTCGGGGTCCTCCGCGGCCAGCTCGTGCCACTCGGGGACCGTGACGCCCTCGGGCAGGTAGCTCAGCGGGTCGTGCGCCGAGGTCTGGTCGGTGACGACGTCGATCGGGGCGCCGGTGTCCAGCAGCTGGGTGAACACCGTCGCGGCGTTGCCGACGACCCCCACCGACAGCGGCCGGCGTTCGTCGCGGGCCCGGACGACGCGTTCCAGGGCGTCGTCGAGGTCGGTGGCGAGCTCGTCGAGGTAGCCGTGGTCGACGCGGCGCTGCAACCGCGCCCGGTCGACGTCGACGACGATCGCGGCGCCCCCGTTCAGCGTCACCGCCAGCGGCTGCGCGCCGCCCATGCCGCCCGCACCGCCGGTGAGGGTGATCGTGCCGGCCAGGGTCCCGCCGAACCTCTTCTCCGCGACGGCCGCGAACGTCTCGTAGGTGCCCTGGAGGATCCCCTGGGTGCCGATGTAGATCCAGGACCCCGCGGTCATCTGGCCGTACATCGTCAGGCCCTGCTGCTCCAGCCGGCGGAACTCCGGCCAGGTGGCCCAGTCGCCCACGAGGTTCGAGTTCGCGATGAGCACGCGCGGCGCCCACTCGTGGGTGCGGAACACCCCGACCGGTTTCCCCGACTGCACCAGCAGCGTCTCGTCGTCCTCCAGGTCCTCCAGGGTGCGCACGATCGCGTCGTACGCCTCCCACGAGCGGGCGGCCTTCCCGGTGCCGCCGTAGACGACGAGGTCGTCGGGGCGTTCGGCGACCTCGGCGTCGAGGTTGTTCATGAGCATCCGCAGCGGGGCCTCGGTCTGCCAGCTCCTGGCGTGCAGCGTGCTCCCGCGGTGGGCGCGGACGGGACGGGGACCGGTCACGGGGCTCTCCCTAGTCGATCTCGGTGACGGAACGGGCGGCGGCGACGACGGCGCCCGAGGCGACCAGGCCCACGACGGCCTCGATCTCGGGAGCCAGGAAGCGGTCGGGGCCGGGGCCCGCGACGACGGTGCGGACGGTCCGCAGGACCTCGGCGGTGACCGGGCCCGGCAGCAGCGGCGCGCGCAGGTCCAGCGCGCGGGTCGCGGTCAGGACCTCGATGGCCAGGACCCGGGTCAGCCCGTCGAGGGCGCGGCGCAGCTTCCGCGCCGCCGCCCAGCCCATCGACACGTGGTCCTCCTGCATCGCCGAGCTGGGGATCGAGTCGACGCTCGCGGGGACGGCGAGGCGCTTGAGCTCGGAGACGATGCCCGCCGCGGTGTACTGCGCGATCATCAACCCCGAGTCGACCCCCGCGTCGTGGGCGAGGAACGCGGGCAGGCCGTGGTTGCGCGCGCGGTCCAGGAACCGGTCGGTGCGGCGCTCGGAGATGCTCGCGAGGTCGGCCACGGCGATCGCCAGGAAGTCCAGGACGTACGCCACCGGGGCGCCGTGGAAGTTCCCGTTGGACTCCACCCGGCCGTCGGGGGTGACGACGGGGTTGTCGACCGCGGCGGCCAGTTCCCGCTCGGCGACCGCGCGGGCGTGCGCGGCGGTGTCGCGGCCGGCGCCGTGGACCTGCGGGGCGCAGCGCAGCGAGTACGCGTCCTGCACGCGGGTGCACTCCGGGCCCTTGTGGCTGGCGACGATCGGCGACCCCGCCAGCGCGCGGCGGACGTTCCCGGCGGCCACCCGCTGGCCGGGCTGGGGGCGCAGCCGCTGGAGGTCGTCGGCGAACACGGCGTCGGTGCCGAGCAGCGCCTCCACGGACAGCGCGGCGGCGAGGTCGGCCGTCGCGAACAGGGTGTCGAGGGTGTCCAGGGCCAGGGCGAGCTGGCCGAGCATGCCGTCGGTGCCGTTGATGAGGGCCAGGCCCTCCTTCTCGGCCAGGACGACGGGTTCGAGGCCGTGGCGCGCCAGGGCGGTCGCGGAGTCCAGGAGCTCGCCGCCGGCGGTGCGGACGGTGCCCTCGCCCATCACGGCGAGCGCGCAGTGGGCCAGCGGCGCGAGGTCGCCGGAGCAGCCGAGGGAACCGTGCTCGGCGACGACCGGGGTGAGGTGGGCGTTGAGGAGGTCGGCGTAGGCCTGCGCGGTGCGGGCGCGGACGCCGGTGCGGCCGGTCATCAGCGTCGACAGGCGCAGCAGCATCGTGGCGCGGACGACCTCGGTCTCGACCTCGGGCCCGGACCCGGCGGCGTGCGAGCGGACGAGGCTGCGCTGCAGCTGGGTCCGCTGGTCGGCGGGGATGTGCTGGGTCGCCAGGGCGCCGAAACCGGTGGAGATGCCGTAGTGGGGTTCGGCGTCGTCGGCGAGGGCCTCGACGCGGGCGCGGGACTCCTCGACGGCGGCCAGCGCGGCGGGGTCGAGGTCGACGTGGGCGCCGTGCCGGGCGACGGCGACGACGTCGGCCACGGTCACCGGGCCGGCGGACACGAGAACGTTCTTCACGGGTCCCATCTCACCGCGCCGACGCCGTCCCGTCAGCGCCCGGCGCGGCGTCGGTGTCCAGGGTGCTGGACACTTCCGGTCGTGGTCACCTCGGTGGGGGCCCCGACCGTCGGGGCGGCGCTGCGGATCCTGTCGTTCATGGCCGCGCAGCAGGGGCCGGTCGCGGCGGCGACGCTGGCGCGGTCGCTGGGGCTGCCGCGCTCGAGCGTGTACCGGCTGCTGGGGGAGCTGGCCGAGCAGGGTTTCGTGCTGCGGTTCCCCGAGGCACGGCGGTACGGGCTGGGGATCGCGGCGTTCGAGCTGAGCTCGGGGTACGTGCGGCAGGAACCGGTGACGCGGCTGGGCCGGCCGGTGCTGGCCGCGCTCGTCGACCGGGTCGGGGAGAGCGCGCACCTCGCGGTGCTCGTGGGCGGTGAGGTCGTCTACCTCGTGGAGGAGCGGGCGCCGCGCCGGCCCGCGCTGGTGACGGACGTGGGGGTGCGGTTGCCGTCGCAGCTGACGGCGAGCGGGCGGGCGCTGCTGGCCGCGCTGCCCCGCGAGCAGGTGCGGGCGCTGTTCCCCGACGCGGCCTCGCTGGTCGCGCGGGGGGTGGAGGTGTCGCCGCGCGAGCTGCGGGCCGTGCTGGTGGCGACCCGGGCGCGGGGGTACGCCGAGGAGGACGGGGAGGTCACGCCGGGTTTCGCGTCGGTCGCGGTCGCGGTGACGGACCGGGCGGGGTGGCCGGTGACGAGCCTGGCCGTGACGTTCGAGGCGGCGGCGGTGACCCCGCAGCGGCGGGTGGAGCTGGCGGGGGCGGTGCGGCGGCAGGCGCAGGAGCTGCGGCGGCGGTTGTTCGGGGCCTGAGCATCAGGCGTCCAGGACGGGGGCGAGGCCGTCGAGGAGGCGGGCCAGGCCGAAGGCGTAGGCGCGCTCGGGGTCGTGGGCGCTGCCGGCCGCCTCGCCCGCGGCGGCCCCGACCCGCACGGCGCGCGGGTAGCGCGCGGGGTCGAGGTGGCGTGCGAGCAGCGGCCCGGCCGCCGCCCACCACTGCCGGTCGCTGCCCGACCCCGCGGCGATCGCGCGGGCGTCGGCGGCGTCGCGGGCGCAGGCGCGGACGAAGACGAGCAGGTGGGTGAGGCAGGCGTCGCGGGTGACGTCGTCGGCGGCGGTGCCGTCGAGGGCGGCCAGCTCGTGCTCGTACTTGGCGGTCTGGCCCGGGCCCAGGGAGGGGCGGACGGTGGAGACCTCCGCGGCCCAGGGGTGCTGCGCGAACAGCTCCCGGTTCTCCGCGGCGACGCTCACGAGGCGGTCGCGCCACGGCCGGCCGGTGGTGTCCTGGCGCGGCATCCGCAGGTAGGCGGCGTCCAGGAGGAGGTCGAGGAGCTCGGCGCGGTCGGCGACGTAGGTGTACAGCGACATCGTGGAGATCCCGAGGCGCTCGGCGACGCGGCGCATCGACAGGGCGGTCAGGCCGTCGACGTCGACGAGGCCGAGGGCGGCCTCGACGACGGCGTCGAGGTCGTGGCGGCGGCGCGGGCCGCGGGCCGGGACGGCGGTGGGGTCGCGCCACAGGAGGGCCAGGGTGCGCGCGGGGTCGCCGGCGTTCGGGCGGTCGGGACTCACCGGCCGATCATCGCCCAGGGGCGGGGGGGAGTCCTTGATCGCCGGGGGGGGGAGTCCTTGATCGCGGGGAGGGGCGGGAACAGACCGGGGGGTCGGCGCGTTCTCTCCGTACACCGTACGGAGAAAGGGAGTCCCCGTGAAGGTCACCGCCACCGCCCTGTCCCTGAACGTCGAGGACGAACGCGCCTCGGCCGCGTTCCTCACCGACCACTTCGGCTTCACCCTCGACAACGCCGCCGACGGGTACGCCAGCCTCAGCCGACCCGACGTCGGGACCCACCTCGTCTACCTGCGCCGCGGCCTCGCCACCCTGCCCGCCGACCAGCGCGACGAGGTCGCGCGCGGGCAGATCGTCGCG
This sequence comes from Kineococcus lubricus, assembly GCF_050871965.1. Classification (NCBI taxonomy): domain Bacteria; kingdom Bacillati; phylum Actinomycetota; class Actinomycetes; order Kineosporiales; family Kineosporiaceae; genus Kineococcus; species Kineococcus lubricus. Next base: position 25,707 of record NZ_JBJLSK010000029.1, read on the forward strand.
TTCGTCGTCGACGACCTCGAGGGCGAACTCGCCCGGCTGCGGGCCGAGGGCGTCGAGATCACCATGCCGCTCACCGTCGAGGAGTGGGGCGAGCGCGCGTTCCAGGTCCGCGACCCCAACGGCGTCGTCGTCCAGCTCGTCGACTGGAACGGGTGACCACGCTCCGGCGCGCCCCCGCGGCGCGCCGGGGCCATACTCGCGGTCAGCCGTCCAACCCGCGGCCAGCGACCTCCCCGACCGATTGGCGAGCGCCGATGACCGACCAGAAAGCCCTCCAGCCCCGCCGCGACGACGACGTCGAGACCACCCTGAAGGCGGAGTCCAACCCCCTTCAGCTGGCCAGGACCCGCGGCGGCCCCGTCCGCCGCCACGCCCAGTTCACCGGCGCGCTGCTGACCCTGCTGGGGATCTGCGGCGTGATCCCCGGGATCACGACGAACTACGACGCGATGGGTTTCTTCACCAGCGGCGCCCAGCTGTTCGGGATCTTCACCGTCTCGATCGTCACGTCCGCGATGCTGTTCCTCTTCGGGATCACCGTCCTCGCGTTCGCCGGGTCGGTGCGCCAGGCCCACAAGAACGTCGTGCTGCACGCCCTGGCGCTCATCGGCATGGCCTTCGCCGGCATCGGCATCGTCAACCAGTCCTCCGCCCCGGTGCTGCCCACCGACGCGGAGAGCAACTGGCTCTACCTGCTGCTCGGCGTGTTCTTCCTCGTCGGCGGGTCGATCTCGCGCAAGCAGGAGATCGAGCGCAACGGGGTGTTCTAGCGGCGGGTGGCCTGGCCGGGTTGCGGATCCGCCCGGCGTGTTCCCCTGGGAACAGGTCCAACGCCGTGGCCGTCCGCTCCGCCGGAAGGTCGCCCTCGTGACCGATGAACTCGACCGCGTCCGCGACCACGCCCGGACCCACCGCGACGAACTGCTCGAGCACCTCGTCGGGTGGGTGCGGATCCGCTCGGTCTCGGCCAACCCCGAGAACTCCCCCGACATGACCCGCTCGGCGCACTGGCTCAGCGGGGTGCTGCGCGAGACCGGGTTCCCGGAGGTGGAGGTCTGGCGCACCGAGGGTGCCCCGGCCGTGTTCGCCCGCTGGCACGCCGCCCCCGGCGCCCCCACGGTCCTGGTGTACAGCCACCACGACGTGCGCCCCGCCAAGGACGACCACTGGGAGCAGACGCCCCCGTTCGAGCCCGCGCTGCGGGACGGGAAGCTGTGGGGCCGGGGGGCCTCCGACGCCAAGGGGCAGGTCCTCGCGCACGTGTGGGCCGTGCGAGCCCACCTCGCCGCGACCGGGCGGGACGCGCCCGCCGTGAACCTGACGGTGCTGGTCGAGGGGGAGGAGGAAGCGAGCTCGACGCACCTGGCCGAGCTGCTGGAGACCCACCGCGACGACCTCGCGGCCGACCTCATCGTGCTGTCCGACACCATGATCTGGGCCAAGGACGTCCCCGCCCTGTGCACCGGCGTCCGCGGTTCGGTCAGCGCCACCCTGGAGGTCCTCGGCCCGTTCCGCGACGTGCACTCCGGTGCGGTCTCGGGCCCGGCCCCGAACCCCGTCGTCGAACTCGCCCGGCTGCTCGGCGGCCTGCACGACGAGGACGGCCGCCTCACCCTGCCCGGGTTCTACGACGACGTGGTCGAGCCGGACGAGGGCATCCGCGCCGCGCTGGCCGCCCTGCCCTACGACGGGGCCGACTGGCTCGAGCGCAGCAGCACCCGCTCCGTCGGCGGTGAGGCGGGCTGGACCGTCCCCGAACGGCTCTACCTGCGCCCGGCCGCCGAGGTCACCGCCCTGCTCGCCGGGGACCCCGTCGGCCCCTCCCAGGGCGCGATCCCGGCCGTCGCGACGGCCGACCTCAGCATCCGCACCGTCCCCGGGCAGACCGTCGCCGCGGTGGCCGACCAGCTGCGCCGCTGGGTGGCCGACCGGATCGACGACCGGGTCGCGTACCGGCTGGAGGTGAAGGAGGAGAGCGGCCAGGAACCGTACGCGACGCCACCGGACCTGCCGGCCCTGGACGTCCTGCACGAAGCCGCGGAGGAGGGATTCGGCCGCCCGGTGGGCCGGATGCGCAACGCCGGCGGGTCCCCCGCCGCGCTGATCGCGAGCACCCTCGACCTGCCGCTGCTGTTCTTCGGCACCGGCCTGCCCGAGGACAACTGGCACGACAGCGACGAGTCCGTCGACGTCGACGTGCTGCTCGCCGGCGTCGTCACCCTGGCCCGGTTCTGGTCCGGGCTGGCGCGGTCGTGAGCGGTGCGGGCGCGACCCTCGGCGTCGAGGAGGAGTTCCACGTCGTCGACGCGCTGACGACGGAGCTGCGCGACGAGCCCCGGCTGACCGCCGCCGCGCTGGACGGTTCCCTCGGGCCGCACGTCGGCGCGGAGATCGCGACGACGCAGCTGGAGACCGCCACCGGCGTCTGCCGGACGCTGGCCGAGCTGCGCGCGCAGATCGGGGCCCGGCGGGCGGACGCGCGCGCCGCCGCCGCGGGGTTCGGCGCCACGGTGCTGCCCGCGTCCACGCACCCGACGGCCTGCTGGCAGCAGCAGCGCATGACCGCCCGGCCGCGGTACCTGGGGCTGCTGGAGCGGTGGGGAGTCCTGGCGCTGCAGCAGGTCATCTGCGGGTGCCACGTCCACGTCGCGGTCCCGTCCCTGGACGTCGCCGTGGCCGTGTCCGACCGGGTCCGGCCCTACCTGCCGGTGCTGCTGGCGATGACCGGCAGCTCACCGTTCCACGAGGGCACCGACACCGGGTACGACAGCTTCCGCACCCAGTGGTTCGCCCGGTGGCCCATCACCGGGGCGCCCGAGGAACTGGGCGACGCCGCCGGGTTCCACCGGGTCGTGGCGCAGCTGCGCCGCGCCGGCGTGGTCGACGACGCCTCGCACCTGTACTGGGACGTCCGGCCCTCGCTGCGGTACCCGACGCTGGAGTTCCGCGTGGCCGACGTCTGCCCCCGCGTCGACGACGTCGTCCTGCACGCGGCGCTGTGCCGCTCGCTGGTCCGGGTCGTGGCCGGCCGCGCCGAGCGCGGCGTCGCCCCGCCGCCGCTGCGCCCGGAGGTGCTGCGGGCGGCGCGCTGGCGGGCGGCCCGGTGGGGGCTGGCCGGGGACCTGGTGGACCCCGTCACCGGGGACTCCGCCCCGGCGGCCGTGGTGGTCGGCGGGCTGCTGGCCGAACTGCGGGACGACCTGGAGGCGGCCGGTGAGTTCGAGGAGGTCTCCGCGCTGACCGGGCGGCTCCTGGCCGAGGGGACCTCGGCCACCCGCCAGCGCGCCGTCCTGCACCGCACCGGTGACCTGGCCGCCGTCACCGCGTCCGTGCTCGCCGACGCGTGGGGCGCGGACGGGTGGACCGGGGTCCTGCCCGCGGTGGCGACCGGTCAGGTCCAGTAGAGGTACCGCGCGGCGGGCAGCCGGTCGGCGAGCGCCGCCTCGAACCAGCCGCGCAGGTCCCGCATCGTGTCCTTGTCGTAGACGAACTTCACCGCGCCGAACTTCCCGTGCTTGCGGCTGCGGGTGGACTCCTCCAGGTCGAGCTTCGTCGCCGGGTACCAGCCGAGCTGGACGTCCTTGCTCTTCGGCGTGAACCGGTGGGTGATGCACTCCACCGTCAGGTCCGCGCCGGCGGGCAGTTCGGCGGCGGCCGCGTCCAGCAGGTCGCCGTAGGCGGTCCGCCAGTCGTCCACGGGCATGATCGGGGCGATCGTCAGGCCGACGGGGTACCCGGCGCGGGCCAGCCGGCCCAGCGCGCGCAGCCGGGCGCCCACCCGGGCCGTGCCGCCCTCGAACCGCTCCACCCCGGCCACGTTCACCGACGCCCGGATGCGGGTGCGGCCGCGGTGCGGCAGGTCGAGCAGGCCGTCGACGTCGTCGTACTTCGTCGTCAGCCGCAACTGCACCGGACCCGGCCAGGGGTGCGTCCCGAAGTGGGTGATCGTGGCGGCCAGCGACCCGGTGACGTGCTCCAGGGCCAGCGGGTCGGTGTAGCAGGACGCCTCGAACGTCGTGCCCTCGTGGCCGCGCGCCTGCGTGCCGGTGGTGACCGCACCGGTGCCGACGACCTCGTCGAGCCCGGCGAGGACGCGCGGCAGGTCCGCGTACACGCGGGTGATCGGCGGGCCGGTCAGCGACCCGGCCAGGTAGCAGTACTGGCAGTGCCCGGGGCACCCCTCGGCCAGCGGGAAGGAGAAGTCGGCGCTCGGCGGGATCGGCGTCGGGCGGCGCTTCGACGCGGCGCTGGTGACGACGGCGAGGGTCCGCTTCGCCCGCGCGTACGTGGCGCGGTCGGTGTCCTCCCGCAGCGGGGGCAGGCGGTCCCCGCTCAGCAGCCGGACGTCGTCGACCCCGGCGGCGGCGAGGCGGTCGAGGATCGCGCGGCCGTGCGGTTCGGCCTGCGCGGAGGCGGTCACGAGGACGTGGCGCGGGGTCCAGAGAACGGTTCCGGTGCGGGCTGCGGTGACCATCACCGGGTTCAACGAGGAGGCGGCGCGGGAACGTCCCGGGACGGTCGTGAGGTGCGCCACCACCGGCGCGGGAACAGACTCGGGGAGTGATCTCCCGCCTGTTCCGGACCGTCGCCGCCGTCCGCGGGGCCAAGGCCCTGCACCCCCGCGGCACGGTCCTGCCCGGGACCCTGCGGCGGCACGGGCTGCACCCGGGGACCGGGGTGCGCTGGGTCGACGAACCCGGTGAGGACCGCGTCGTCGTGCGGTTCTCCCGCGCGACCGGGCTGCCCGCCCCGCTGCCGGACGTGCTGGGGCTGGCGCTGCGCGTCGAGCTGGCCGACGGGCCGGGGGACCTGCTGCTGTCCACGACGCTGGGCCGGCGGGTCCCGTGGCCGCGCCGCGACGCCCGCCACGGCCTGCACTCGAGCATCGCGGCGTTCCGCGCGCCGTCCGGCCGGCTGCTCGTGGGGGCCCGGCACGTCGGCGGCCGCTACCTGCTGGCCGTCGCCGCGCCGCGCGGGCCCTGGCGGCCCTTCGCCGAGCTGCACCTCGACCCCGGGGACGCCGGGGACGCGGGGGACGCCGGGGACGGGCACGACGAACCCCTCACCTTCGAGCCGGTGCGGCACGCCGTGCCCGGGCTCACCGTCCCGGCGGGGTGGCGGCGGCTGCGGGAACCGGCGTACTCCGGGTCCCGGCGCGGACGCCGCTGAGACCCGTCCCGCGGTCTTGCCGCCCGCGCGGCCGGTGTGCTGACCTGGTGGTGCCCTGACCCGCGAGCGGTGGAGGAGCGCGTGAGAGTCCTGGTCACCGGGGCCACCGGCAGCGTCGGCCGCCGGGTGGTGGACCACCTCCTGGCCCGCGGGGCGGCGCAGGTGCGTGCCCTGACGGTGGACCCCGTGCGCGCGGCCCTGCCCGCGCAGGTCGAGGTGGTGCACGGGTCGGTGACGCGGCCGTCGGTGCTGGCCGAGGCGCTGCGCGGTGTCGACCGCCTCTACCTGGCGCCGGCCCCGGCCACGGCGGAGCGGGTGGTGACGGCCGCGCGCCGCGCCGGGGTGGAGCGGGTGGTGGACCTGTCCGGGGAGCTGGAGAGCTGGTGGGGCCCGGTGGCCGCGGCGGTCGAGGCGGGCGGCGTGCCGTGGACGCACCTGTGGCCGGGGGACTTCATGGAGAACGCGCTGCTGTGGGCGCCGCAGGTCCGCGCGCACGGCACGGTGCGCGAGCCGTGGCCGCAGGCCGCCAGCGCCCCGGTGGCGGTGGACGACATCGCCGCGGTCGCCGCCGAGGTCCTGCTCGGTGAGGGGCACGAGGGCCGCGCCCACGCCCTGACCGGTCCGCAGGTGCTCACGCGGCGCGAGCTGGCCGCCGCCCTCGGCCGGGCGCTGGGCCGCGAGGTGCCCTTCGTGCGGGTGGACCGCGAGGAGGCGGTCGCGGTGCTGGCGGTGAGCGCGGGCGAGGACGCCCGCTGGTACGTCGACACCGTCCTGGCCGGGTTCGCCGCCGGCGGCGCCTCGGCGACCTCCGTCGTGCCGGATCTCCTCGGCCGCCCGGCCACCACCTTCGCGCGGTGGGCGCAGCAGCACGCCGACGCCTTCCGCGGGTGAGCGCGTCCCGGGCGGCCGTTGCCCCGCCGCGGGGACGCCCGTAGCCTCGGCGCGTGCCGGCCACCCGCCCGCTGGGAGCCCCCGCCACCCTCGCCCTCGCCGGGGTCGCCGTCGTCGTGCTCGCCGCCGGGGAGTTCGCCTGGACCCGGACGGACGCCGGGGAGGGCGTCGCCGTGCTGGCCCTCCTGCTCGGCTGGACGCTGCTGACCTGGGCCGCCCTGGTCGCCGCCTCCACCACGACCCTGCTGCTGCTGCGCCGGCGCCGCCCGCGCGCCGCGGAGGTCGTGCTGCTCGTCGCGGGCACCGCCCTCGTCGCCGCCGCCGCCGCGTGGTTCCTGCCGGTGGGCGCCGGTTCGGGCACCGGCTGAGCCGGTCAGCCCCGGCGGACGTCCACCGACCCCGGCGACCGGCGCTTCCAGGCGTACGTCACCGCCCACAGCACCACGCCCAGCGCCACCAGCACCCCGGCGATCCGGTACTGCTCCAGCGCGCGGCCCGACGTCCACGGCAGCACCAGGTACGCGCACGACACCGCCCCCACGACCGGCAGCACCGGCCCGGCCGAGAAGTGGCGGTGCGCCACGCGGTCGCGGCGCAGCACCAGCACGGTGACGTTCACGACGCAGAACACCGTCAGCAGCAGCAGCGACGTCGTCCCGCCCAGGACCGCGACGACCGGGGAGTCGGGGGCCAGCGACACGTAGCCGATGAGCCCGACCGCGATCGCCGTGGTCAGCCCGATCGCCGCCCACGGGGTGCGGCGGGAGGGGTGCACGGCCCGCAGGAACGGCGGCAGGACCCCCTGCCGGCCCATCCCGTAGATGAGCCGGCTCGCCATCAGCATGTTGATGAGCGCCGAGTTCGCCACCGCGAACATCGAGATGAACGGCAGCAGGTCGGCCATCGGGAAACCCGGCGCCGCCGTCTGCGCGACCTCCACCAGCGGGGTCTCGCTCTCCCGCAGCACCCCCACCGGCACCACCGCGACGGCGCAGACCGAGACCAGCACGTACACGACGGCCGTGATGCCCAACCCGGTCAGCAGGACCCGCGGGAAGATCCGGCTCGGGTCCTTCGTCTCCTCGGCCATGTTCACCGAGTCCTCGAAACCGACCATGGCGAAGAACGCCAGCGACGTCGCGGTGCTCACCGCCAGCAGGACGCTCTTGTCCTGCTCGGTCTCGAACACCACGACCCGGGAGAAGTCGGCGTCGCCGCCGAGGATCGCCCACGTCCCCAGGCCGATGACCGTCAGCAGGCCCGTGAGCTCCACGACGGTCAGGACGACGTTCAGCTTCACGCTCTCGCTGACCCCGCGCAGGTTCACCGCCGCGACCAGCAGCACGAACGCGACCGCGATGAGCAGGACGCCGGTGTTCCCGACGCCGACCCCGAAGCCCTCGACGAGGTTCGCGGCGAACGCCCGGGAGGCCGCCGACGCCGAGGTGATCCCGGAGCACATGACGACGAAGCAGACGAGGAACGTCAGGAAGTGGATCCCGAACGCCTTGTGGACGTACAGCGCGGCGCCCGCGGCCTGCGGGTACTTCGTCACCAGTTCCAGGTAGGAGAACGCCGTCACGGTGGCGACCGCGAACGCGACGAGGAACGGCAGCCACGCCGCTCCCCCGACCTCCCCCGCGACCTGCCCGGTGAGGGCGTAGACGCCGGTGCCGAGGATGTCGCCGACGACGAACAGCAGCAGCAGCTTGGGGCCGATGACGCGCTTGAGCTCGCTCGGGGCCCCGGTCTGGACGGTCGTGCTCACGGTGACCTCCCACGGGTCGCGCCACGCTGCCGGACCTCGTCCATCGTGGCACCGGGCCGGGGAGCGGTCCACACGGCCGGGTCCCGCCGGCCGCCGGGGGTCAGGTGGGGACGCGGGCGGCGCGGGGGGTGCCCCCGGTGGGGGCGAGGGGGCGGGGGAACCAGCGCTCCTCCGGGGCCGGGACGCCGAAGTGGAACCCCTGGGCCGACTGCCAGCCCTGGGCGGCCAGGTGCTCGGCCTGGGCGGCGGTCTCCACGCCCTCGCAGATCGACGACAACCCGAAGCTGCCGGCCAGGCTCACCACCGCCGCCGCGATGCGGTCGGAGCTGTCGTCCTCGGGCAGGTCGGCGACGAAGGACCCGTCGAGCTTCAGCCCCGTCACCGGCAGCCGGCGCAGGTAGGACAGCGCCGAGTACCCGGTGCCGAAGTCGTCCAGCAGGACCGCGACGCCGAGGTCGGCCAGGTCCAGCAGTTCCCGCTCGACGATCGGGTCGCCGGAGGCCAGGGACGTCTCCAGCAGTTCCACGGCCAGCCGCCCGGGGGGCAGCCCCCGCCGGTGCAGGCCGCGCGCGAGGTCCGCGGCGAACGTCCCGTCCAGCCGCCGCGCGGAGGTGTTCACCGCGACCCGGACGTCGGGGTGGCGGGCCAGGAAGTCCAGCGCCTGCTCCAGGACGACGGCGTCGACGGCCGGCAGCAGCCCGCACTCCTCGGCCACGTCGAGGAACTGCCCCGGCAGCAGCAGCCCGCGCTGGGGGTGGGCCCAGCGGACCAGCGCCTCGAAACCCGAGCGGTGGCCGTCGCGCAGGTCGACGACCGGCTGGTAGTGGACCCGCAGCTCCCCGCGCTCCAGCGCCCGGCGCAGGTCGTTCTCCACGGTGAGCCGGTGGATGGCGCGCTCGCGCATGGCGCCGGTGAACACCCGGCAGCACCCGCCGCCGGCGGCCTTGGCCGCGTCCAGCGCCGTGTTGGCGTCGCGCAGCAGGGTCGCGGCGTCCAGCGGCGGCGGCGCGCCCCCGCCGGCGGCCGGGCACGGGGAGCCGGCGGCGTCCAGGTCCACGACGACCAGGCCGGTGCTGACGGCGCAGCGGATCTCCCGGCGCTGCTGCGGGCCGTCCACCTCGAAGGGGGCCCCGAGGTGGCGGGTCAGCCGGTGGGCGACGTCCACGGCCTCGGCGACGTCGGTCAGCCCGGTGAGCACCACCACGAACTCGTCGTCGCCCAGGCGGGCCACGACGTCCCCGCCGCGCACCCCGGCGATGAGGCGGCGGGCGACGCCGACCAGGAGCTCGTCGCCGACGGCGTGCCCGAGGCTCTCGTTGACCACCCGGAACCGGTCGAGGTCGCAGGCGATGACGCCCAGCAGCCCGGACCGCTCGCGCAACCGGGCCGTGAGGTCGGCGACCACCGCGTGCCGGCTGCGCAGGCGGGTCAGCGCGTCGTGGTCGCCGGGGCGGCGGCGGTCGGTGCTGTCGCTGTCGACGACCTGGAGCAGCAGGACCGGCCCGGCCCCCGCCCCGGTCCCGCCGTCGTGGCTCAGCGAGCACAGCGCCTGACCCCGCAGGGCCGACCCGTCCGGCCGGCGGGCCAGCAGGTCGGCCATGACGACGGGCGTGCCGCCGAGCAGGTCCTCCACGACCCGGTCGAGGTCCAGGACGTCCTCCTGCCCGGCGCCGGCGGCCAGCAGGTCGCCGACCTTGCCGCCGGTGAGCTGGTCGGGACGCAGGTGCAGGAGGCGGGCGAAGGCGTCGTTGGCCTCCAGGACCTGCCCCCGCAGGTCGGTGACGGCCAGGGCGAGGGCGGAGGACACGACGGCGCTGGCGAGCGCGGGGCGGCCCGCACCGCCCCGATCGTCCGGACGATCCCGCACGGCACACCTCCTGCGCTGGCCACCATCAGCGATTCTTCTAGAAGAATCCAGCTGTGCGATGAGTGTGCCGCCAGACGGGCCCGGACACAAACGGCTGCGGGTCACGACGTTCCCGGCCCGATCCCCTCCCGCGCAGCGGGGTCACGCAGAGTTCTAGACAACTACTCAGCGGTGCCACCGGGGGGCCGGCGCTGGGCCGAACGGGGGACGACCGGCCCCCGGGGGAGCCACCCGCTCAGGAACCCCGCGCCGCCGGTCGATCCCCTCCAGGTGGCCGACCTCCCCGAGCGACGAGAACGACGCACGATCAGCCTGCGCACGCGGCTGCTCGTGCTCGTCCTCGTCCCCCTGCTCGGGTTCGCCGCCTTCGCCTCCATCCTCGTGACCCACCGCGTCCAGCGCGTCCAGGCCGCCGAGGACGCCGTCCGCCAGCTGCGCGCCGCGGTCGCCCTCGACACCCTGCGGGCCCGCGTCGCCGAGGAGGCGATCCCCCTGGTCTCCAGCGTCGAGCTCCTCGAGCTCAGCGCCGAGGGCGGCAGCCTGCGCGAGCGCAACCGCCTCGCCGTCACCCTCCACACCCTCTACGCCGGGGCCGTCGCGCGCACCGACGTCGCCGTCGCCGCCGCCACCGCCGACCCCCTGGCCCGCGAGCAGGTCGCGCGCGCCACCGAGCGGCTCGACGTCGTCCGCGCCTCCTGGGGCGCCGGGGACACCGCCAGCGCCCGCGAGACCAGCAACCGCCAGCTCTTCGACAAGTACCGCTTCCTCGTCTCCCAGCTCAGCGCGGCCGTGGACGCGCACCTCATCACCGCCGCCGCCGAGACCGGCGACACCGGCCTGCAGACGGCCGTCACCGACCTGCGCCTGGCCGCCCGCGCCACCACCCTCGCCGGGGAGGAGGTGCCCTACTACCTGGGGTACGTGTCCGCGCCCGCCGGCGCCGAGGGCCCCGCCCGCACCCTGTTCCTGCGCAGCTGGGCCGGGTTCAGGAACGCCTCCGACGACCTCGTCGCCTCCCCCCGCGCCGCGGTCCGCTCCAGCTGGATCACCGCGACGACCGACCCCGACGCCCAGCGCATCGACGGGCTGCTGGCGACCGCCGCCGCCTCCGGGGACCGGGCCGTCCCCGGCTCCGACGTCCTCGTCCAGCTCAGCACCGCCGTCGTCGGCCGCGACGACGCGCTGCGCCGCGTCCTCGGGGTCGCCGCCGACGAGGCCGCCCGGATCGCCGAGGCCTACCGCGCCCAGGCGCGCGAGGAGCTGCTGCGCTACGGCGGCACCGCCGCGCTGCTGCTCGTCCTGTCCCTCGGCGGGACCCTCTACACCAGCCGGTCCATCGCCGGGCCCCTGGCCCGCCTCGCCGACGCCGCCGGCTCCATCAGCCGCGGCGACCTCGTCGACGTCCGGGTCGAGGGGCCCCCGGAGGCCCGCGTCGTGGCCCGCGGCCTCGGCGCCGCCGTCACCAGCCTGCGCTCGGTCCAGGCCCAGGCCCAGGCCGTCGCCGACGGCGACCTGGAGGACGAGATCCTGCGCCGCCCCGTCGGCGGGCCGCTGGGCCGCGTCGTGCACGCCTCCGTCCAGCAGATCGTCAGCGCCCTGCGCGACCGCGACCTGCTCCAGGAGGAGATGGCCCACCAGGCCACCCACGACGCCCTGACGACCCTGCCGAACCGGGCCGAGGCGCTCACCCAGATCGACCGCGCCCTGCGCCGCACCCACCGCACCGGCGACCGCGTCGGGCTGCTGTTCCTCGACCTCGACCAGTTCAAGACCGTCAACGACTCCCTCGGGCACGTCGCCGGGGACGCCGTCCTGCAGACCGTCGCGCAGCGCCTGCGCGACCGCGTCCGCGCCGTCGACGTCGTCGCCCGCCTCGGCGGCGACGAGTTCGTCGTCCTCGTCGAGCCCGTCCTCGACGACAAGGGCCTGGTCGACCTCGGCCAGGCGCTCATCGAGACCGTCTCGGCGCCCATCGCGCTGGCCGGCGGCACCGAGTCCCGCGCCCTGGTCGGCGCCAGCGTCGGGATCGCCGTCAGCCGGCTCGGCGCCCAGCAGCCCGACGCGGCCGGCACCGAACCCGGCGACCACGCCGACCGGCTGCTCCAGGAGGCGCACACCGCCGCCTACCGCGCCAAGCAGGCCGGCCGCGGTCGCGTCGAGGTCTACGACGACGACCTGCGTGCCGCGCTGGCCGCCCAGGCCGCGGTCGAGGAGGGCCTGCGGCACGCCCTGGCCCACGACGAGCTCGTCCTGCACTACCAGCCCGTGACGTCCCTGGACAGCGGGCGGGTGGGCAGTGTCGAGGCCCTCGTGCGCTGGCAGAAGCCCGGGGAGGGCCTCGTCCCGCCCGGCCGGTTCATCCCCGTCGCCGAGGGTTCGGACCTCATCTGCGACCTGGGGCGCTGGGCGCTGCGCACGTCCTTGCGCCAGCTCGCCGAGTTCGACGCCGCCGGCGGCCCCTGCGCCGGGCTGCGCGTCGCGGTGAACGTCTCCGGCCGGCACCTGCGCTCCCCGCGCCTGGTCGACGACGTGCGTTCCGCGCTCGCCGCCGCCGGCACCCGCCCCGACCGGCTCACGCTGGAGATCACCGAGACCGTCATGGTCGAGGACGACGCCGCCTGGGCGCGCCTGGAGGAGCTGCGGGCCATCGGCGTCCGCGTCGCCATCGACGACTTCGGCACCGGGTACACCTCGTTCGGGCAGCTGTCGCGGGTGCCCGTCGACGTCCTGAAGATCGACCGCAGCTTCGTCGACTCCGACGACCCCCGCACCGTCGAGCTCGTGCGCCTGGTGGTGGGCGCGGCCCGCAGCTTCGGCCTCGGGGTCGTCGCCGAGGGCGTCGAGCAGGCCTCGCAGGTCCACGCCCTGCAGGCCACCGGCTGCGACTACGCGCAGGGGTTCCACTTCTCGCGCCCCGTCCCCGCCGAGCGGCTGGCGGCGGCCGTGCAGGACTGCGGTGCGGTCTTCGACGCGACGGACGGGTTCGAGCGCGCCTCCTGAGCAGGCGTACCCTCGACCGGGTTTCGTCCTCGAGGGAGTCGTCCGTGCCACGCGCAACGCTGGAACTGCACGCCGGTCAGCTGACCGACGAGGCCATCCGCTCCACCATGACCAACTGCTCGCGCGGTGAGGCGCACCGGATGCGCGTGCCCGAGTGGGTGCACGGCTGCGACCCCGCCCGCGAGGTCGTCGGCTGGCGCGACCCCAAGGCCCCCGAGCGGGGGTGGCTGCTCGTCCCGCTGGGCGAGGCCGTCGTCGGGCTGGCGCTGCGGGCCACCCCCGGCAAGGGGGTGCGGACCACGGCGATGTGCGACCTGTGCCGCACCACCCGCTCCCCCGGCGACGTCGGGCTGTTCGTCGCCGCCCGCGCCGGGGAGTCCGGGCGCAAGCTCAACACCGTCGGGACCTACCTGTGCACCGACCTGGCCTGCGGGGACAACGTGCGGGTGCTGCGGGCCACGCCGCGGCTGCGGCCCGACCCCGGCCTCAGCGTCTCCCAGCGCCAGGAGGCGCTGCGCGAGCGCGCGGCGGCCTTCGCGCGGACCGTGCTCGCCGCGGGCTGAGGGCGCGGCGCACGGGTGCCGGCCCACCTGGGCGACGCCCGCCTGGACGGGTTCGCCGCCGAGTCGCGGGCGTTCTACGCCCGGCGCGGCACGGGCCGCGGTCCGGGCAGCCACGAGGAGGTGCTGGCGCTGCGGGCCCGGGCACGCGCCGCCGCCCCCGTGAGCCCGCCGACGACCGTGGAGGTGGTGCGCGCCGGTGGACGCACTGTGCCGGTGCGCGTCCACGTACCGGCCCGCGGCCCGGTGACCGGGGTGCACCTGCACCTGCACGGCGGGGGCTTCTACCTGGGCACGACCGCCGGTGACGACGCGCGGCACCGCGCCCTGGCCGACGCCTCGGGTCTGGTGGTCGTCGGCGTGGACCACCGCCTGGCTCCCGAGCACCCCTGGCCGTGCGGGCTGGAGGACTGCGAGAGCGCCGCGCTGTGGCTGGCCGATCACGCCGGGGAGCGCTTCGGCACCCGCCGGCTCACGATCGGGGGCTCCTCGGCCGGGGCGACCCTGGCGCTGGGCACGCTGCTGCGGCTGCGGGACCGGGGGCTGGCGCCCTTCGGCGGGGCGGTGCTGGAGTTCGGCACCTACGACCTCAGCGGGTGCACCCCGGCCGGGCGGCGGATCGCCGGGGAGTACTTCCTGCAGGCCTACGCCGGGGCGGTGGCCGACCGCACGGACCCGGACCTGTCCCCGGTCCACGCCGACGTCAGCGGTCTGCCGCCCGTCCTCGTGGTCGTGGGGGCCGAGGACGTGCTGCTGGAGGACAACCTGGTGATGGCCACGCGGCTGGCGGTGGCCGGTGTCGACGTCGACGTGCGCGTCTACCCGGCGTCGCCGCACGGGTTCACCGGCCACGCGACCTCCATGGCGGAGGCTGCGCGGGAAGACGTGCGGAGCTGGCTGCGGCAGCACCCGCCGTCGCCGCCACCCCCGCGGGGCGTGTAGAGTCGTCCCCGCACGTTGCGGACGTAGCGCAGTTGGTAGCGCATAACCTTGCCAAGGTTAGGGTCGCGAGTTCGAGTCTCGTCGTCCGCTCTCTGAAGTACCGTCGGCCCGTGGTCGACGCACGCCGGGCCTGGATCGTCTTCCGGGCCGTCCGCAACCTCCCGGTCTCCGTGCTGGCCCTCGGCTGGGCGCGCGCCCACGGCGCCACCTTCACCCTCGGGGACGACCTCTTCGTCGAGGCCTCCGGGATGCCGCGCGGCACCTACGGCCGCGGCGGGACCACCCTGGGCAACGTCTGGCTGCACGGCGACCTCGGGGGTCCCGCGCGCCGGCGCCACGAGCTGAAGCACGCCGACCAGTACGCCCTGCTGGGCACCGTCCCCTTCCTCGCCCTGTACGGGCTGAACGCCCTCGTGACCGGGAACCGCCCGCACCGCAACGTCTTCGAACGCTGGGCCGGGCTCGCCGACGGCGGCTACGAGAGGGCCTACGACGGGACGGGCACCGCCGCGTCCGGTTCGGACCGGACCCGGACGGCCAGGACGGCGACGTCGTCCTCGGCGTGACCGTCCACCAGGCCCAGCACGTGGTCGCAGATCTCGGCCGGGTCCATCCCGGCGAACGTCCCGGCGGTCCGGGCCAGCCAGGCCAGGCCGTCGTCGACCGAGGCGCCGCGGCGCTCGACGAGGCCGTCGGTGAACAGCAGCACCGTGGCCCCCGGCGGCAGCCCGTGGACGTGGTCGGCGCGGACGAACTCCGCGTCCAGGCCCAGCAGCAGGTCCGGGTTGGTCCGCAGCACCTCCACCGAGCCGTCCGGGGAGATGACCAGCGGCGGCATGTGACCGGCGTTCGACCAGCGCAGCCGCCAGTGCGAGGACGTCTCCAGCGGCTCGATGGTCGCCAGGATGCCCGTGGCCAGCGCCCCCACGCCCAGGTCCCGCATCGCCCGGTCCAGGGCCGCGAGCGCCGAGGCGGGTGAGACCTCCAGGCTGTAGCCGATGCCGCGCAGCAGGTTGCGGACCTGCCCCATGGCCGCGGCGGCGTCCTGGTCGTGGCCGGTGACGTCGCCGATGACGAGGCAGGCGGTGCCGGCGGCGGTGAGGAACGCGTCGTGCCAGTCGCCGCCGACCTGGGCGTGCTCGGCGGCCGGGGAGTAGCGCACGGCGATCTCGAGGTGCTCGGGCCGGGGGGCGGCGGTCAGCAGGCTGCGCTGCAGCGTCTCGGCCATGGCGCGGACGGCGGAGGCGGCGGCCCGTTCGGACCGGGCCGCGCGGACCCGGTCGAGGGCCTGGGCGGTGGAGGCGGCCAGGGCGGTGACGACGTCGGTGTCCTCGGGGCCCAGGTGGCGCCGGTCCCGCCAGGACAGGCCGAGGGCGCCGATGACGCGGTCACCGACCCACAGCGGCCAGGCCGCGGTCGTGGGGTCGTCGTCGAGGACGGCGGTGCCGCCGAAGGCGGCGTCGAGGGCGGCCGCGGCGGGGTCGTCGGCGTCGCCGAGGACCTGCACCCCCGCGTCGCCGAGGAGCCCCAGGACGATGCCGTCGGCGCCGAGCAGGCCGACGGCGCCGCGGCCCAGGACGCGCAGGACGGCGTCCTCGCCGTCGACGGTGGACAGGGCCTGCGCGACCGCGACGAGCCCGGCCAGGCGCTGGGCCTGCCACTGCTGCAGGTCGGCGCGGCGGCGTTCGGCCTCGTAGGAGGCGGCGGCCGACAGGGCGTCGCCGACGGTGGCGGCGACCAGGCGCAGGAAGTCGCGGTAGGCGGCGTCGACGGGGACGAGGTCGCTGAGCCGGGCGGCGAGGACGCCGGGGGACTGGCCGCCGAGGGCGGCGGGGATGCGGACCCAGGCGAGCCGGTGGCCGTCGGGCTGGTCGCGGACGAGGACCTCGCGCGGGGCCAGGGGCCGCTGCGGGGCGGGCAGGTGGCTGGGTTCGCCGGGGAGCTGGAGGTCGACGTCGGGCAGGTCCAGGGGCGCGGTGGCGAGGACGTCGAGGGCCTTGCGGGCCAGTTCGGCGGGCGGTTGCAGCTCGGAGGCGAGGTCGCCGAGCCGGGTGAGCAGTTCCAGGCGCCGGTGGTCCTGGACCTGGCGGGTGGTCTCGGTGGCGATGTCGAGGACGCCGGCGATCCGGCCGTCGTCGCCGCGCACGGGTGAGTAGGAGAACGTGAAGTACGTCTCCTCGAAGAAGCCGCTGCGGTTCATGGTGACGGGCAGGTCCTCGAACCAGACGGCGTCACCGGCCAGGGCGGAGGCGAACAGCGGGCCGAGCTCGTCCCACGTCTCGGCCCAGACCTCGCGGGTGGGGCGGCCCAGGGCCGAGGGGTGCTTGTCGTCGATGATGTCGGCGTAGGCCTGGTTGTAGACCATCGTCAGGTCCGGTCCCCAGCCGATGAAGACGGGGAAGCGGGTCTCCAGGGCCAGTTCGAGCGCGCGGCGCAGGGCCTGCGGCCAGGACGCGGGGTCGCCCAGCGGCGTCGCGGCCCAGTCCACGGCCTCGTAGGCCCGGCGCAGCTCCTCCGCGGACCCGAACGGGAGGTTGGCGACCACCCCACGAACCTAGTGGTCACCGTTCACGGTCGCTCGCCGCGGGGCCGGTGACCGGCCTCGCGCAGCCACCGCGAGCCGCTGCCCTCCCGGGCCGCGTCGTCGTCCGGGTTGAGCAGGGTGCAGCGGGTCAGCGACAGGCAGCCGCAGCCGATGCAGCCGTCCAGGGAGGTGCGCAGGTCCTGCAGCTCGCGCAGGCGCTCGTCGAGGAGGCGCTGCCAGACCTGCCCGACGGCGGCCCACTCGCCGGGGGTGGGGGCGCGGTCGGCGGGCAGGGCGGCGAGGGCGTCGGCGATGGCGGCCAGGGACAGCCCGACGCGCTGGCCGGCGGCGACGACGGCCAGGCGGCGCAGGACGTGGCGGGGGAAGCGGCGCCGGCCGCCGGCGTCGCGGACGGCGTGGACCAGCCCGCGCTCCTCGTAGTGGCGCAGGGCGGCGACGGACACCCCGGCGCGCCGGGCGACGGTGCCGATGCCGAGGAGGTCGTCGCGTGCGCTCACGGGCGGTCCTCCCTCGTCGGGGTGACCCCGGCAGGGACGGGCGGGCGTGGTGCGGGGTGGTCGATCACGGGTACGCTGCTTCTTGTCTTTGAGGTTTCAACATCTGGGGGTTCGTGGTGGAGATCGGGATCAGCGCCTTCGCGGAGACGACGCCGTACGCGGACGGCGGGAAGACCATCTCGCACGCCGAGCGGCTCCGGGAGGTCGTCGAGGAGATCGAGCTGGCCGACCAGGTCGGGCTCGACGTCTACGCCCTCGGTGAGCACCACCGCCCCGACTACGCCGCGTCCGCGCCCGCCGTCGTGCTGGCCGCGGCCGCGACCCGCACCACCCGCATCCGGCTGTCCAGCGCCGTCACCGTCCTGTCCTCCGACGACCCCGTGCGGGTCTTCCAGCAGTTCGCCACGCTCGACGGCCTCTCCGGCGGCCGTGCGGAGATCATGGCCGGGCGCGGCTCGTTCATCGAGTCGTTCCCGCTGTTCGGGTACGACCTGGACGACTACGACGAGCTGTTCGCCGAGAAGCTGGACCTGCTCCTGGCGATCCGGTCCGACCCCGCGCACGTGACGTGGCCCGGCGGGGAGCACCGCGCGGGCGTCCCCGGGCTGGGCGTCTTCCCGCTGCCCGAGCAGCAGCCGCTGCCGGTGTGGATCGCCGTGGGCGGCAACCCGCAGTCCGTCGTGCGGGCCGGCACGCTCGGCCTGCCGCTGGCCATCGCCATCATCGGCGGGATGCCCGAGCAGTTCGCGCCGCTCGCCCAGCTGTACCGCGAGGCCGGGCGCCGCGCCGGGCACGACGAGTCGGTGCTGCGGATCGCGACGCACTCGCACGGGTTCGTGGCCCCCACCACGGCCGCCGCCGAAGCCGTCCACTTCAAGCCGTACCAGGGCGTCATGAACCAGCTGGGCCAGGAACGCGGCTGGGGGTACTTCTCGCACACCTCCTACGAGGCGGCGCGCTCACGGCGCGGGGCGCTGCTCGTCGGGTCGCCCGAGGAGGTCGCCGAGAAGATCCTGTTCCAACACCAGCACCTGGGGATCGACCGGTTCATGCTCCACCTGTCGGCCGGGACGATGCCGCACGCGGACGTGATGCGCGCCGTGGAGCTGCTGGGGACCGAGGTGGCGCCGCTCGTGCGCAAGGAGCTCGGCTGACGCGTCGCCGTCGCGCCGCGGTTCGGATCGTTGGACCCGCGCTGCCGATGATCGGCAGCG